>JAWXCN010000173.1:0-54373 GCA_034408725.1 Candidatus Hydrogenedentota bacterium
CATCGTCATACCCGGCCTATCCCACCACATTACCCAGCGCGGGAACAACCGGCAGGACGTTTTCTTTGTCGACGATGACCGCGTTGCTTATCTCGATCTGTTGCGAGCCATGCGTCAAGCGCGGGTGCGCCTGCTGGGGTAGGCGACTTCCCCGCGTTGAAGGTGCAATCACGGGCTGGTATGATATGCGCTGGCAACTACCGCATGGATATTGGCATGACCGACGATAAGCAGCATTCGGGTGACACGACCCGCCTTGTATTGGACGATGAACTGGCCAGTTTGCGGGCGCGCATGCAGGGGCAGCGTGCCAGTCTCGTTGTAATCGCGGGATGGCAGATTGGCAAAGAGTTTATCTTGAATGGCTCCGAGTGGGTGATGGGGCGTTCGCCGGACGCGACGCTCAGCATCAATCTGCAATCGGTGTCGCGCCAGCATGCGCGCATTTGCCGCCGGACAGATACCGACGGCGAATATTATGAAATCAGCGACCTCGACAGCATGAACGGGACGCACGTCAACACCCAGCTCGTGCGGACGTCGCGCATCAATGATGGCGACAAGATTCAGCTTGGCGACGTGGTGGTGAAGTTCATGTTGCAGGACGCGCTCGAATCGCAGTTCCACGCGGAAGTCCACAATCGCATCCATTACAACCAGCTCACGGGGTTGTTGACGTACGAGTCGTTCAAACCCTACCTCGCGGAAGAAATCGCGCAGGCGGGCAACAAGACCCGGTTCACCATTGCCATGACGGATCTGGACGGCCTGAAAAAAGTGAACGATACGCACGGGCATCTGATGGGCAGCAGGGTCATTCAGGAGATGGGGGCGATCATGCGGAGCGTGTTGCGTCCCGCGGACCGCGCAGGCCTGTATGGCGGCGACGAGGCAATCGTGCTCTACACCGACGCGCCTCTTGCCGAAGCCCAGATAATCGCCGAGAAGCTGCGCGAGCAGATTGCGGCGTGTACGCTCGACCACAACAATAAGCTCGTCAATGTCACCATCAGCCAGGGTTTGGCCGAGTATCCAACTCACGGCACCGCCATGGAGCAACTCATCGCCGCGGCCGACGGCGCGCTCTACGCCGCGAAAGGGGCTGGTCGCAATTGCGTGCGCGTCGCGGAATGCTGACGTGCGCCCGCTCATCACGCTGACGACGGATTTCGGCACCCGCGATCCATACGTAGCGAGCATGAAGGGGGTGATCGCGCGCCGGTGTCCGGAAGCCGCAATCGCCGATCTGTCCCACGATATCCCCGCACAGGACGTGCTTTCCGGGGCGTTGTTTATCGCCGAGGCTGCTCGCTGGTTTCCCGAAGGGACGATTCATTGCATCGTCGTTGATCCCGGCGTCGGGACGGCGCGCTTGCCGATTGCGGTGCGCGCAGGCAATCAATACTTTGTATGCCCGGACAACGGTCTCCTCACATTCGTTTCACGACGCACGCCCATTGATGAAGCGCGGACTATTGCGAATGCCGAGTTCATCCTCGAGCCCATCAGCGCGACGTTTCACGGCCGCGACATGTTTGCGCCGGCGGCGGCGGGTTTGGCCAATGGCATCCCCTTGGCAAACGCGGGCGACCGGCTTTCAACGCTGACGATGCTGGATGTTGCGCAACCCGCGGAAGATGAAGCCGGCGTAGTTCACGGCATTGTAACGCACGTAGACCGGTTTGGAAACGCGATCACCAATTTAACCGCATCAACAATAAACTCACGCGACGCACTGTGCGTGCGGTTCAATGGCGTCGAAATTACCGGCATCCGGGAAACCTACGGCGACGTAGCCCCAGGGCAGGCTGTTGTTTTGACGGGAAGCGCGGGCTTTATCGAAATTGCCGTGCATCGCGGCAGCGCGGCGGAGTCGTTCAACCTGCGCCGGGGCACTCGCGTGGAAATCTGGCGGACAACGTGAGCAGCATCGAAATCAAACCGCGCGCGAATCTCGATGCGACTGTCACAATTCCAGGCTCGAAGAGCTGCACGGCGCGCGCGCTTGTGATGGCGGGGTTGACGCGCGGCGAGAGCGTGCTGAAGGAGTGCGCTGACTGCGATGACACGGACTTCATGCTGAGTGGATTGCAGGAACTCGGCGTGGGCATCAAACGCGACGGCAATATGATTGTTTGTGGCGGCGGGCCATTCACACCGCCGCAGCGGCCCTTGTTTCTCGGAAATTCCGGCACGGCGGTGCGGTTCCTCGCAGCCGCCTGTGCAACGCTCGAAGGCGTCGCCGTAATTGATGGCTCTCAACGCATGCGGGAACGGCCCATACGGGACCTCATTGAAGCGCTGGGCGCGTGGGGCGTCGAGGTGCTTTCTGAAACCGGGTGCCCCCCCATCACGCTCATTTCGCGCGGTGACTTCGGCGGCGTAACCTGCGTCAAGGGCAGCGCGAGCAGCCAATATGTTTCGGGCTTGTTAATGGTTGCGCCCAATTCGCTGCACGGCGTGACGGTTCATATAGAAGGCGAACTGGTCTCAAAACCTTACATTGATCTGACGCTCGCCATGATGCGCGAACGGGGCATTGCCGCCGCCAATTCCGGATACACGCGATTCGACGTCGCGGCACAACAACAGTACCGGCCGGGCACATATTCAATTGAAGCAGACGCGTCGGGCGCGTCATATTTTTTCGCCGCCGCGGCCGTCGCGGGCGGGCGCGTGCGCGTCGACAACCTCTCCCCCTCGTCTCACCAGGGCGACGTGGCGTTTCCCGCCGTGCTCGAACAAATGGGCTGCGAAATCAAACGGGGCCCAACCTGGATCGAGGTTTCGTCCACAGGACTGCTCACCGGAATCGACATCGATCTCAACGCCATGCCGGACATGGCCCAAACCCTCGCCGTCACCGCATTGTTCGCGGAAGGTCCGACACGCATCCGCAACGTACACAACTTGCGCATCAAGGAAACAGACCGCATCGCCGCTACCGCCACTGAACTGCGAAAACTCGGCGCAACGGTTCACGAGCACGAGGACGGCCTCGAAATTATTCCCGGCGAATTCCGCGCCGCCGCCATCGACACCTACGACGACCACCGCATGGCCATGAGCTTCGCGCTGGCGGGGTTGCGCATCCCCGGCGTTGTCATCAATGACCCCGAGTGCGTGTCGAAGACGTTTCCGGATTTTTTTGCGCGGTTTGATTCGCTGCGTTAGAAGTGAAGCTCTTTCCGCAGGGATACTGCGCTCGCTCCGAAACGCGCCGACCTCGGCGATGGCGGCGCGACTAAGTCTTTGCAACCCGTCCCGCAATCGCTATAATCTCTACTCCATTCACATCATTGCAGGAGGGGAAATCATGGCCAAAAAGACAGTTAACGTCGCTCTGATCGGGACAAAGTTCATGGGCAAGGCGCACAGCAACGGGCTACGCCAGGTTGCGCATTTCTTTGACATGCCGTATGAGCCAGTAATGAAAGTGTTGTGCGGGCGCAATCCGGCGGAGACCAAGGCCGCCGCGAAGAAGTTCGGCTGGGAAGAGGCGAGCACTGACTGGCGGGCGGTGATCAATCGCCCCGACATCGACATCGTCGATATCAGTTCGTCGGGCGAAATGCATCATCCGATGGCGATTGCCGCGGCGAAAGCGGGCAAGCACATCATCTGCGAGAAACCACTCGCAAACACCTTGAAGCAGGCGGAACAGATGACCGACGCGGTGAAGAAAGCCGGTGTCAATCACATGTGCGGGTTTTCGTACAGGTTCGCGCCAGCGGTCGCGACGATCAAGAACATGATCAAGAAAGGCGATCTCGGCACAATCTTCCATTTCCGCGCATGCTACCAACAGGATTGGATCGTCGATCCTGAGTTTCCGCTGAACTGGCGGCTACAAAAGAAAACCGCAGGTTCCGGAACGCTGGGCGACATTGGCGCACATATAACGGATATGTGCCACAACCTGATCGGGCCTATCGACAGCGTTTGCGCAACGATGCGGACGTTCATCACCGAACGTCCTCTTGCCGACTCGTCCGCGACCATCGCCGCAAAATCCGGGCACAAGAAAAGCGCGAAGAAAGGCAAGGTCGATGTCGACGATGCCGCGATCTTCCTGGCCACCATCAAAGGCGCGAAAACGCTCGCGACATTCGAAGCAACGCGTTTTGCGCCGGGCCGCCGCAACTACAATTGCATTGAAATCTACGGTAGCAAGGGCAGCGTGATCTGGAATCAGGAAGACATGAACGTCTTCGAGTACTACAATTCCGCGGACCCCGGCCACCTCCAAGGGTTCCGCCGCGTACATGCAACCGACCCCGGACATCCCTACGGCGATGCCTGGTGGCCCAGCGCGCATATCATCGGCTACGAACACCTGTTCGTCCACGAAATGTACGACTTCATCAACCAGCTCGGGAAAAAGAAGGTCACCTATCCGACGTTCGAAGACGGCCTGGCATGCCAGCAAGTGCTCGACGCGGTGGAACGCAGCAGCAAATCGAAAAAATGGGAAAAAGTATAAGAGAATTCAACCACGGGGACACGGGGAACACGGGGAATCAAAACGACGATATGTTCCTCGATCCCCGGCAACCGTGGAGATGCAAGTCATGGATGGACGTTTACTGGCCGAAGCACCCGAGGAGTTGATCGACAATGTGCTGACGGCGGCGACCGAGGTGCATCGGGAACTTGGCCCGGGACTGTATGAAAACTTTTTCAGGCCGCACTCTTCATTGAACTAGGGCTCCGTGGGCTCAAAGTCGCGTGCGAGGTCCCTGTAAACGTAACGTATAAAGGCCACGATCTCGGAATTGGTTTGCGCGCCGATCTGGTGGTCGAAGAATAACTGCTCCTCGAACTGAAAGCGGTGAGCGAATTAACGGACAATCATTTGGCGCAGATCATCACGTACCTCAAGTTGCTTGGGCTAAAACGCGGTTTTCTGCTCAACTTCCACGAGCGATTGCTGAAGGACGGTATGAAGCGAGTTTCGATCTGACCACTGGGACACGGGGAACACGGGAAATTGAGCTCGAAATGCCATACAGGAAGGAAAGCATCACGACATTAATGGCAGCGATTTAATTGTTTGCTGGAAGCACGATTGGCAGGATTGTCCGCTGGAGGTGTTGGAGCTTAAGTCAGCGATCAAGCAGCTACCGAACAAATGTAGTTTTCCAGGGGTGATGAGGTGATATGAGGTTTTCGCATTGAATTCCCCGTGTCCCCCGTGTCCCCGTGGTTTATTAAAGGGAGGAGACTTCAATGAAACTTGGTTTTTTGACAGTCATGTTCAGCGACTTGCCGCTGAAGAAAGTGTTGGAAGTGATTCGGCCGCTCGGTTTGCAAACAGTCGAATTGGGTACCGGCAATTATCCTGGTGACGCGCATTGCAAGACGAAGGAGTTGTTGGCCTCGAAACCCAAGCGCGATGAACTGCTCGCAATGATTAGAGGTGAGAAGCTCGAAATCAGCGCGCTCAGTTGCCATGGCAACTGTTTGCACCCCGATGCAGGCTTCGCGAAAAAAAGTATCGAGGTGCAGACCGACACGATTAAACTCGCGAACCTTCTCGGAGTAAAAGTCGTCATCGACTTTTCCGGCTGTCCCGGTTCGGACGAGAAAGCACAAAAGCCGAGTTGGGTAACTTGCCCGTGGCCACCCGATTTTCTCGAAGTGCTTGATTGGCAGTGGTCAAAAAAGGTGATTCCGTATTGGACGAAACAGGCGAAGTTCGCTGCGGACAACGGCGTCAAAATGGCCTTCGAGGCGCATCCCGGCTTTGTCGTGTACAACCCGGAAACCTTGCTGCGCCTGCGCAAAGAATGCGGCAGCAACATCGGGGCGAATTTCGATCCGAGCCATTTCTTCTGGCAGGGCATTGATCCGGTCAATGCAGTGCGCGCGATGACCGGCAAGGCGATCTTCCACGTCCACGCAAAGGATTCGCTGGTCTACGAACAGAACGCGACGGTCAACGGCGTTCTCGACACGAAACATTATGGAGACGAGCTCAACCGCTCATGGTTGTTCCGCACCGTCGGTTATGGCCACAGCATCGAATGGTGGAAAGATTTCGCATCGACATTGCGCATGGTCGGTTACGACGGCCCGATCTCGATCGAACACGAAGACTCGATGATGTCCCGTACCGAGGGCCTCAAGAAAGCGGTTGATACCCTCAAGCAATGCCTGATCTTCGACAAGAAGTCGGCGATTACGTGGGCGTAACTTTCCAAAGGGGCTTCGGCGATGCGCCGAAGCCCCTTTACTTGATGTCTTATTCCAGGGGCTGCGAATGTCAGGACTGATTCGAATAAAAGCGGCTCGACGCTCATTCATAATCGTGTTGGCCGTCGCCGCACTGATTGTGGCCGGCTCACTCGTCCATGCAGCGGAGAAACCTTCCGGCAACCGCGGGGTAATCATGCGTAAGCAGCCCGCGGAAAAACCGGAAGCCGTAGAGCCCCTCCCGCAATCAGCGCCGCGCGAACCCGCGGAGCCGGCGCCGAATCGCCAGGCACCGCCTCGTGAACCTGTGATTGTGCCACCGAAGCAAAAGCCGTTGCCCGTTGGTCCGGTCACTACGGTTTGGCCCGCGGCTTTTCACGATTACTTTCTAATCTCGCCCGAATCACCGACGGTGGACGACGTGCTTGGGACACTCGTCACGTATTTGAACAGGCAAACTCTCGCGGGACGACACCCCGACGCGGAACTGACGCGGTTTGAAGAATGGATGCAACAACATGGGAATGCGTTGCCGCGCAAATCGCCGGGCGTGGCATTGGTAGAAGGGTTCTACTGCAACCTTGCGCACTGGACTTCACTCGAGGCGCAATACACTTCCGAATACGATCGTGGCATATTGGGCCAATTGGTGCGCGTCGTCGAATCGCAGTCCCAGCTTGATCCCGGTTTCGATGAAGCGCGCCGCCAAAAAATTGTAAGCACGGTCACGGCCCAGGGATTGTTTGTTCCCGCCGGAATTCTGTTTGGATATTCAGTCCTGCCGTATCGCGCGGTAAACATCCCGGCGGGTTATGCGCCGTTCGAGTCGCCAACGAAACCGCAGTTCGCCGACACGCCGAACCGCGCGGAAGCGTTGTACGATTTCATCGAAGCGCCCGGTCCAATCTTCCGCGTCGATTTTGACACCATCGAAGCAACCAGCGTGCGCATCGAACAAAGCGCCGACGGCAAACAGTTTCAGCGCGTCCAGGAATGGTTACCGAGAGACGCATCCGGTGTTCGGCCACCCGCAATCCTTACCAAGCCGTTTCGCTCGCGGTTCGTGAAACTCGTCGTCGAGTCACGGGAAGAGACAGCGGTGCTGCGCAACCCCCGCGTTTTCGCATTGAAAGAACCGGCCGCTGCAATCTCCGCGGCGGTAGAGTCCGCGCCTGAGTTGGACGGTTCGTTCAAGGAACCGGTGTGGCCGCAAAAGGCCCAGATCGACGGTTTCATCGACATCTCGACCTTGACGTTTGCCGAAGCGCAAACGACGGTCCGCGCCTGTCATACCAACGACACATTATTTATCGCCGTCTACGCGCGCGAACCCCGTATGAACACAATGTCGGCGGCGCACACCGCGCGTGACGCATCGCTCACCGAGGAAGAATCCGTAACGATCATGCTCCGTCCCACGGGCCACCCTGAGTGCCGGTTTACGATTAATCCGCTGGGGACGCAATTCGATAGCCGCGATGGCGATGCTTCGTGGAACGCCGAATGGCGCGCGGTCACGCAAGCGTGGCCGGTCGGTTGGTCCGCGGAAATTGCCATCCCGTTTGCCGCGCTAGGCGCTTCACCGGGCACATCGGATTGGAACGTGGACTTCGCGCGCACGCGAAAGAATGTCACAAACGAACTTTCGGTATGGTCGCACACAGACACGAAAGGCCTGCTGATTTTCTAGGATGCGCGCGCTTCAATTCAACGGTCATGCCACACTCATCGACGCGCCAATACCCGTGCCCGCCGTGGGTGAGGCGCTGGTGCGCGTGCGGATGGCGGGAATATGCAGCACCGACATCGAATTGCTGCGCGGGTACATGGGATTCTCCGGAATTCCCGGCCATGAATTCGTAGGGACGGTTGAAGCCTGCGAAAACGACCACCTGCGTGGAAAACGCGTGGCCGGAGAGATTAATTGCGTCTGCGGCACATGCCGATTGTGTTTGCGCGGCATGCCACACCACTGCCCCAATCGGAGCGTGCTCGGCATCCTTCATCGGCCCGGCGCATTTGCGGAGTTTCTGACGCTACCCGAAACGAATCTGCACATCGTCCCCGATAGCGTGCCGGATGAAGTCGCCGTATTCACCGAACCGGTCGCGGCCGCGTTTCGCATTTGCGAACAAATATCGGTTGATCCTGAACATCGGGTTATCGTGCTCGGTGATGGAAAACTCGGACTTGTCATCGCCCAAGTTTTGTGGTTGCGCACTAAAAACCTCCTGTGCGTTGGAAAGCATCCGGACAAACTTTCGTTGTTATCACGCCTCGGAATAAAGATAGCGCTCGCGACGGATAATATCGATGCGAACGCAGACATCGTTGTCGAGGCGACCGGTTCGGCCGATGGACTTCGCCGCGCGTGCGAACTGGTGCGGCCGGAAGGAACCGTGGTGCTAAAGACAACGATAGCGCGCGATATCACGTTGGACTTGAGCCTGCCCGTCATCAACGAAGTACGGATTATCGGATCTCGGTGCGGACCATTTGCACCCGCACTCGAAGCGTTGGCGCTCGGCACCGTCGAGGTGCGCCCGCTCATTTCCGCCGAATACGCATTCGACAACGCACTGGAAGCGCTCGAACACGCTCAATCGCCGGGCATACTAAAAGTGTTGCTGCGAATCGGCCCGTAACACGTTTCAGGGATCGGGGTGCGCAACAGCGCGGCGCTGTTGCGCTTGCTTCGGAAGTGGAAAACTGGCAGGCCCGCGCACGAGAAAACCTATCGCGTGCACGAGCGACGTCGCCCACGCCAATGCGATTGCAGGCGAACCAATGGTTTCCAGCAACGGACGCGCATTGGGCAAAGAAATGGAAACAAGCCCTGTAACACCCGCGACCGCGTACATTGCGGAGAGCGACAGCGTCGGTATGCGGCGGAAATACGAGGCATACCCCGCGCACAACATCAGGCATGTCACAAATATCGCGCCCCATTTCACACGAGTCCAATACATCAGCGTCAAGACCGATGCGTCTGGAATGTCAACGGAATCTGGAGCCTTTGTCATGGCCAACAACTGCACGTTTTCAACGATGTCACCGGCGAGCATCGCCGCCGCAAGGCTCAATCCCAGCGCGAGGAACACGCGGAGTTTTAATAGTGTCGTTAACCGATAAAGCTGAAGCTGCGTGACGAAGTAAATGAGGCATGCGTTATATATGCTGTAGCAAACCATGAACGCGAAATCGTAATAGTTGGCGGTGTCAAGCTGCTTGCGCCGCGCCACCCCATCGGGTAAATGCGCCGGACCCAGGACCGCGAATACTTCCTCGCGTGACGCGGCCAATTCAAACCACAACATCGCGGAGCGAAACCCCTCGGGATTATGCGTGGAATGCGGCGGGAGTTCCGTGCCCGCGGCCGCGCGCATGACGATGACGGAAACTATGGTCGCGGCCCCGCTTAAAACTACCATCAGCGCGGCGCGTTTTCGGCGCTTCATTGTTGGCCCCCCGATGCACCCTCATTCACTACGGGAATTATACCGTAAACCTGGCGATTCGAAGAAAGTAACTCCTTGAGGCAACTCGCCCCCCAAAACTTCGACGAAGCATGGCGATCACAGGTATACAGAAACGCATAATAGGTAGTTGTGCGCATTCTGCACGCTGCAATCAGCGCTGGAATGACAGGAACTGCCGCAGGTAAGATGACGGCTCAACATGGGCCGATCCGTAATCTTATGGTGTGATGCGTAACGCGCGGCGCGAGGATTGTTTGAATGGCTACAAGTCCCGTTGCATTGGAAGCAGACCTCGAACTGGCGGTCGAATTTGAACACAAAATGAAAGACCTCTGGACAGAACTGCACACGGTAATTGTCGGGCAGGATCCCATTTTGGCGTTGGTGCTCACCGTCCTTTTCGCGCGAGGCCACGCGCTTATCGTCGGCGTGCCGGGCCTGGCAAAGACCCTCCTTGTGAAAACCCTGGCCCAATGCCTCGGATGGAACTTCAAACGGATTCAGTTCACGCCGGACCTCATGCCCTCGGACATCACAGGCACCGAAATCCTGCAGACCGATTCCGCCACGGGCCAGCGTGTCATGACGTTTGTGCGCGGCCCGCTATTTGCAAATCTGGTGCTTGCGGACGAAATAAATCGCACACCGCCCAAGACGCAGGCCGCGCTGCTCGAGGCGATGCAGGAATTGACAGTCACCGCGGCAGGTACGACCTATCGTTTGGACCCTCCATTTTTCGTGCTTGCAACGCAGAACCCGATCGAGCACGAAGGCACTTACCCGTTGCCGGAGGCCCAACTGGATCGGTTCATGTTCAGCATTAACATCGGCTACCCAGATCGCGCCGATGAACTGCGTATCGTAAGCGAGACGACCACCACCGAACTTCCATCCGTGCGAACGGTCCTGGGCAAGGAGGATGTGCTTAGGTTTCAGGCGCTGGTGCGCCGGGTGCCGGTATCATCGCATGTGCTCGAATACGCGGTGGACCTCGCTCGCGCGTCACGCCCCGCGGGAGACGGCGCCCTCCCCTTCGTTCGTGAATATGTCGAGTGGGGAGCCGGCCCACGCGCGTCCCAGTACCTCGTGCTGGGCGCGAAGACCAACGCGCTGCTGAAAGGCCGACCTTCGCCCTCGTGTGACGACGTCCGCGCCGTCGCCCGGCCAGTCTTGAGCCATCGCATCATTCCAAACTATAAGGCGGCGGGCGAAGGTATCACGCCGTCGAACGTCATCGAAATGCTGCTGAAAAACGTGAAGGAACCCGACTACAAGGGACGGTAGCTGTCGTGGACCTTTCCCGCATCAAATCCCGCCAAAGTTCTCCTCCCCCGCTTCCCACCGCCGGCCGGGGCGGCGCGCAGCATCCTGAATGGAAATATTTGAGCCATGCAGAGCTGATGGGGTTAAAAAACCTGCTGTTCGCGGCGCGGCTCATTGTGGAAGGCGCGTACGCCGGGCGGCATCGTTCGCCGTACAAAGGTTCCGCGGCGGAGTTCGTCGATTATCGCGAATACTATCCCGGCGACGAAATTCGCACGATAGACTGGAAGGCCTTTGCGCGCACGGACCGCTATTTCGTCAAACTGTTTGAACGGGAAACGGACATGGCATGCCACGTCGTAGTGGATCGCAGCGCGTCCATGGGGTACGGAGGCAAGGCCTTCAATGCATTTTTCCCAACGAAAGAAATTTCCAAACTCGATTACGCATCCTACCTTGCCGCGGCCATTGCGTACCTGCTGGTAAAACAGGGCGACCGGGTCGGCCTGACGCTGTTTGACGAAAAAATTACCGCGAACATTCCCGCGGGCAGCACGTTCCCTCATCTCTACGGCATTCTCAATTTGCTCGAACGGCAAAAGCCGGGCAGGAAAACCTCCGTTGCGCGCGCGTTGCACGATGTGTTCGCGCTGCACAAACGCCGGGGAATGTTGATCCTCATCAGTGACCTGCTCGACGATCCCGTGTCTGTTTTCCAGTCGCTCGATATGTTCCGGCATCGGCGTTTCGAAGTGGTCCTCTTCCATGTCTTGCACCGATATGAACTCACGTTGCCGCCGTTGGACAGCGTGAACTTTATCGACGCCGAAAACGGCGAAGTGCTTACAGCGCGCCCGGAAGACATCGGAACGTCGTATGAACGTGAGCTGCGCGCCTATCTGGACGCGATGGCCGCGGGAGCGCGGGCGCGCGGTATCGAATATAATTTGGTCAGTACGGCCATGCCCTACGCGGCCGCGCTGCAAAAATACCTGTTACACCGGGGAGCTCGGTAACGGTGGGCGGCTGGACACTTGCGTGGACCAACGCGGCGCTCGCCATCGGCGCGTGGGCAGTCGCGGCGCCTTTCATCGTCCACATGATGACCAGGCGGACACCGCGCACGCTGGTGTTTCCCACGCTCCAGTTTTTGAAGCGCGCGCATGCCAGCCAGTCCCGGTTGTTTCGCATGCGCGACATCATTCTGCTGATTGTCCGTACCGCGTTCATCACCTTGCTGCTCCTGGCATTCCTCAAACCCGTGTTACGCGCGCGCGCCATGACCGATGCAGGACAGCAACAGCAAGCCGCGATCATCGTGGTGGACTCTTCGTTGAGCATGCAGTACAACGCGGGTGGAGTGACGCCATACGCGCGCGCACAACGCGTTGTATCTGATTTGTTGGACCACATCCCGTCGTCCGCCGCCACGAACGTGATTTTCGCGAGCGCGTCGGCCAAGCCATCTCTCGCTACTCCAGGGTCGAGCGCCGCCCCGCTGTTGCGAGACGTGCAGGCTTCCGCGCCAACTCTTGAACGCGGCGATATCGGGGCCGCCATAGACGAGGCTGTGAACCAGCTCGATGCGTTCCCAAATCACGCGCGCACGATATATTTGGTTTCGGACTTTCAACGCACAAACTGGGCTGCCGCGCCTTTCGGCGCAATCCCCGATGATGTCAAACTGGTATTTTCGCCTGTCGGCGAGGCATCAGCGTCAAACGCCGCAATCACGAATGTAATGCTGCGCCCCAGGTCGCCCGTGGTGTCCGAAATGATCGAAATCGTTTGTTCCGTCGCCAACTATGGGCCTTCGGCCATCGACATCACCGTTACGCTGGAAATGGACCGTATTGGAGAGGTACCTGCGCAAACGCCCGAAAGCGTTGACACCCTTCAACGTCAAATCCGTCTCGCGCCGGCCTCCTCTGGCTCGGTGAGTTTCCGGTTGCGCGCAACGGACACCGGATCGTTTGAGGGACATCTGCGAATTCCGGATGACAATCTGAGCGCTGACAACGATCGTTTTTTTGTGTTCGACGTGCAAAACCAAATCGACGTGCTCCTTGTGAGCGATGCCACCCGCGAAGCCCAGAGCAGCGGGTATTTTGTGTTGCGCGCGTTGGACCCGTTTGCCCTGGATACCGGCACGCCGCATGCCTCAACCGTTCGCGCTCGTGAATGCAGAGCGCGTGACCTTGATCTGCCCTCTGCACAACCGCAGGTGCTGGTGTTGGACGGCGCCGGTCCACTTCCCACGCGCTCCGCCGAACAGATCGCGGCGTATCTCGCTGATGGTGGGGCAATGGTCTATTTCCTGTCCGATGTGTTGGACAAAAGCAATCTGGACGCTATCGCGTCCGCCTCGAAGACAACTTTTTCATTGCCATTCACGTTGACGTCGATGATCAACCATCGCGCGTTAGGCAGCGAATCAGCGTCATGGACGAACGCAAACTTTGAAGAGCCGGTGTTACGCCGCTTCAGAGACGGACGCGACGTCGCGAATCTTCTCTTCTATCAATATTTTGGCACCGAGCGGGTACAAGGACGCGGCCAGGTCTTTGCGCGGTACGGCGACGGAAATTTTGCGCTGGGCAAAGGCGCGCTCGGCGCGGGTTCGATTCTTTTGTGCAATTTCTCCGCCGCGCGAGACGCAAGTGATATCGCGACGCGCCCCGCGTTCATTCCGTTGATCCACGAAATGATCAAGAGCATGCGCCCGCAGGAAGGCGCTGTTTCACGCGCAATCGCAGGCGAAGCCGCGTCCGGGTCGGTCCCGGCATCGGCAAGCGCGACCGGCGTGCAGTTTTTTGCGCCATCGGGCAAAACAGTCAGTGCGAACACGGACCGCCGGGGCGAGCGGCTGTCCGTTATTCTCTCGGAAGTAGATGAACAGGGTTTCTATCGCGTGATGGAAGGCTCGCACCATTTGGGTTCGCTTCCTGTAAACGTCGATGCGCGCGAGAGCGACCTTCTCGCGCTGTCGAACCACGAGCTCGAGCAACTGGCGGCTTCGCCTAAACGCAAAATGGCGGCAGCTTCTGGACGGGACGCCATAGAAGCATTGATGGACGGCGTGCCTATTTGGCCGTACCTGCTATTGGGCGCCATGTGCGTGCTGGGATGCGAACAGGCGCTACTGCTCATGCTTAAGAAGTAACATGTTTTCCGTCGGCGACATATCGTTTCATCCCCTGTTCCCGGTTTCCGCCCTTGCCGGACTGGCCGCCGTGATCATGTTTCTGACCGTCGCGGCGTATTGGCGCGCCCGCGCCCACCGCTCTGGCCGGCTTGGACTCGCACTGCTCAGGTGCATATCGGTCTTTGCGTTGATGGTGTTGCTCATGCGGCCAATGCGGGCGGAATCGGCCACGCAAGAAGGGCAAGCGCCAATATTGGCAGTGGTCGTGGATCAGTCGGCGAGCATGAAAACGGAAGACGTAAACGGGGCCACTCGCGACGCGGCAGTGCGTGAAGCGATCACCGCGTCGCGCGCGGTATTCGAGCGTGACCTCGCCGCAAACTATGTCGTCAAATACTTCACCTTTTCCAATGGCGCCGATCCTGTCGTACTAGACGAATTGCTCACGGGACGCCAGCCCTCCGGCGATGGCACCGACCTCTCCACCGCGCTGATGGAAACCGCGACCGTGCCGGCGAACCGTAAACTCGCGGGGCTCGTGCTCTTCTCCGACGGTCGCGACAACGCGGGCGGAGACGTCCAACGCGCGGCAACATATTTGAAAGGTATGTCCGCCGGCATTTGGACCGTGCCCGTGGGGTCAGTGACCGAATCGAATGACCTATACGTGACGGCCCGGTTGAAACAAAGCTATCTCTATGTCAACCAAACGGGCGCAATCAACGTCACCTTGTCGCATGCCGGCTTTCAGGAACAGTACGCCAACGTGTCGTTGTACCGGGACGATTTGGTTGTCGCGAATGAGAAAGTTGTCTTAACCGAACGCGGAGCAACCATTGACTTCCCCGTGAAGGAACAGCATAAGGGCGTGTTTCGCTATAAGGTCGCCGTCACGCCGTTCGAGGGCGAGAGCGATACCCGGAACAACGAGCGCACCGTATTTGCGCGCGTCGTCGATGAGAAAACGAAAGTGCTTCTTGTCGAGGCGCGTCCCTACTGGGACAGCAAATTCCTTTTACGCGCCTTGCAACACGATCCGAATATCGAAGTGACCTCGGTATTTCAGCTCACGGCGGACAAGATAATTGCGATAGCGGAAAAATCTACGGCCGATCCAACGGTAAAGTCGAATGTTTCAGACGGCATCGCGCTCCCGAGGACACGGGATGAATTGTTTTACTACGACTGCCTGATTCTAGGCAAAGGCGTAGACCAACTGCTCACCGCGGAACAACTCGCATTGGTGCGGGATTTCGTACGTGAACGCGGCGGTGGCGTCATTTTTGCCCGTGCCCGCTCGTACGGTTTTGACAACGAAGCCTTGGCCGCGCTCGAACCACTCGTATGGCAGCGCGATTCGGTGCATGGTGAGCGGTTCGAACTTACTCCGGAAGGAAAAATGAACCCGGCCTTCCTGTTTGGCGCATCCGTGCCTGCGGACGTGGTCATTCGCGAGTTACCGGAAATGGTCAGTGTTACCAAGGTGGCGCAGGAAAAATCGTTGTCTGTCGTGCTCGCGCGCAGTGCAGGCGATAACGAGGAAATGGCCATCATTGCCTATCAACGATATGGCAAGGGTAAAGTAATGAGTGTCGGCGCGACGGGACTTTGGCGCTGGGCGATCATGCCGCAAGCCCTCGCGCAGCATGATGACATTTACGCCCGGTTCTGGGGCCAGATGGTCCGGTGGCTCGTATCGGAATCTGATTTCCTACCAGGACAGGAAATTGCCTTCCGCACCGACCGGTACACCTACAATCTTGGCGACGTGGTCCGGTTCGTGGTGCGCACAAAATTCGTCGACGCCGGAGAATTTACGCCAAAAGTTTCCGTGAATTCTGCCGCGGGCAAACAAACCTTCATTTCGCTGGAGCCTGATCTGTCTGCGCCGGGCTCCTACTCCGCCGGCTATCTACCGGATGAGGAAGGCGAATTCGACGCGACACTTGTCGACTTGCCGGCGTCGATTGATGCCAGCGCGGCTGAAATGGCGCGATTCACGGTGTATTCGGATAGCGTTGAAAGCCGGTTTGTCTCTGCTGACCCGGCGTTGCTCGATGATATTGCCGCATTGACCGGTGGCCGGTCGCTGGCCCTGGATGAACTCGACGCCTTGCCGGGGTTGGTGACGCAATACGAACGGCTCACCCGCATGGAACAAAAGCATGTGGACATCTGGGACCGGCTAGGAGTCTTTACCACTATCGTTGCCATTCTCGCCATTGAATGGTTCATTCGCAGGCGGAGCGGATTGGTATGAGCGCGTCCAATTGCACCGCCCTGTTCCTGTACACTATATGCACAAATCAGGCTGTAATGTGATGACGACAGACACGCTTACCCTTTCACAAACCGTCGGGCGATATGCCTCGTCGCGCCGCCGCCGCATTGGCGCCCTGGCATTGGTGCGCGCCGCGTGGGTCCTCATCGCAATCGTGCTTGCGCTTGTGTACGCCGACGTACTGCTGCAACTCTCCGGTCCTCCGCGGCTCGCGCTGCTATGCGCAGGCATCGCGGGCGTGTCGCTATGCGCGGCGTTGACGTATTGCCGCCAAGCGCGCGCATCGTCGGAACAACGGCTCGTGGCGCGTCTCCTCGAACAGAGCGACGCGACGCTTGGCAATGATCTGGTGAATGCGCTCGAGTTTGAAGAGATGCTTTACCTCGATGCGCCGACTCGGGCATCGCGCCCCCTAATGCGGGAAGAAGTCCGCCTCGCCTCGGGCAAGGCCGCGCACGTTACGCATACCGAAACACTTTCGCCGCCCGCATTGCACAAAGAATCGTATGTGCTCGCCGGAATCGCAGTATTCATGGCCCTGTCTGTACTCGTGTTCACGGGCGTGTTTCAGGCCGTGCTTCCTCGCTATCTCGATCCATTCGGAGATCATCCGCCGTACAGTCCGACACGGCTCCTCATGGCCCCCGAGGGCCTCAAGGTTGATTTTGGATCAAATGCGGAAATACGGGCGGAAACTTCGGGCCTAAAACCGGAAGAAGTCTCATTGATCCTGGAAAACAAAGACGGAGTCGTCATCCAGGAGCTACCCATGGCGCGCGTATCGGATACGTCGTTCGCACACACCATCGAACATGTAACGTCCGATTATGTGTATCACGCGCGCGTTGACCGGGGCCGGAGTAAGCGACATCCGCTGAGCATCAGCAAATTGCCGCGCATTGCCAACGTGAACGTACACTTTCAATATCCCGCGTACACGTTCTTACCGCCAAAAACCCGGCAACTGGGCGATCCGGGAATCATCCGCGCATACCCCGGCACGAATGCCACGTTATCCATCTCATCCAATCGCCCGCTGAAAAAGGGATCATTCAGCATTGACGAATTGCAGGCCTCATTTGGACCAACGACTGATCCCCAGACGGCGGAAGGAACATTCACTTTGGAGGGGCCCGCGCAACTTGAAGCGCGCCTCACGGACGTCGAGGGCAACGTGGGAGCGGAAGTATTCCGGGCGCGTGTAGAGGTTCAGGCGGACGAAAAGCCGGAAATCGTCATCACCGTGCCAGGCCGGCAGTCGTTCGCAATTCCAAGTGCGGAAGTGCCCATACAGATCGAGGCGCGCGACGATCTCGGTGTTGCTTCCATCACACTCTTTCGAGGATTGAACCGTTCCGGAGACACACCCAAACAGGTATTTACGAGCAATGGCGGTGAAGTTCTGGCCAACGCCGTGGAACTGCTTGACCTCAACGACCTCGGCGTCCGTCCGGGAGACGTGATTGATATTTATGCTACCGCGGTGGATACCCTGCCGCTGACACCACAAACTCAGTCGACACCAGCACACCAAATCACCATCATTTCCGAGGAACAGTACCGGGCGTTTCAACAACAGGAAACGACTGCGGACGACTTGAAAGAAAAGTATGACGCGCTACAGAGCGCGATGGACGGCATTGCATCGGAACAAAAAAACATTGAAGCCGAAACGCGCGCCCTGCGGGAAGCGTTGGGAAACGCGCCAGCCGCCAACGATGCGATTCAGCGTCAACTTTCAGAACTGGCCGCGCGACAGTCCGCGTTGGCGGAACAGACGGCGAAAGCCGCGGAACAGTTTCGCCAGGAAGCGGCGGCGCCCGCGGTGTTCGACATCGAGAAAGAATTTAAAAAGACTTTGGGCGAAACGGCCGCACGGCTCGAGCGCGCGCGCGATCTGATGGCCAACAGCGCGGAACAGTTGGGTCAAGCGGCGGATGCCAAAGCCGCCAGCCCCGGCCAAACCGCCGGAGACGCCGCGAAGAACCAGCAATTGGCGCTCGATGAACTCGGCCAGGGGAAAAAGGATTACGCGGAGAAGATTCAAAAACCCGCCGATGAGATCGCGAAAATGTACAAGCTGCTCGAGGACGTTGAAACGTTCAAGGCCATTCACGGCGCGCAGTCGGATCTCGAGCGGCAGGCGCGGTCCTATCGCGACGTGCGAAGCCCGTCGCTTGACCAACACGTACGTCTGAAGGAACTGGGCCAGGCGCAGAAAGAAATTCGCGGAGCGATTATCGATCTGAAATCCGATTTGGCGAAACACGCCGCCGAAATCGAAGTCGAATTGCCGAATGTGGGCCGCGACGCACGTGGTATTGTCGACGGAATCGATGGACGAAACATTCCGACGGTCATGGAACAGGCCATGGGCGGCCTGTCGAAAGGCGACGGCCAGAGCGGTCACGAGAAAGCTGATGAGGCAGCGCGTCTGTTGGACCAGATGATCGAACGGGTGGAACAGGCACAGGGATCGAGTTCGGAATCAGAATCGCGGCTGCGGATTACTATGGGCCTCGACGCCGGCAATACAATGGCCCAGATGCAAAACAGCGTTAAGCCAGGGTTTATGCCAAGCCCGGGCGGCATGGCTGGAAATGGCAGTCAAAGCGCCGCGCCCATTGATATGTTTGGCCCCGAGGGCCAAAAGGGAAAGGCGACTGAGGAAAGCGCGATGTCGCGGACAAAGGCAAATGCGAATGCCCGCGCCGCGGAGGGTGTTGCAACGATCGCGGGAAGCCTCGAAGAAATCGAAACGCCGCAGGAAAACGAATTAAACGTGGAAACAGGCCCCGCCGAGCCAGTCGTGGAAGAGTACCGGGCCATTATCGATGCTTATTTTGAACGCATCGCGGACGAACAATAATGATTACGTGCAGACGATTCAAAAACATGCTTGCCGCCTTTTGCGCAATGGTGGCCATTGGCATGGCGCCCACGCATACGCCGGTGATCGCAGCGGAAAACA
Organism: Candidatus Hydrogenedentota bacterium; assembly: GCA_034408725.1. Lineage (GTDB taxonomy): Bacteria > Hydrogenedentota > Hydrogenedentia > Hydrogenedentales > SLHB01 > JABWCD01. The sequence goes on from JAWXCN010000173.1 coordinate 19,335, forward strand.
GTGAAACGAATCCGCGCCTCGAACTCGTGCAATGCGCCAACCTTGTGTACGCCGGATCAAAAAGTTCCCGCTGTTTCAGCGACAAGTTCATGCGGGAGCTCAGCGATATAACGTTTATCGACGCGGACGCCGCGTTCACCCCAGTCAAAGCCGGCACGGACGAATTGTTCAATTACCCGTTTTCAATCATGACGGGGGAAGGCAATTTCTCCCTGTTCGAGGAGGAGCGCAAAAACATTAAGTCGTACCTGGAACGCGGCGGCTTTCTTTTGGCATCCGCTGGCTGCTCGTCACCGGAATGGGACCGTTCCTTTCGCCGCGAGTTCAAGCTTATGTATCCGGACACTGAACTGAAGAAAATCCCGATGGAGCACGCGCTCTTTCAGTCGGTGTACGACGTAAAACGCATTCGCCTGAAGAACGGCGGCACTACGCTGCTGGAAGGGTTCGAGCTGAACGGAAAGATCGTGCTGATATATTCGTCGGAAGGACTGAATGACGTACCGAGCGTCCAGGGTTGCTGTTGTTGCGGCGGAAATGAAATTCAGAATTCCAAAGAAATTAACTCGAACATCATCGCCTACGCGTTGACACACTGATATGCTGATTCGACTCATAAAAACAATTTCTACGTGCGCCTGTGCTGCAATCGTGTTTGCGCTTCCATTCGCATGCACCCCCGCGAGGCCTGCCGCGCCGCCTTCCTCCGTAGCGCCTCCAGACAGTCTCACCATTTTGTACACCTGCGATACGCGCGGCCACATCAGCCCTTGTAACTGTTCCGCGGGCGTTGCGGGCGGTATTGCACGGCGCAAGACCTTCGTCGATCAGTCGCGCTCGGGTGACACGCTCATCGTCGATGCGGGCAACATAACCGCGGGCGGCCGTCCATGGGAACTGCTGGAATTGGACTACATACTGCGCGGTTACGAAGCCATTGGCTATCACGCGGTCAATATCGGTCAACGCGAGGCCGGACTTCCCGAGGCAACACTCGTGGAAACAGTACGGAAGCATCCTTTCTTTGTGTCCGCAAATGTGCTGGGCGCGAATGGTGCGCCAGTCACTCCGGCGTATCGTCTCGTCACGCTTAAAAGCGGCTACCGCGCCGCCGTGCTGGGAATCGTCGATGACACACTCCTTCCCGACGAGATCGGCGCCGGACTAACCATCACCGCGCCGGAGGAGGCAATCGCCAAGGCCTTGCCAAAGGCCTCCGCCGAATCCGATTTCATTGTGTTGCTCGCGTTCGCCGATGAAACGGCAATGAATGCGCTGGCAGAGCGTTTCTTCGAGATTGATGTCATTGTGGGAGGGGATGTTGAACAACCTGCCGGCGATGCAGTCACCACCAACAAATCATCCATCGTTTATGTGACGGACAAAGGCAAGTCAGTAGGCAAACTCGATCTACGCTACATTGGCGGCACGTTTGTGGCGGAAAACAATACGGTGACCACCTTGCTGGAAAACATCGCGGATGACCCCATCATTGCGGCGTTGGTATCGGAGTTCCAGACAAAACAGGTAGACAACAATTACCCCACCGAAAAGGACGACGATGATGGCCTTACCACCATTGCGCCAGCGAAGTAACGTCGCGCACGCCATCGTTCGCACGGTCATGATCGCGCTGTTCGCGTGCGCGGCGCATGGAGCGATTCCCTGGTCTACCGATTACAAGGCATCGGTTGCGAAGGCGCGGCAGGAGGCCCGTCCCGTTATCATCGATTTTACGGCGGAATGGTGCGGATGGTGCAAGCGATTGGACGAAGAAGTGTATGCGGACAATTCGGTGGCGACAGCGCTCGCGGACTATATCTGTCTGAAAATAGATGTGGATAAACAACCCGCGATCGCGCTCGCGTACAACGTCCAGTCGATGCCGCGCACGATCATTATTAATACGCACGGCGAAGTTGTCGGCGACCTCAATGGATACATGCCTCTGGGATCGTTTCTCGAATTTCTCGAGGGCGTAAAGGACGACCTGAACCGGCAAACGGGCGGCACGCGCGCACCGGAGGTGCTTGATGCAACCGCGCCAGCCGTTTCGTCGCCAAAACCCGCGGCGGAATTGCCCGCCGATGGACTAATTGAAATGTTGGGAAGTCCCGATCCTGCGGCTCGCGATGAAGCCGCGCGCGCCATTGCTGAAAAACCTGACCGCGCGCGAATCCTCGTCGCCGCGCTCGCCAGCGACTATTTAGGCACGCGCATCGCCGCCGTTGAACAACTCAAGAATACCGGGGCGCCAAAGATTGCGTTCGACCCCTGGGCGCGCAGGACAGACCGCGAGGCGGCACTCGCCGCATGGAAGGAATGGGCCGCCAACCAATCGGGCGAAGGCTCCCCGTAGGGAGGGCACGCGTCCCGCGCGCTTGTTTCGCTCATGGCCTTGTGCATATGCGAAACAAGCGAATGCGTGCGCGTGCCGATTGCTGGAATGTCCATATGCCAAGCGCGCGAGGACGCGCGCCCTCCCTAAATAAACAATCCTGATAGTGTCATGAACAGTCCCAGAACAATGAGCACGAAGAGCCCCCACCAGACCACAACATTCGTGTACCAATGCTTGCCGAGTTCTGAGAAGATATTGAGTGTGGACCAGTTCAATGTCAGGTGGTCCGCGACCTGTTCCGGACGCGGCGGTTTCGTTGTGAGGCTTACAACGATGCACACGAGCGTGCAGAACGCCCAATTAAAGATCGCCTGCATTGCGAATGGCTCCAACACCGGTAAAGGATTCGCGGCAACGTCAACGTAAATCTTCACCAAAATCCCGAATGCGAATCCCGCGACAACACCCGCAATCGCCCCATTCGCGTTGATCCTGCGAAAGAGTATGCCCAACAAAAACACCGAGGCAAACGGCGGGCCAAAGAAGGCGTACAGGGCCTGTATGTAACCGAATAGCCCCTCTCCAAACGCACCAATGAAACCGCCGAGGACAATCGCGATCGCGAGAAACACGACCGACGAAATAACGCCCATGGCCACAAGATTCCGATCCGATGCGTTCGGATTGAGCCCGCGTTTATAGATGTCCAATGTGAACACCGTCGCAGTCGAGTTCAGCACGGAATTCACCGTGGACTGGATCGCACCAAACAACGCCGCCAGGAATAGTCCCCGCAATCCCTGGGGCACGACTTCTTGCAGCATGCGGATGTAGCCCTTGTCGGCCTCGGGCCGAACCTGGTCCCACGGCAACAATAGTGTCTGCGGATCGCGCGCAAACAGAATGAGCCCCGGCACGACAATGATTACCGGCAGAATTATCTTCATGTATCCCGCAAACACAATGCCCATGCGCGCGTGGTACAAGTTGCGCGCGCCCAACACGCGCTGAATCATGAACTGGTTGCAGACGTTGTACCAGATGCTCAGTGAAAACACGCCGAATATGATGAAGGGCCACGGCGCTAGGGTATGCGACGCGGGCTGAATCACCGAAAGCCGGTTGTACTCCGTCTCTCCCGTGATGTGGGGCGCGGTGGCCACGACCGCATCGCGCCATGCGCCGTCCGTTGCCTGATTGCGCTCGATCATGATTTTAACGCCGGAGACTAGAGACCGTTCTTCGCCACTAAGATCGTACAGACCCAGCACCGTAATCATCGCGCCTCCGGCAATCATGACCACGAACATCATGAAATCCGACCATGCCACCGATTTGAGTCCGCCGTAAATGGCCCAAACGCCAGCGAGCAGTCCCAGCCCGATGATCGATGGCCACAATTCCCATCCAAAAAGTTCCTGTAAACCGATTGCGCCGCCATACAACACGGCCGCCAGGAACGCGATAACGTTGCTGATAACCGTCACCCCCGCGAAGAAGAATCTCAATGACGGCCCGAACCGCTGTTCCATGTATTCCGGAGTCGTGAACACCCGCGACGCGAGTAGAAACGGAATAAACAACCAGATAAGTAGCGTGAACGACGCGACGTTGGACCACTCGTACACCGCGGGCGCAACGCCAAAGATATACGCGGCGCCTATCATGCCGATGAAATGCTCGGTGCTGATATTCGATGCGATGAACGATGATCCGACGACGTACCATGGCAGCGATCGTCCCGCAAGGAAATAATCGTCGGCCTGGGTCCGCTCTTTACGCCCCGTCCACCATCCCACGATGCAGACCGCCGCGATGTACAGGGTAAACGCGGTATAATCCCAAAACCCCAGTGCGAACGAATCGTCCATCGTCTGTCCCCAGTCAATCCCCGGGAAGAGCATACGGGATTCCCCCGCCTCGCGCGAGCCGGTGCGTTCGGGTATGCCGAATCGGAACTCTGTGCTACGGTTTGACTGCACTTTCACCGCTGATTACAGTAACCGCCTGCACAAGGTTTGATACAAACGCGTCTGGCGTTTAGAGGGGAGCATAGAGGGTGTCTCAGCAAAAGTTAGCGTCAGGCGCGGAATCGTCCGGCGCAGATGTGTCACGGCGCGATTTTATCGTTCAGGGCGGAGTAGGCCTTTCCACGGCGGTGTTGGCCGCGCACCACGCGTTCGCGGTTGACACCGCGCCAAAGAAAGTGCGGATAGGCGTCGTCGGAGGAAACTTCGGCTGCTCGTTCCAATGGCATGAACACCCCGATTGCGAAGTCGTTGCGGTAAGCGATTTACGCGAAGACCGGCGTAAGCGTCTGATGGACACCTACAAGTGCTCGACTTCCTACAACTCTCTCGAGGAACTCGTCAAAGACAACAACGTTGACGCCGTTGGCATTTTCACCGACGGTCCGCTCCACGTGCAGCATGTCGTAGAATCCATGAAGCACGGGAAACACTGCATTTCCGCGGTTCCCGCCGCATACGGCAGCATGAAAGAAGCGCACACGCTGAAGCGGACGGTCGAGAAATACGGTCTCTCCTATATGATGGCCGAAACCGGTTACTACCAGCAGACCACGATCAGCGCGCGCAAGATGTACGAAGAAGGAAAGTTTGGCGACCTCTACTATTGCGAAGCGGAATACCAGCACCCCGGCCTCGAAGTCCTCTACACCGAAAATGGCAAACGCACGTGGCGTTATGGAATGGCGCCCATGCACTACCCCACGCACAGTTCATCGCAGCTCATCGGCGTCACCGGCGAGCGGCTTGTCAATGTCACCTGCCTCGGATGGGGCGACGACGATCCGATCCTCAAGGATAACGCGTACGACAACCCGTTCTGGAATGGGTCTGCGATGTTCACCACGGACCGCGGCCACGCGTTTCGCATGAACGTTTGGTGGCGCGGCGCGCATCGCGGCTGCGAACGCGCGCAATGGATCGGCAATAAGATGAGCCTCTACACGCAGAGTTCGACTGGCGCGCCCCCCGTTATCGTGCGGTCCGGCAAACAAACGGAAAAAGACGACGCAGGCTTCGAACGGACGATGGCGGAATTTGAGGAATACAAGGTGCCCGAATATTGGGCCACCGATATGTTGCCGGAACCGCTGCGCCATAAAAGCGGCCACGAAGGATCGCACACGTTTCTCACGCACGAGTTTATCAGCGCCATTACGCATGACCGGTTGCCAACGGTCAACGTATACGAAGCGTTGGCCTATACCGTGCCGGGCATCGTCGCGCATGAATCCGCGCTGAAAGGCGGCGAACCGATGGACATTCCGGATTTTGACGGCGCGCAGTACAAACGTGCCAGAGCCAAATCGTGAGACTTTGCATGCGGCACGGCGCGTCATTGCTCTGCATTCTCCTGGCCAACTCTGTCGCGTTCGCGGATGATCGCCAGGCTTTACTGGCAACCGAACTCCGTAGTACCGGATGGATCGTGTTCGGCGCGCGCGCGGACAACGCCACCTGGGACCTGTTCGTGATGCGTCCGGATGGAAGCGACAAACGCAATATCACGAATACCGCGGAGTTTGAAGAAGCCGCGCCGCGTTTGTCGCCCGGTGGCAACCGGCTGCTCTATCGCCGGCTTGCAAAAGGCACGAAGATCGATCACGACAAATGGGGATTCCAGGGTGAACCCGTTGTGGCCATGCCGGATGGCTCGAATCCTGAATCGTTGGCCGCACCCGGCGGCTATCCATGGGCGTCGTGGTCGCCCGACGGCAAAGCAATTATTTGCCTCACGCCAAAAGCCATCCAGATTATCGATATTGCATCCAAACAAACCATTCGCGAAATGCCGCGCAAAGGCATCTACCAGCAACTGTTCTGGTCGCCCGATGGGAAATGGCTCACCGGCACCGGCAACCACCAGGGTGAATCGTGGACCGTCGTGCGGATGAACTCGGAATCCGGAGATGTAAACCCCGTGCACATTTTCCAAAGCTGCACACCTGACTGGTTCCCGGATTCGCAACGCATCCTGTATTCATCGCGTCCCAAAGGACAAAAAGCGAAAGACGGCTATGGCTGGACACAACTCTGGTCCGCAAATGGCGACGGCAGTGACAGCAAGCTGGTCTTCGGCGAAGACGGCTTCCATATATACGGCGGCGCTTTGTCGCCGGACGCGCGATACGTCCTGTTCACGAAATGCCCCGTCGATGGCGGCGGCTCGGAATCGGCCGGCGCGCCAATCTGCGTCATGAGGCTCGCGGACGCGCCTATCATACAGGGCGAAAGCATGGACCTTCGCGCAGTGCATCCAATCACAAACGATGGACCCGTTCTGGAACTGTCCGCGGGATGGGAACCGTGCTGGACGCTCAACAATCTGGATGGGAAAAAATCATGAAGGCCGCGTCACTGATGCTTGCGTTGGCGTTCCTGTGCGGGGCGTGCGGGCAATCTAATACCGGCGGCGCGGACGCCAAAGTCACCACGCTCGGCAGGATCGAAGTCACCGCGAAACTGCTCGATGCGGGCGGCGAATTTCCACCAAACGATCTCTACGACTATGCGCACATTATGAAATACGAAGTGCTGACGACCCACCGGGGAATGCTCGACGGCAAGACGATTTACGTTGGGCACTACAATCCACTCAAGCCCCGCGCAAGCGCCGCCGATGAACGCAGCGGAGAAGTCGGCGGCAATGTCACACGCTTTATAGCAGGGGACGTCCACCGGATGGCATTGGTCTCGCCTATTGACGAGCACTTCATGGGCGCGCAGGTAAACAAACTTCCCGAGAGTGAAAAGGGCGCCATCTACTGGGCGTTGTGGACAAATCGCGCGTCCTAACTGATGGTCTTTTCTTCCCACATTTTTATCTTCTATTTCCTGCCCCTTGTTCTGTTCATTTATTACTTACTGCGCTATTCATGGCGAAATCCATTCCTGCTCGTCGCGAGTTACATTTTCTACGGCTGGACCAATCCCTGGTTCGTGTTGTTGATGTTCACTACCACCTTGATCAATTACGTCTGCGGTAACATAATCGACGCAGCCGAAGGCGAACCCGCGAAACGCTATCGCGCGCTGGTCTTCTCCCTCGCAGCCAGTCTCGGGCTTCTCGGGTTCTTCAAGTACGCCAACTTCTTGCAGGCAAACCTGAATTTTTTACTTGATACCACTGGCGCGCCGCTCATTCCGGCGTTGGAGGTCATCCTTCCCGCCGGTATTTCGTTCTACACGTTCCATTGCATAAGTTATACCGTCGACATTTACCGGAACGAAGCAAAGCCAGTAAAAAGACTGGCGGACTTTGCATGTTTTGTCGCCCTATACCCCCAACTCATTGCCGGACCCATTATTCGGTACCACACCATCGCGGAGCAGTTGCGCTCTCGCGCGCACTCGGTCGAAAAGTTCGCTTCAGGCACCGCGCTTTTCATCCTCGGCTTCGCAAAGAAAGTGCTCATCGCCAACGAAATCGGAAAAGCCGCCACCGCCGCATTTGACGCCGAAGCGCCGACGGCGTTGGACGCATGGTTTGGCGTGACCGCATATGCGTTTCAAATCTATTTCGATTTTTCCGCGTATTCGGACATGGCCGTGGGACTTGGGCGCATGATCGGCTTCGAGTTCATGAAAAACTTCGATGCTCCCTATCGTTCCGAAAGCATCACGGAGTTTTGGCGCCGGTGGCACATTTCGCTCTCTACCTTTCTGCGCGATTATCTATACGTCCCGCTCGGCGGCAATCGCCACGGCCCCCGGCGCACTTACATCAACCTCATGATCGTCATGCTGCTCGGCGGACTCTGGCACGGAGCAAGCTGGACATTCGTTGCATGGGGCGCGTTTCACGGAGCACTGCTCGCATGGGAGCGCTGGATGGGTAAAGAAAGCATGTATGCCCGACTCCCCCGCCCCGTCCGGATAGGCATGACGTTCGTCCTGGTCCTGTTCTCATGGGTCTTGTTCCGATCAGACACGTTTGGCGATGCCGGCCGGTATTTCGCGGCCATGTTCGGAGCGTTACCGTTCGCATCCGGCGCCCCACTGTTGGCCGCATTTCTCTATACACCCGCGAACATAGCGATGATGATGCTCTGCGCCGTACTCGTCTTAAATCCTGTGCAAGCCCACGATTGGGTCGAGCGAATAACTCTCCCGCGTGTAATACTGCTCTTGTTGATTTTCACCTATGCGCTCGCAACGATGTTCGTACAATCGTTCAATCCCTTCCTGTACTTTCAGTTTTAGGAGACCTGCGATGGAACATACACGCGCATCGATCGCACTGTTGACGGTAGTGTTTATCGCACTCATCATCTCCGAACCGCTAGCGCAACTCGTTCAGGATCTTCGTAGCGGTTCGCGCCCTGCCGCGCTCGACATTTTCTCCCGCGCGCCGACCGCTGAAAACCTTCGGTCATACGAAGACGCGCTGCGTGAACAGTCCGTCGTGGCGAACAAGATTCGACCCGCCCTGCAATACTGGCGATTCACCTCAATGGGCGACGCCGGAGCCAACGGAATGGTTGGCCGCGAAGGCTGGCTCTTTTATAAGCCGGGCGTGCAATTTTTGGTCGAGCCCTGGCAAGCAGAACAGGGCGAAGACGTTGCCGACGCTTTGGCGGCGATTGAATCGTTCCGCGATCAACTTGCGCAACGCAGCATCGCGCTGCTGGTGCTGGTCGTTCCCGGCAAGGAATCCGTGTACCCCAACCTTCTGGCCGCGGGCGCGCAAAGGCCGGTCAACGGGCATGTAACGACGTTTTTGGAAACGCTGCGTGACCGCGGCGTGCATGCAATGTATCTCATGCCTGAAGGCGACGAGCTTTCCCGAAATAATTTGTTTCTGAAACAGGACACCCATTGGACGCCTGCTTATGCGAAAGAGTGCGCTGAGCGCGTAGCGGCCTTTGTAACGGAACAAGGATGGACAACGACCGGCACGGCGCAGTTTAAACTGAAACAAATCGCGCTAAAGCGTCACGGGGATATTCTACGCATGGCGAAGAGCCATTACGTTCTGAACGCGATACCGCCGGAAGAAATCATTTGCGAGCAGGTCATCGAATCAGATACCGGGCAACCCTACCACGACGATCCGGACGCGCCGATCTTGGTGCTGGGCGACAGTTTCCTCCGCATCTTCGAACGCGACGAACCGGGGAGCGCAGGATTTGTTTCCCATTTCGCGCGCGCTCTCGGACAACCGGTAAGTTCGTTGATTAGCGACGGCGGCGCTTCAACACTGGTCCGTCAGGAACTTCGCCGCAAGGCCGAATTGCTGCGCGGGAAAAAACTTGTGATATGGGAATTCGTGGACCGCGACCTCCGTTTCGGCACGGATGGCTGGCAGGATGTACCCCTCGGCAATTCCAACTGATTTCCCCTCGTGCTCGTGCTCGTGCTCGTGCTCGTGCTCGTAATCGTAATCGATCTTCTGATAGAGCTCGGCCCCTCGATTAAACCTACTTGCAGCGTCGTTGGTTCTTGTTCGTTTACGAGCACGAGCACGAGCACGAGCACGAGCACGAGCACGAGCACGAAAACTAAAAACGCGGCGGTAATTTATGTCCTGTCTACTGCCGCGATCACCTGATTTACGGCCGGCCACGCTTCCCCACACACAACCGAAACTCGCTCGCCCCGCGGCGCCCATACCTCTGGCTCGGTCACACTAAAAATAGCAACAGTCCAGCACCCGCACGCCGCCGCAAGGTGAGTGACGCCGCTATCATTACCAATATAGAGCGCGGTCCCCGCCAAATGCCGCGCAAGCGTGACAACACTGACGACTTCGATCACGCGCGCGGCATGCGGTACTTCGAGTCCCGCTTCCGCCGGCCCGAGTATCCATTCGACGTTGCGACCCCGCGCCTCCAGTGCGTCCGCGACCGCGACAAAATTCTCTATCGGCCAATTCTTCCGTCCACTGCCGCTGCCCGCATGAATGACGGCGTCGTGCGCGAACCCATCATCCTCGAACGGCAACACGAGAGGCGGCAACACTTTGTACCCCAACGATTCCGAGTAATACGCGCCCGCGTGCAACTGCCAATCCTTCGGCGGCAAACCGGCATACACACGCACGTCTGACACACCGGCGGACAATAGCGCGCGGCGAATTTGTCCGCCGTCATCTGTCATCCAGACAACGACCCGGTCGAATTGCGCGACGAACTTCTCGAACCGTGACGTAGGCGTGCTGAAAATGCTCCCGAATTCGATGTCGTCGAGCAGGTATGCGTCCTCCGCGATCCCGCAAACCACGGCGAGATTCAGCCGGTCGCGATCCGCGCCGGCAAGCGATACGGGACCTTCCTCCGCCAGCCGTTTGAGACACGGACAAAACAACAGAAAATCACCAATGCCTCCGGTATGAATGACGAGTGTCCGAGTTTTTGACGAGGAGCGTTGCACGATCATCGTGCCAGTGCTTTCTCGACTACTTCATACACAACAATGCGCGCCTCGGGGTAGGGCGACAGATCGGCATTCAATACGCGCAGCCAATTCGGCGCGTTCGCGGGCTCGAGCAGCGGCTTCATTGCCGGGATCATCTCCGTGGAATACCGCGCGTCCACGACGACATACCTCGCGCCGGCATCCAGCACGCGCGCATGAATGTCTTCGATGGAATCTTCCGGGGCTGGTCCGGTTGTGGGCATCCCGGCGTAGTAACCCATCTGCGGTTTCCGCGATAGAATCAGGCCGGGCGCGAGATGCTCATGCATCCAATTCCCAGCCAACTTGTATTCGAGCGGCCTGTATGACATCTTCCCGAAAAACGGCGGTAAAATATTCGCCAGCAATCCCACCACCATCATCAGGGCGATCACAATAACAGGCGCATGGCGCAAGCGCGCATACGCAGTTGATTGCGCGAAGCGGTCTGCTATCACCGCGGTGCCGCGCGACGACCACAGACTCAACGCCACGATCGCCGTCATGACATAGCGGGGTTCCGCAAACGTGCTCAACGCCGCCGCGCACAACTGCGCGCCCGCAAGAAGCTGCACGACACGTTCCGCGCGCGCGTCGCGCCAGGCGCTCAAACGCGCAAACATACCGGGCACGAGCAGCAGCAACAACACCGGTCCAAGCATGATTGGTATCGTCGTTAAAAGAAGACGCAGGCCGGTTGCCGTCACGGTCCATCCCCAGTCGTCCAACACGAATCCAAGCGAAGACACCGACATTCGCGGAGTCACGCCGGCCTGCGCCGCGAGCCGCTTTACGAAAATGAGATGGACGGGTATCGCAACTGCGAGCAAAATTACGGCGGGCGCTAACTGCAAAATCTTCGCGCCTTCATCTTTTCGCAATAACAATCCGCACGCTAGTGCCGCGACGGCGATCAGGATTCCCTCGGGCCGCGCGAGATAGAGCAGCAGCAACGCGATTGCCAATGCATACGGATAACCCCCGCCGCGCCGGACCGCGAGAATTAACAACCCAGCCGACACAAACCAGAGCAGCGCATAGATCGATTCCGGCGCGACACGGCATCCGTAATCAACCAACCACGGCCAAAGTGACGCAACGACCGCGACAATGCGCGCGCTGTCGCGGCCGTGCAAAGCATGCGACAACAGGAACAGAACAGGGACCAACAACGTCATCGCGATCAGGGATACAACCAGCCCGGCCAATTCCAAATCCCGCGCCAGGAAGGAACCCGCCGCCGTGAGAATGGGGTACAGAAGCGGTATACGCGGATAGACGTCGGAAAACCTGCCCTCGGCAATCTTCCCTGCGGCGTCCAGGTAAAGGATCGAATCCGCGGAATCAATTACCTGCGGTGTTGCCATGAAAAATACGGCTCGCACAATCGCCGCGAAAAACGTCCATAGCAACAGTTCGCGAACAAGTCCTGCCGGAGTGCGGGCGTCGCACGGTGACATCATATCTCAATCACACCAGCACCAGGAACGCCATCAAACCCACCTCGACGCTTCCATGCACAATGAGGGGCAGCATCAGGTTCTTCCGGCGGACTACCCATGCAGTGAAGACTAGGCCCGCGCCGAACATCAGCAATGCTTCGAGCGGATGTTTTTGTAGGTGGTAAACGCCTTCAAACACCGGTACGACAAGCCAACCAAAACGCGGCCAACGTTCCGCGAACGGACGCAGCAGAAAATACCGGAGCATGAACTCCCACGCGGGCAACCATGAAATGTTCCAAAGCAGAAACTGGCGCAAGTGCCGCAGTTTTGTGTCCCAGGGCAACTCACGCGAAGACGGGTAGTATTCGCGCAAGGCGGGAATAAAAAGGATCGCCAAAACTGAAATTGCGCCGAGTATCGTGAGCACGGAAAGCAGATGGATGTCACTGCGCTTCCACCGGGAAAACCCAAAATAAGCCCAATCCCAGCGCATGTTCTCTTGCGCAGCTTCTGGAGCGTATTTCCGCGCAACTCGTGCCATGGCGGCGCACCATACAAGTGGCACGACGAGCCAAAATACAAACTTGAAATAGTCAAACTGCGCGAGCAGACCATCGGCGCGCCAATGAAATATCCGCCAATTGACCCCGAACTGGCGCGCGTCCGGCATGACCGCGAGTGTATCGACCGCCAATACAATGGCGACGTACGCGCCTATAAACCAAACCATATTGTTGCGTAAGGGCATGGAATGGATTTCAGCGCGCGATGCGTTTTCCGATGGCAGTATCCGGAAACGGGCATAACTCCCGCACGGGACATTCCGAACAGATCGGCGATCGCGCAATGCAGATGGCCCTGCCGTGAAACACCATGCAATGCGAAAACATCGTCCAGTCCTTTTCCAGAACAATTTTCATGATGTCCTGCTCGATTTTTTTCGGGTCCTCGTTCCGCGTGAAGCGAAGCCGATTCGTCACTCGCGTGCAATGTGTGTCGACGATGACGCCCGGCACGCCAAAACATTCGCCCAAAATGACGTTCGCGGTTTTCCGGCCCACACCTTTGAGCGTCAACAGTTCCTCCATCGTCCCCGGTACTTTGCCGCCGAACTTTTCGACAATGGTTTTGCAGGCGCTGCGGATGCTCTTCGCCTTTTGACGGTAAAACCCGCAGGAATGAATTTCTTTCTCAAGCTCGCCTTCCGCTGCGTTAAGGTAGTCTTCCGGCCTACGGTATTTCTTGAACAGTGATTTCGTCACAATGTTGACGCGCTCATCAGTGCATTGCGCCGCGAGGATTGTGGAAACCATCAACTGCAATGGTTGCTGAAAATCCAGCGAACATGTCGCGTCCGGATAGCGGCGTTTCAGCCGCCTCAGCACTTCCGCCGCCCGCGCGCGGTTCGCCGTTTGCGTAAACTGTAGCTTCGCCAAAGGTAACTCCATTCAACATTCACCACGAAGGCACGAAGTATACGAAGAAAAACCTGAGATCATATTCTTCGTGCTTTCGTGGTGTAACTATTTCTTATTTTTCCACGCGAGGAATTGCTCAACTTCCAGACAATTTACCACGTGTTCCGGCGCGAGCCAGCCTTTCCGCGCGATACCCAAACCGTATTGAACGTCATCGAGCGCTTCCACGCTATGCGCGTCCGGGCCAATGCTGAATAAAGCGCCCTTGTCCCGCGCGCGCTTGATATGACGCCAATCGATATCGAGCCGCCGCGGGTTTGCATTGATCTCGATGATTACGCGGTTCGCGATACACGCGTCCACGACGCGATCCATGTCCAGCGGGTAACCCTCCCGTATCGTCAACAGCCGTCCCGTCGGATGACCAAGAATTACGGTATAAGGGTTCTCGACCGCCCGTATCACCCGTTGTGTTGCGTCGGCTTCGCTCATGTTCTGGCCGCTGTGGACGGACGCAATAAGCATTTCAAATGTCTTCAGCACGTCTTCGTCGTAATCCAACGCGCCACTACCGCGAATATCGGACTCGATACACCGCACCACCCGGAACGGTTTTAACTTTTTGTTAACTGCTGCAATCTCCTGGTGCTGCTTCACAACCGCTTCGGGCACGAGGCCACCGGCATACGCCGCCGATTGGCTATGGTCCGCGAGCACAAGATAGCGGTAACCTCGTTCCATTGCGCCACGCGCCATCTGTTCGATGCTCGCCTTTCCATCGCTGTACGTCGAATGACAATGGATGACGCCAAGCAAATCGCCCTGCTCGATGAGCCTCGGCGCGCTCGACAGCTCCAACTCTCCCATGTCTTCGCGAAGTTCCGGCGCGATGTATGGGAGGTCTAACGCCGCGAACAATGCCGTTTCATCCGCACACGGAACAAGCGACTCGCCGCGAAAAAGGCCGTACTCGTTCATCTTCAGGCCGCGGTCTTTTGCGCGCTGGCGCATCGCGACGTTGTGTTGTTTGCTGCCCGTGAAATGGTGCAGCGCATATGGAAACTCCGTGTCCGTGACGACGCGCAAATCCGCCGCCAACCCCGAAAGTAACACGACGCTTGACTTTGTTTCCCCCCGGCCCGTCACGCGCTCGACACCGTCCGCCCCCACGAACCGCGCCATCAGCGTTTCGGGATCATCCGATGACGCGACAATGTCGATGTCCTTCACGACCTCTTTGCGGCGGCGCAGGCTGCCCGCAATTTCGATACGGATCGCGGCCTTGTCTTGGGCAATCCAGTCACGCAGGTGTACCGCTTCCGCATGCGCCTTGTGGAACAACGATTGACCCGCGTGCTTCTTCGCAAACCCGATTCCCTCGATAATTTTTTGCTGCATCTTGTCGCCGAAACCTTTGAGCGCGGCGATGCTGCTGTTTGCGCACGCCGCATCCAATTCTTCCAGCGAGGAAATCTTCAAATCTTCATACAAAGTGCGAATGCGTTTCGCGCCGAGCCCCGGAATGTGAAACAGTCTGAACAAAGATTCGGGAAATTTCGCGCGCAACGCTTCGTGATACCCGAGTGCGCCGGTTGTGACGAGCTCCTCGATTTTCGCCTCGAGCGCTTCACCGACTCCCTTTATTTCGCGAAGCCGTTTGGCGCTAACCAACGTCTCAAGCTCATCCTCGTGCATCTCCAGCGCGCGCGCTACATTCACATACGAACGCGATTTGAATGGGTTCTCACCGGACAACTCCAACAACAACGCGATTTCTTCCAAAACCGCCGCAACCTCTTTTTTCGTCATCGTCCCTTGCCTTCACCGCGTTGTAACGTCTCCCCGGCACGCGGGTAATGTCCCGGAGTGGTTGCTTTCGACTCTACACGACGCCGATACGAAAGCCAACGCCATCGGCGCGCCTGGCGTAAATTCTTCACGGGAGTCTCGCGAATGAATAGACGTGTATCCATATTGGCAACCCTGCTTACTGTTTCTATCATGGCCGGGTGCAGTGTAAAGATGGGCTCGAGATCGGCCCCATCGCCATGACAATCCCCATGGGTTCGGGCACACTTGATCCCTCCCAGTTCCCAGACTCCGGAAACCTTCCTATCCTCATCGGCAGCGTTCGCCGGGATATCTGCAACCTTCCCACGGAAGACCAACTTGCGGAGGTCTTCCGCACCGCGGGCAGCATCGATCTGTCAAGCGTCGTGCGGCTCAGCCGCCTCGAACTCGACCAAACGGTCCTCCATGTCGCGTCCGGCTCGCTCCGCGGAATCAAGGCCGTTCAACTTTATTTCGTTCCGAAGTCCGGCAGCATTTTCGGCACGGTCAACCTCGGAGGCGCATACTCCCTGAGCGGGTTCGATGACACGATTGAAATTTCGCCCCCCTCCGGTGTAGACCTTCTCGAGCTCGTCCGGGAAAACGATGCCATGCCAGGGGAAGGCTGCCCTCAATTACTCGTCCAAGCCGCCGGCTCCATCCCCGAGGACCCGATTGAATGGGAGGTACAATTGGAAATCAACGGCTACGCCCAGCTTGGCATCTTCTAACACCCGCAAAATCAGGGCAATCGCGCCTTGGACTGCGGCGTGTCAGGGCCGCTTTCACTTCGGATAACCGAATGCTTCAGGCTCACGCGTATCGAAAGCACGACAATCGCGCTAATTTACGAAGCAACCTTGCCCAGGAAATGGAAAGCGGCAGCTACCCGCCGCCGCACTCCAAGGCGCTCCTCGCGGATTTTAGACGTCACTTGGCCGCGCGTAGCGCCTTGGACTGCGGCGTGTCAGCGCCGCTTTCACTTCGGATAACCGAAATGCTCCATGAAACTGAAGGCTTCAGGCTCACGTGAATCGACATCAGCGACAATCGCGCCCAATTGCGAAGCAACCTTGCCCTACCCCCTTCGTATATCATACCCCTCACAACTTTCGAAACCAGAATGGGAGGTCTCACATGCTTGCATCGCGAATAGCGCGCAACTCTGGCGTTGCTGTGGCGATGCTTGTTGCCAGTTGCGGCAACGGCGCCAAAGAACCTGCGGCCACCGCACCCGTAGAATCCGGCCCAGTCGCCACGGCGCAGGCCGCGCTTCCCACGGGTACAGCGCCAGTCGAGGGAGGCACGCTCACACTGAACGCGCAAGGCAAGCCCGTCACGGTTACACTCGACTTCGTGGGGTTAACCAATACCGACGCCGGGTACCCAGATTTCGTAGAGATAGAAGGGCCCGGCACTTTTCTTGCCGCGCGCATTGAACCCAAGATGCCATCGTCGCCGGAAGTAGACGACGCGTACTTTGCACCCGTAATCGGACGCGACTTGCCGATGGATGTACCCTTGGATTTATTGACCACTCCCCGCGAACTCACGATTCCCGATCAAGGGACCTATCCGGTTACAGGCGGCAACATCACGATGGAAAAATTCAGTTTGGGCAAAGAAGGCCGCGCCTTCTGGGAGGGACGGATAACCGTAACCATTCAAACCTCCCAAGGTCCCGTCAGCCTTCCCGGTACTTTCAATGTCTGCATCGTCCCGACATGGTGACGGCGGACGTGTCAACGCGAGCACATTCGGAGTCGTTGTATTCAGCGGCGCCGGGTTTGGATGGGAGAATTGCATGGTCCGTAGTCTAGCCGCCTTTGGAGCATTGATGTCCGTCGCGCTGTGCGTCCACGCGGGCACCCTGCGCGTCGGTGTGCCCGACGTGCAGGGGACAAACGTGGTCCTGCCTGTCCTGCTCGAAGGCGAAATTCCCGGCGGGGTAGCCGCCCTCGATTTCACGCTGTTGTATGACCCTGCCGTGTTCGAGCCCGTCGGGGCCGAGGCCGGTGCCGCCGCCGTGGCCGCGCGCAAGCAGGTCCAATCCAATGAATCCAGCCCCGGCAACTATGTCGTCACGATGTTCGGCATGAACCAGACGACAGTTCAGAACGGCCAGATAGTGGAGATCATATTGTCGGCAAAAACATTGCCGTCCTCCAACCAGTCTGCCGTAACAATTGATCAAACTACCCTCGCGTCCGTCGATGGTTTCGAGATCGCGTCCCAGGGCAGCGATCAAACCATAACATTCCGGCCAGCGCCAAATGATGATGGTGATCCGGACAATGAACCAAAAACGCCAGAGGAGCCCGGCGCTCCAGAAGTCCCGAATGTGCCCGCGCCGCCACCGCCGACGCCTGCGAACCCTGCAACACCTGGCGAACCGGCCCCCGGCGGCGTAGTCGTCCCGCGCGTGCCTGGCAATCCAAACCCCGTGCAGCCACGCGATCTAAACACCGGGTCGAACCCTTTTTTCAGAGGCGCACCGGACATCGAAGCACCCGCGCCACTCGCGAGCACCGCGGGCCGACTCGCGCGCATGAATGCCGCTGCCAAACAGATGGATTCCGCGCGCGCTTCGTTGAATGCGCCTACGTCAAGTGATACCACCCCCGATGCGCCGATCATATCCTCGCTGGATTCTTCTTCCGGTCGAGCAGCTCCGTCAAGCGTCATCACCCCTGGAGCGCAGGAAATCGGCGACGCCACGCGCATAGCGCTCGCATCACCGAACACCAGCACGCTTCCGGGCAAATTAGCGCCAAAAATAACTGAAAATGGTTCGACAGTGTCGGTCATTTCGGATACGTCGCGGAGGGGCCTAATCATCGTAATGATTGCGGTTGCGATGGGGGCGATTCTGATTCGCATTCGGAAACGGCGCGCATAAAAAACGAGCGCCACAAACCAACGTCAAGCCAGCAAACAGCCTTCCAATCCCAACAAATCCTGCTTCCACTCCAGTCCTGCCGCGAAGCCATGCAGTGTGCCGTCTTTTCCAATAAACCGGTGGCAGGGTACAAGCAACGCAACCGGATTCTGCCCAAGCGCATGGCCAACGGCGCGCGCCGCGCCCAGGGGTTTGCCCATGCGCACAGCGAGTTCCCCATAGGTCATCGTTTGGCCCCAACGAATCTCGCGCGCCGACTCCCACACCTCGCGCTGAAACGGCGTGCCTGCGCGTAAATCCAAAGGTATATTCGAGAACATTTCAAGCAGTCCCGAAAAATAGCGTTCCAGCGATTCGGTCAATGCCCGGACCCGCGCGTCGTTCACCCCGGAGTGCAGCACCGTGCGCTGTAACGCACCGTGTTCAGCATGCGGCAACTCCAAACGGCACAAGCCTACTGAAGAAATCCATCCATATACAGGACCGCGTGCGTGGTCCAAACGAAATGTCGCGGGTTGATCGCACCCATGTTCAAACGTCGGCATTGCTCATTCTTACCCGTATCGGTATCGGGATTCCAATCAAATCCGCGCCCGAAAAAACTATTCCCCGGAGTCACCCGGCGGCGGAACGCCTGGGTCCGGCGCTTTGTTTTCGGGTTCCCCTCGCGCGGAATGCGTTTGCAGCGAAAGTTCGATGGATCGAAACGCCCGCATCACGCCGCGACGGCAGGTCTGCAACGCCTTCCGCTGATCGGGGTTCACATCGCCCAATTCCTCGTTCAACAGCATGTCCACATACCCCGCCACGGCGGACAAGGGCGCGCGAAGTTGGACTGCGATTGCCCGGACGAATTCCGCCCGGTGCTTGTCGAACTCGCGCAGTTCAGTATTCAGGCGCGCATGCTTCATCGCGGCCAGGCGGGCGGATTCTTCATGATTTTTCCGGCTCGTTTCGTCGCGCAGCAACGCGACAAAGTAACGCGCGCCGTCACGCACGTACGAACGCGCGAACAACTGCACGTCGCGCTCGTCTCCTTCGCTCGTTACGACGATCTGTGCCGATTCCGTCTGGCCGCGCGCGCGCAGGTCCGCTATCTTTTGCGGAAGGGTACCATCATCGAAAATGAATGACCTGAACCGCTGGCCAATCATGTCCGCGCGCGACACCGCCAAAAATTCGGTCGCGCGATCGTTGCATTCCGTCACATATTCGTTCTCATCAAACACAATAATCGGATCGCCCGCGCTGTTCAGGATTGCGCGCAACGTCGTCTCCGCGGACATCAACTGCGCTGTTTGTCCAGCGGCGGCAATCTCAGCGCGGCGAAGCCGTTCCGACAGCGCGCCGACCATCCAGCCTACAAATACGATGCTCAACATCCGAATGATGATGACGCCAAGCGAGACGGTAAGGCGATCCGAGAAGTGCTCATACGCGATCACCGCCGCGTATGTCGCCACGCAAAGCAAAGTTGCCTGTAAAACCTTGCGAAAGCGCCGGTCATATGCGGTAAAACCAATAATAAGCAAAAAATAGAGGATGTACCCGTCGCTGCTGTCCGCGCCAGTCATCGCGGTGACAATGACTATTTGGACCACGTAGATGCCGAAGTTCAGGCGGCTGTAGAAAAACCGGTACGCGCGCGTCCAAAGCACCGTGTGTACGATGATGTTATGAAGAAGCGTCATCGCCGAAATTGTGATAAAGGCCGTTGTCCCGCTTCCAAAATAGCCCAGAAGAAATACCGGCGTTATTGCCGCGTACAACGCATAGCGCATGACCAACGCGATACGCTCAACGGTGACGGGCAGGCTTTTTGAAGCGTCCATGGGTTGCACCTACGCATCTCCCGCGAGATCATACACGCGGTTTCGGGGCACGCCAAGCGTATGAGCGGCGAATTTGATCGCGTCGCGCCGCGTCATTCCAGCCTTATGAATTGCGTCACTCACCGCGGCCAGGATCGCGTCGTCAGAAATTCCGGCGGAGCCGGGTTCTGCGATATTCATCACTAAGACGCACTCGCCGCGCGTGTCTCGTTCCGAAAATATCTGCGCCAATTCCGCGAGGGCGCCACGCACTACTTCTTCGTGGATCTTGGTGAGTTCACGCGCAACGCAGGCTTCCGCGTCCGGTAACGTCTGCGCTATCAAAGATAGCGTTGCGCTAAGCCGCTGCGGAGATTCGTAAACAACGTGCGTTCCGCCCGCGGCGCGCATGGATGTAATCACTTTTCCGGCGTCTGTTTGTTTGCGGGGAAAGAAGCCGTGAAATGTAAAACGGTCCGTTGGCAACCCGCTCACGGACAACGCGGCGATCAATGCCGATGGTCCAGGCACCGCAATGACTGGAATCCCCTGTTCTTGCGCGGCGCGCACGATTCGATATCCGGGGTCCGCGATGCACGGCGTGCCCGCGTCGGTGATCAGCGCGACGTCGCGCCCTTGCTGAAGTTGCGCAAGCAGGTGCGGCGATTTCTCCCGCTCGTTGTGGTCGTGATAACTGGTTAAGGGAGTCGGGATTTTGAAATGATCAAGCAGACGCTTTGAATGGCGGGTGTCTTCCGCGGCGATGATGCTTACCGCGCCCAGCACCCGCAACGCGCGGGCGGAAATATCCTCAAGATTGCCAATCGGCGTAGCCACGACGTAGAGGCGTCCCGTCTGCATGAACTCCCCGGATTCTGGCACGCCAGAACAATGTCCGCACTCCCCCGCGGCTATTCCTTACCCTCAAGCCGCGATAGAATGCGGGCCCTCACGAAACCAACGCGGAACCCGTTCCCGCGTCCGCATGATACTCTTGCAACGATCGGACTGACATCGTGCCTTCCCGCTCGGCTTTGAGCGCCATGACGGCGGCGCGCGCCGCGGCAAGGGTAGTCATGTGCGTGATGCCCCGTTCGAGCGCCGTACGGCGAATCGCCTTCTCGTCATACTTGGATTCTTCGCCAAGCGGCGTGTTGATGACCCAGTGAACGTCCCCATTGATCATCAAGTCCACGATGTTCGGACGCTTCTCTCCAACCTTGTACACGCGTTCCGCAGGGATTTCCTGGGCCTGAAGTATCGCAGCGGTCCCTTCGGTGGCCACAAGCCGAAATCCGAGCGACGCAAGGTCCTTCCCCAACGTTCCCATCTTTTTCTTGTCGCGATCGTTAAGGCTGATGAACACCGTACCGTCCGAGGGCAACCGGTTGCCCGCGGCGAGTTGGCTCTTTGCGAACGCCATCCCCATTGTATAGTCAATGCCCATCACCTCGCCGGTGCTGCGCATTTCGGGGCCCAGTAAGATATCCACGCCCGGGAACTTTATGAACGGCAACACTACTTCCTTCGCGCTCACAAATTCCGGTTCGGGATCTTCCGTCAGGCCCAGCTCGCGCAAGCTCTTCCCCGCCATGACACGCGCGGCCAACTTGGCCAGGGGAACGCCCGTTGCCTTGCTTACGAAAGGTATGGTGCGCGAAGCACGAGGATTCACCTCGAGCAGAAAAATCTTCTCGTCGCTCACGGCGTACTGCACGTTCATCAAACCAATGACGTTCAATTCACGCGCGAGCGCGCGGGTCTGTTCCTTTATCGCCTCGATCACCGAGGGACCAAGATCGTAGGGCGGCAGAATGCACGCGCTGTCGCCGCTATGGACACCCGCTTCTTCAATGTGTTGCATGATGCCCGCGACAATCACATCGGTCCCGTCCGCTATCGCGTCAACGTCTACCTCGACACCTGCTTCGATAAATTTGTCAATCAGGATCGGGTGTTCCGGTGACGCTTCAACCGCATGCGTCATGTATCGCTCAAGCGAAGTATGCTCGTACACGATTTCCATCGCGCGGCCGCCCAGTACAAAAGACGGCCGCACTACCACGGGAAACCCAATCCGGTCCGCGATTGCATGCGCTTCTTCGACCGAAGTGGCGGTTTCATTTTCAGGCTGTAATAGCCCTAGCTTTGCAACCAATTCCCGGAATTCCTTGCGGTCTTCGGCCCGCGCAATGCTCTCCGGTGACGTGCCGATGATCGGCACGCCCGCGTTCGCCAATGCCATCGCAAGATTCAGCGGCGTCTGTCCGCCAAACTGCACGATCACTCCCTTCGGCAACTCTCGCTCGTAAATGTTCAACACGTCTTCAAACGTCACGGGCTCGAAATATAACCGGTCGGACGTGTCGTAATCCGTGGAGACGGTTTCGGGGTTGCTGTTCACCATGATGGTTTCGTAACCATCGTCCCGGAGCGCGAAGGACGCATGAACGCAACAATAGTCGAATTCTATCCCCTGCCCGATCCGGTTCGGCCCCCCGCCGATGATCATGATCTTTTCTTTGTCCGTCGGTCGCACTTCGTCTTCATCGCTATACGTCGAATAGTAATAGGGCGTGTACGCTTCAAATTCCGCCGCGCAGGTGTCCACGAGTTTGTACGTGGGAACGATCCCATGTCGCTTGCGCAAACTGCGCACGGACGCTTCATCCTTGTTCCAAAGATGCGCCAATTGATGATCTGAAAAGCCAAATTCCTTCGCGCGCCGCAACACCGCCGGATCGTCCGGGTTCGCAAACTGCAACGCTCTCTCTTCGTCCAGAATTTCACGAATATTGCGTAGAAACCAAGGGTCGATCGCGGTAGCGTCGTGTATATCTTCCACAGTCGCGCCAGCGCGAAACGCCCGCGCGATCTGAAACAGCCGGTCCGGCACCGGCGTCTGAATGAGCCGGAGCAAAGCATTCTTTTCCTCGTCGGAAAATGGATCGCCCGTGCTCGATTTGTCCTTCCCATCGGCGCCCAGCCCAAAACGGCCAGTCTCGAGTGAGCGCAATCCCTTTTGAAGCGATTCCTTGAACGTGCGGCCAATGCTCATCGCTTCGCCAACACTTTTCATTTGAACAGTCAGCGCAGGATTCGACCCCGGAAATTTCTCGAACGCCCACCGCGGAATCTTCGTCACAACATAATCAATTGTCGGCTCGAAAGATGCTGGCGTGACACGGGTGATGTCGTTGCGAATCTCGTCCAATGAATATCCAACCGCAAGTTTCGCGGCGATCTTTGCGATGGGAAACCCGGTCGCCTTCGACGCAAGCGCGGAACTGCGCGAAACGCGGGGGTTCATCTCGACGACAACGAGCCGGCCGTTCGCAGGATTCACCGCGAACTGGATGTTGGACCCGCCGGTTTCCACGCCGATGGCGCGGATAATCGTAATCGACGCGTCCCGCATCGCCTGGTACTCTTTGTCCGTCAGTGTTTGCGCCGGCGCGACGGTGATGCTGTCGCCCGTATGCACGCCCATCGGGTCAAAATTTTCGATCGAGCAGACGATGACCACGTTGTCATTTAGATCGCGCATCACCTCCAACTCGTATTCTTTCCAACCCAATACGGATTCTTCGACAAGCACCTCTGTCACCGGACTGCATTCGAGCCCCCACGCGACGACCTTGTCGTACTCTTCCTTATTGAAGGAAACTCCCGCGCCGCTTCCGCCCAGTGTGAAAGCGGGGCGAATAATCGCCTTGTATCCCAGCTCCGCTCCGAATGCGTGCGCGCCTTCGAGCGTGTGTACGACCTGGCTTCGCGGAACGTCAAGGCCGCACGCCAGCATCGTCTCCTTGAATTGTCCACGGTCTTCGGCGCGTTTAATGGCGGGCAGTTTCGCGCCAATGAGCTCGACCCCGTATTTTTCGAGCACCCCGCTTTCCGCGAGTTCCACCGCGAGGTTCAGCGCCGTCTGTCCCCCCACCGTGGGCAATAGCGCGTCAGGTCGTTCCCGCTCGATGATGCGTTCGAGTATCTCCGCCGTCAACGGCTCGATGTAGGTGCGGTCCGCCGTTTCCGGATCCGTCATGATGGTGGCGGGATTGCTATTGACGAGGACGACTTCATACCCTTCCTCGCGCAAAGCCTTGCACGCCTGCGTACCGGAGTAATCAAATTCGCATGCCTGCCCAATGACAATGGGCCCGCTGCCGATGATGAAAATTTTGTGTATGTCGGTGCGTCTGGGCATGCGGCCTCGGTGGTGTTCCAAAAAATGCGGTGAACGGTCCCCGCTATCGTGTAATTTCCAGAATCTCGAACGTAATGTCACCCGCGGGCACCTTGGCAACCGCGCTCTCTCCGACGCCCTTCCCGAGCAACGCCAGTCCGACCGGCGACTTCACGGAAATCTTTCCCTCTTCCATATTCGCCTCGACCGGACTCACCAGCGTGTACGTGAATTCCTTCTTCGACTTCTTGTTCAGCACGCGCACCACCGACCCCGTATACGCCTTGCTCGTGTCAATTTGATGGTCCTCGAGGATGAGCGAACGGGCCACTTTATCCTCAAGGTCCCGGATGCGCGCGTGCAACATCGCCTGCTCTTCTTTCGCGGCATGGTAATCGGCGTTTTCTTTCAAATCGCCCAGGCCCCGGGCAGTCTCGATAGTTGCCGCCACTTCCATACGGCGCGCCTTGCACGCCTTAAGGTCTTCTTGCAACTTTGTTAGCCCCTCGCGGGATACATACAGATTGTCCACGGCTTTTCCGGATTCGGGTTGGCCCGCGCGGCACGCACCACGACCGTTATTGCCGTGAGGCGCCGCTGGGAGGTTTACACGTTCAAACTGCTGGGCGCAAACTATAGCAGAGTCCCAGGATGCTTTCCCATTTTTTGTCCGCTTGTGTTCACGTAACGGCTCCAGTACCCTGACGCTGCAACCGAGTGATATCGCATGAATGGCCGTTGTAACGTTCTAACCATCAAGACGCCCGAAGGCATCGTCTTCTCGATGCAGCTTGCGGGCCCCACTACCCGTTTTCTCGCGTGGATCATCGACCTCATGGTCGTCGTCATTGCATACATCGTAATCGTCTATATCGCCACACAACTTGCCATACTCAGTAGCGCCATCGCGCTCTGGCTCGCCGATTTTTTTGGGGCCTTTTCCTGGGTACTCCTGTTCGTCGTCAACATCGGATACGGCATCGTCCTCGAATGGTTCTGGCGCGGGCAGACACTGGGCAAGTTCGTGTTCCGGCTTCGCGTGATCGATGAACAGGGGCTGCGCCTCCAGTTCAGTCAGGTCGTCATCCGCAACCTGTTGCGCACCGTCGATATTCTACCCATGTTCTACCTCGTCGGCGGCATTGCGTGCGTCATGAGCAAACATTGCCAGCGACTGGGAGACTTCGCAGCCAATACCGTTGTAACGTATTCACCGAAAATCGCCGAACCCGATTTGGAACAAATTCTCAGCGGCAAATACAACTCCCTGCGCGATTATCCGCACATCGAAGCGCGGCTGCGCCAACGGGTCTCGCCCGAAGAAGCCCGAATCGCGCTGCACGCTGTCCTTCGCCGGGACATGCTGGAACCCGGGGCCAGGCTGGACCTGTTCCGCGACATCGCCACGCATTTGCACACGCTTGTCGCCATACCCGAAGATACGCGCGTCGGCGTCGCCGACGAACAGTTCGTGCGAAACGTCGTCGATTGCCTGTTTCGCCCCCAAAATCTCCCGAAAGACTTGTTGCGCCAGAGGGATTCCGCGGATGTCGCGTGACCCGATGCCCGTGCTGGCGCGAGCATATTTCAATCGTTACAATATCACCAAGGAAGTAAGGCAGTTCTATGCCTGGGGTCTCGAATAATGACTTGGGTTCTGGACAAACTCCGTGTGGACTATATGTTCGGCCGCGCCGTGCGGCGCGCCGAAGATGGCGATTTTCAAGCCGCGCTCGCCATCTTTGAAGAAGTCGCCAAGCGCGCGCCGGACATGGCGCTCGCCCATGCCAACGCAGGCTTCTGCCTGTTTCGCCTGGGCAAGTCTGCTGAAGCCCTCTTCGCATATGAAAAGGCGCGAAAACTCGCCCCCGAGGACCCTCAGCACGCGCACGATCTCGGTTGCGTGCTATACACCAGCGGCCAAAAAGATAAAGCCGTTGACTGCTTCGTTGACGCGCTCAAATCCAATCCCAACCACAAAGAAGCCTATGCCGCGCTCGAAAAAGCGCGTCTCGAGTTAAAACTTCCGGCGAATGACCCCCGACTCGCCGCCGTGCTTCCCACTGCGCCAGCACCACAGCCGGAGAAAAAAACCGTCACGCCGGATAAACCGGCCAAGGCGCAGAAACCCGCCGCCGCGCCGCCCGCAAAAAAAGTCCAGCCCGAAGTCATTACGGCCTTGATTGCCAAGGGCCACGACCTCTACGAGAAAAGCGAGTTCGACGCTGCCCTGAACGCCTGGACGGAAGCCGCGCGACTCGATCCCTTAAACGCGAAGGCACACAACAACCGCGCCGCCGCGCTATATGAACTGGGAAAACCGCACGAAGCCATCGACGCCTGTACGGAAGCGTTGCGCGTGCAACCCGGCTACGCCATTGCCCACATGACCCGCGGCGAAATTTTTGCTTCCATGGGCAATCGCGACGCCGTCATGCGGGAGTACACCGCGCTCAACGCCATCGACGAAGAGTTGGCCCAGCAGCTTATCGAACTGGTTCGGGGCATGAAAGACACCATCGAATGAAATCATCCGCGATCATCGCAGTTGCTTTGGCGCTTCTATTCGGATGTTCGAACCCCGAACCAGCCATCGACATCCCGAAATCAGCCGGCGAAACCCTCGAGGGCGCGGTCGATACGCTAAAAAAAGACGTGCAGGATGCCGCCGATGCCGCCAAGCGCAAACTCACCGAGGAAGCTGGCTCTGAAATCGAGCGCATATTCGCCGAGTTGGAAGAAGTCGCCGCCAACTTCAACGAAAATGCGAACTCGCTGGAAGGAGACGCAAAGGCCCGGTACGAACAGGTGCGCGCTGAATTTGAAGCGAAGAAAAAAATATTCACTGACAAACTCGCACAGTTTAAGTCCGGTTCTACCGATGCAAAAGACGATCTGCTCAAAGGCCTCTACGATGCGCTGTCAGACGTCAAAATAACGCTCGACAGCGCCCATGAAGCCTTTCGCGATACATCGCCCCCTTCGGAACAGCCCGCCTGAGGCGAACCCGGCAACCCATGACCGAACTCGGCGTTAATATCGACCATATCGCAACACTACGTGAGGCCCGCAAGGGCCGCGAACCCGACCTCATCGCCGCCGCGAAGGTTTGCGAAATTGCCGGAGCACATCAGATCACCGTCCACCTGCGCCAGGATCGGCGTCACATCCAGGATCGTGATGTCGAGTTACTGATGGAAGTCGCGCAGGTGCGGGTTAATTTCGAGTTGGCGGCCGTCGATGAAATCGTCGCCATTGCGCACCGGATCAAGCCGCATACGGTCTGTCTGGTCCCCGAGAACCGGCGCGAAGTAACGACCGAAGGTGGGCTTGATGTTGCGGCGCAGGTTGCGCGATTGAAGGAACTCACCAAGGGGTTTCACGACGCAGGGATCAAGGTCAGCCTGTTTATCGATCCCCACCGTAACCAGGTGGATGCCAGCGCGGAAGTCGGCGCGGACTATGTCGAACTCCATACCGGTCAGTACGCAAACGCCCAGGACAACGCAATCCTCGGCGAAATTGGACGCATAACGGAAGCTGCCGCGCGCGCAATCGCTTCAGGCCTCATTTTCAACGCCGGTCATGGACTCACTATCCGCAACCTTCGTCCCATTGCCTCGATTCCCGGACTCAACGAGGTCAACATCGGGCACTCGATTATTTCGCGCGCATTATTTATCGGCCTGCCGGACGCAGTGCGCGAAATTCTCGATGTGCTCCACGAATGCTCCGCGTAACTAGTGTCATGAGTTTGGAAATCAGACCTTGCATCCCCCTAAATCCCCCTTCAAAGGGGGGACTTTGAAGATCGGATTATGCGTGTGATTTTGCCAAGGATTTGGGATTCATGACACTAGAAGTCCTTAAAATCTTCATCATCCAATGGAATTACCTCTTCCGGCTTTCTCACGGTTTTGGATGACGCCAGCGCCCTCCCCTGCCCCCGGCGCTCCCCTGTCGCTCCGCGGCGCGGGCCCGTTAACGCTGCATGACTGCGCGCTGGTAGCGCCACGCGAGGGAAATGGGATGGTGACGGCGCGCCGGATTCTCCATGGATCAGGGCAATAAGCTCCCCGATCATCGAATTAAGTTCGTTTGCCTGGCCATTCAGTTGCTCGCTCGCCGCCGCCGATTGTTCGCTGACCGCCGCGTTCGCCTGCGTCACTTTGTCCATCTGCGACATGGCTTCATTAATCTGTCCAATTCCCTGCGACTGTTCCTTGCTCGCCGCGGAAACCTCCTCAATCAACTGGTTCACCTTCTCGATAGACGTACCGATCGCTTCAAGTTTCGAGCCGACCTCTCCGGAAACCGATACACCGCTGTCCGCGTTTTGTTGCGCTTCTTCAATCAACGTTGACGTGCTACGCGCGGCCTCGGCGCTACGTTGCGCCAGACTACGCACTTCCTCGGCGACAACGGCGAATCCCTTGCCCGCATCGCCCGCGCGCGCCGCTTCCACTGCCGCATTCAACGCAAGCAGGTTGGTTTGAAACGCTATCTCGTCGATCGTCTTAATGATCTTCGCGGTTTCATCCGATGACCCCTTGATGCGCTGAATCGCTCCCGACATTTTCTCCATCGCGCGCTGTCCGTCGTGCGCGGCCTCGCGCGCGGTGTTCGCCATGCCGAACGCCTGCCGCGCATTATCCGAGTTCTGCCGGATCATCGAAGCCATCTGTTCAAGCGACGCCGAGGTCTCCTCTAGTGAGGACGCCTGCTGGCTCGCGCCCGATGCCATTTGTTGGCTGGACTCGGATACCTGCTGGCTTGCGGACGCCATCTGGTCCGCCCCTTCGGTCAAATTATTTACGATGCCCGTCAGCCTCTTCGTCATTCCACGAACGACGAATACCGCCATAGACACGGAGACAAGAATGGAAAACAGCGCAATACCGCCAAACGTCAACCACGCTTTACGCAATTCCGCCTTCGTCGCCCCATCTATCATCGCGAGATCGCTGTCGAGCTTCTCCTGGTCAGCCTTGAAACTCTCCTCGGCAAGCGCAACAACTTCATCTACCGCGGACCGCTGCTCCCGGTATAGCGGGGCCAATTTATCGCCGAGAATCCCATTTGCAACCGCCGTGTTCCCCTCAGCGATCGCGGGAATGAACTCCTCGTTTAAGCACGTAAAAAACGCGGATGCGGGAATATCTACCTTATCTACGAGCGCCGTCCGCAATGGGCCAGGCTCCAATTCCTTAATCCAAAACGCATGCCGCACATCATATTCCGACTGGAGCTGCACGATCCTGGCCAACAGGCCGTCAACCCGGCCTTTATCCGTCGCATCGGTTAATTCATGCGCGCAAAGATACGATTCAATGATGTATTGGGGTGGCGGAAGAACATCCGCGATGGCGTCTTTTGCCACGATGATGTTGTGGTAAATCGGTCCATTAACCTGCACCCCCTTCTCCAACGTGAGAATCGTTTCGGACACGTTCGTAAGCGTTACCAGGGCGTATACGCTGAGCAACACGATGGCTGCGCTGAATAACAGCGTTACTACCGCAAATTGCTTCGCCACAGAAAGATACTTTAGTGTCATTGACCAAGCCACCCCACAGGTTCGCGTCCGCTTCCGCCGTCGTACGTGATATCTCACACACGTCCACCGATTTTAGAAAACGCCTCTATTCCTCCCCACGCATTAAGACTTCACAGTGAGAGACTCCATGGCGCCGCGCGCTTTGCGAGCGAACCCCATCTCTCCATCCAATATATTACGCATGATAATCGATAAAGTCAATATTAATCTATTGACAAATCTGCTGATTGTCTTAGTTGTGAACTGCCGTATTTCGCGCGCTTCCCGAACCATCGAAGTCCCACGTCCACTTCCAATAGCTTACCCTAAAGTTCTTAGAGCAGTGGCGCGCTTCGTTCATTCGCGCGGTGGCAAACTCCCCGCACCCTCGGTTAGACTCTCAAAATATCCACGGTTAAATCAGGCTGCGTTTAAGAATGGAAATAAACCACGAAATTATAAACGGCATTCAGGTTATCACTATGCGCGGGCGTTTCGACGCACCGGCCGCGCCGGATGCCGAGCGCCTGTTTAAGGAATTGCTTCAGCATGGCATGACCCGCGTAATCCTTGATCTGACTGGAGTCGAGTATATTAGCAGCGGCGGTCTTCGCGTTATCATCATGCTCACCAAAGCGCTGGAAAAGATCCAGGGCGATCTGAAACTGTGTGGACTCAGCCCCTTCGTTTCCGAAGTGTTCAAAATAACCAACTTGGCGAGGCGCTACGATATTTGTCCCACCCGCGATGAAGCCTTGGCCCTGTTCTCCGAATCTTAACGGCGCGCCGCACGACGGGAGACGGTAGCCAATGCGTGACACCACCGGCATTCCGGGAAATCTGTCCGGCGCCACGGGTGATGCCGGCCCTTCCCCAAGCCAGATTAGCGATCTGCCAACACTGGTCGATTCGTGCAGCGATGCAGCCGAAGCGTTTCGCGTCAGTTCCATTGGCTCAATGCTCGATGACCGTCACCGCGTGCTTGATGTCAAGGGCGGACAAGGCCGTAGCGGGATGGGCATTGTCTACATCGTCGAAACCGACGGAGTGCGCCTGGCCGCCAAAACTTTTCAGCACCAGTTTTCGCGAAATCTTCCGCTGGTGCAGCGTTTCCTGCGCGAAGCGCGCACCTGGATTCTCACCGGCTTTCACGAAAACATTGTTCACGCCTATTTCATCGACATCATCGGCGCTACGCCCTATTTGTTCATGGAATATATCGAGCCCGATGTCAAAGGATTCGTGTCGTTGGCCGACCACCTGCGTTATGGGCAAATATCCGTGCAGTCGGCCGTGGAATGGGCCATACAAGCATGCGAAGGCATGGAGCATGCCACGCAATCGGTGCCTGGTTTGGTACATCGCGACCTCAAGCCGGAAAACCTTCTCATCGGCGCAAGCGGCCACCTCAAGATCACAGACTTCGGGTTGGTGCGTTGCCGTCTCGCCGACGGTCTCGAAGCGGTCATCGACGAATCGATAGCGACACGGCCCGGCCTCACCCAAGTCGGTAGCGCGTTTGGCACGCCCGCGTACATGGCGCCCGAACAGTTTTTTGCCGCCGACGAAGTATCCCTGTCCGCCGATATTTATGCGCTGGGCTGCTGTTTCTATGAAGCCATCAGCGGAGAACGCTTGTTTACAATTCGCGGCACGACCGGGCTCGAACATCTCATGGAAATGCGGCGCATGCACGAAAGCGAACCACCTGTTCCGCTGTTGGTGCGGGTGCGGGAATGTCCCCAGGACCTGGACCGCGTCGTGATGAAGTGCATCGAAAAAAAACCGGAAGACCGTTGGAAGTCGTTTGCCGAACTTGCCGCGGAATTGCGCTTCGTCCAGGAGCGAATACTAAAACGCGAACGGTCTCGTCCACAGAGAATCGAACCCTCCGCCGAACAGGTCGGACGGCAATTGCGGTCGTTGACATTGGCCGACGGCTACCACCGCGCCATACGCCTCCAGGACCTTCGCGACAGCCAGGATACCAGCCCGTACGCGTTTCATCTCGCCCTGGCGTCGTACTTCCGCAGCGCCGATGAAACGGAAGAGGAGAGCCGCCAGTTAACGAAA
This sequence comes from Candidatus Hydrogenedentota bacterium, assembly GCA_034408725.1. Lineage (GTDB taxonomy): Bacteria > Hydrogenedentota > Hydrogenedentia > Hydrogenedentales > SLHB01 > JABWCD01. The sequence continues at coordinate 51,297 of JAWXCN010000173.1, forward strand.
GCAGTTCGCGCCCGCATGGTCAATGAAGGCCACGAAGCCGCGCGGCGTCTGGCGGAATTGCACCTGCAAAACGGTGAGTTCAGGGCCGCCGAAGATTTGCTCGCGGCGTTTCTCGAGGAGAGCCCGAACGGCGTAGACACGCTGCTCGAACCCCTCGTCTACTCGCGCATCGTCCGCCAGAATTTTTCAGATGCGGCCGCGATTCTTGACCAGGCCGCGCCGTCCCTGCGCTCGGACCTGTTGCGGGCGGCATTGCATCGCGCGCAAGGTCAACTTGAGAAGTCCATCGACATCTGGCAGCGCCACATCAAGCTCGTGCTCGACGCGATCAAAGAGAAGCTGGGTGAAACCGCAGCCGGAGATCGGGTGGGCTGGGACCACGCTGACGATGCCACCGTGTTGCGCGAAGTGATGGCAGAACTTGCACCCGAGTGTGACACCGGCGTGCTCAACACCGTCCAACACGCCGTATGGCCGGACATGGATGCATTTCCCGACTTTTCAGCGGACATGGCTTGGCTCGCGAATGCCCTCGGTGAACTCGCCGACAGCACTGGAGCCTCCGCCGATTCATCACGAATTGCGCGTTGCGCTACCCTGCTCGGATATCCGCACCGCCTGCAACGCCATCTTCAGCGCGACGAGCTGTGGTTCTGGTCCAAGGAGCCAGCCGAATAATTCGCTATGGCGTAGCGGGTGCCGCCTCGGACGGCGCCGGTTCATCGCCCACTTCACTCACGGGCACGGGTTCAGACGGCGCAGGTTCCGCGGATTCCATCATCGTCGGCATGCCGCTCTGCATTTTGCGCTGCATATCCTGAAGCTCGGGGTGTGCGGCAGAAAATTGTGAGAATTCTATTAACGAGCAATCAGGGTTGCCTTTGACAAAGTCTCGAATCGTCGTCGCGTTCTTGGCTTCTTCTTCGGATACCGCGCCGTCTTCCAAAGGCTCGATAGCGGCGAGCATCACGAGCATGGTCGTCCACATGCTTGCTGCTGGATCCTGCGACACGGCGACCAGGTCGTCGAAGACTGCCGCGTGCTCCGCGGGAACTTTGTTCGCCGCCTTGAGCGCGTCGTACTGCGTCTTGACTTGCCCGGATAATTCCTTGGCCCCCTGTTGAGAAATTTTCCGGAAGCCGAAATATCCCAAGACCCCAAAACCCACAATGCACAAGACGACGACCACCGCGCATCCCAAAAGCCACTTTACCAATGCGTTCCCATTTTCTTCGCGCATCTCAGCACCCCTTTTCCTGATAATGATACTATCCTCTGCCCATTTCGTACAGGAGTCAACTAGGCTGTCGCCTAAACCGTCGCGCGGCAAAGCGCATCTGATTGTATGACCCGGAGAAACGACCCGTGTCTCACTATGACGCTCTTTTTGCCGGATACCTCATGGCGCTAACCGGCTGGTTGGTGCTGGCTCGCTACGTCACCGCCCTTCGATCAAACCGCGAACCATGCCCTTTCCAACACCCCTGGCGCGAGGTCGGCTGGGCAATCGCGGCCTGCGTAGCCGTACTGATTGTCGGTCAAGTCTACCAGCGGGGCTGGTTACTACCAACCGGAAATTTTAGGCCCGTTGCTGAATCCCTGAATCACTGCATCATTTTTTCGCCGTTCTTCTTCTTGCTGTTCTTCCGAAAACAACCCCTGACAACGGCCTGGATACCGGACAACCGAATCGCCCTGCGCCTCGCAACAGGGATCGGCCTGGCGCTCGCGGCCATCACGGTCTACCTTATCGTCCGCCCGGACAATCCTCCGATATTCGCCGTCCTACTGTCCATCATTCATCCCAAGAATTTGCCGATGGCAGTGCAAGTACTTCTGGAAGACGTGGCAATCGCGATTCTGCTCGTGAGATTCCGCGCGGCCATCGGACTCCACGCGAGCGTGCTTCTCGTCGCTTGCCTTTTCGCCGCCGGCCACATCCCCGCGATGCTGACCGAGTCCACTCCCTGGTCTGAATTCGCGCACCTGATTTTGGACGCGGGCATTGCGGCTGCGGCGATAACCGTCTTATACCGATCAGCGGATATCAGTTGGTTTTGGTGCGTCCACTACGCGATGGATATGATGCAATTTCAAACGATTTAGTCCTACTCATCTAATGGGTATTTCCGCATCAGATCGCAGAATTCGTCGCAGCCGCACCCCTGCGCTCTTTCAATCCAAAATCTAAAATCCAAAATCCAAAATCGATCAAGTCGAGTCTATCGGCACAACCATCCCGTCTTCCGCGGCGATTACGCTGACGCCCAACTCATCCGTTAACCGAGCCGCGACCTTGGGCGGGTCCGCTTCCAGCATGCTGATTCCGAAATGGGTCATCACCACTTTCTTCGGTTTCGCAATACGCACGATCTCCTTCACGTCATTCACGCACAGATGCAAGATTTTCGGGTGCGGCGGTTCATCGTGAAACGTGACGTAGACCACCAGTACGTCCGCGTGCGCATACGCTGCGGGCAATTCGGGAAAGTAACGCGTATCCACCAGAAACGATACCTTTCGCCCGTCCGTATCAAACGTTACACCGAAGGTGTCGATGCCATGATCATGCGGAATCGAAGTTGTGATTCCGAGGTCTCCAAGCCGATACGATTGCGAGGGTTCAATCGTCACGATCTCATCCAGGAATGGACGCAGATAACTGAGCACCACCCGGCTCTCTCCCTCGAGGCATGCGCGAGGCGCGAAAAGCACTCCGCCTTTGTTAAACCCGCCGCCCGTCATCGCGTCAATCATAATATTGACGTCACAACAATGATCAATGTGACTATGGGTAAGAATGATGCCATCAAGAAATGACGGATCAATGGGAGGCTCCGCCTGCGCGCATCGCACCAGCGCGCCGGGGCCGGGATCAAGGTGTACCTTCTTCCCGCTCAATTGCAGATACACGCCACCGGACGCGCGCGTTTGCTTCGACACGACCCAACGCGATCCCGCCGTGCCAAGAAACTTGATGTAATTTTTGGAACTCACGTGTCCCTCGAAGTCCCAAGCATACCAGATTGAAGAGCCTTGGAGAGTGCGGCAGCGGGTAGCTGCCGCTTTCACTTTAC
>JAWXCN010000174.1:0-37321 GCA_034408725.1 Candidatus Hydrogenedentota bacterium
CTCGTGCTCGTGCTCGTGCTCGTGCTCGTAATCGTAATCGTAATCGGGCGATAACTTCGAGTTCTTTTCAACAATTCCACCTTTGATTGAACTCAATCTGGCCCACTGGGAAGAACGATAAGATCGATTACCATTACGAGCACGAGCAACAGCACGAAGAGAATTCAACGGCCAATGTGACGGTCAGAGGTTTACTTCGAGTTTTTTCGGCGAACTGCCGCGGAGCCGAGGGCCAGGACAATGGCCGCCAACGGCACTATATCTACCAGTCCGGCGTGGATTGGCTGGCCCTTCACGGGCGCCCCGCCCATGCACGAAAAGCCGGGACCAACGCCATGACGAAAAGGCGGAGCCGCGCTATTCGGGTTGCCCGCTTCGTCCGTCGCGACGCCCGCGGCAATGTCCGCGCCAACGTCGCCGACAATTCGAGCGGGTAGAAGGCGCATATCAAACTGCGTGTATTCCTCGGAGGCAGCGCTGAATCCTTCCAGGGTGCAATTCAGGAGTGAAACGTCTGACGAGGTGAATCCGTCGACCGGCTCGCTAAATGTCACGGTCACGTCGATGATGCGGGTGATATTGCTTGGGTTTGGCGTTGTCGTGCTCATCGCGACACTTGGGCCGCCGCTATCGACGGTGCGAGTCAAGGTTTCCGAGGCTTGATTCGGGTTCCCGCCTTCGTCGTGCGCGACGCCTGCCGCGACGGACGCGCTTACAGCGCCCGAACCGGCCGGCTTCAAATTAAAGGTGTATACCGCGCCGCTCCCATCGAAATTTTTGACCGTGGCGTTGGTGGGCGTAATATCAAATTTCTCGAACCCTTCGACTGGTTCGCTGAACGTGACAGTGACGGTAATGCTTGCGGCATTCGTTGGGTTCGTAGTGGCTGATGTGAGCGCGCAAGTTGGTTCAACTACGTCGAAATTCACGATGTTCGCGCGATCGGTCGCAGTGAGGCAGGCGAGCGCGGTCTCCGGCACAAGCGCGAGTTCTTCGGATTTCGCCGACGCCGCATCAATGCCGGGCTGGCCTGTGACGAAGTTCATCACGATTGCAGTCTCTCCCGCTCCAAGCGTGACTTCGTATTCCCAAAACGGCTGCCCATTGCCGGAAGCGAAGGTAATGCTGGAAAGCCCCGATTTCCGATTCGGGCCTTGCAATACATGCCCCAGCCTGGGTTCGCTCGACGCACCAGCGACGAATGCCCTGTGCGTTACGATCCAGTCGTCGGCCGTCGTGACGACCAATGGCGGTTCGGCGGATTGCGCAATAACCGTGTCAACATCTGAACCCAAATTGTTTACGATCAGGAACGTAACCGTTTCCGAGCCAGCGCCGTCATTGGTCACAACATTCAGCCAGCGGCAAAATGAATCGTCAGCCGGAACAAACACCGTGCGCCGCACGGACAGATCGCCGATGGACTGTTCAGCGAATTCGACGGTCCTTCCTTCACATTCCAGTGTGGACGCGCCCGTCAGATTGTAACTGACGCCATTCACGAACAGGCTGTTGTAGCCATCGAATGCATTGCCGAGAACGGCCGGCACGGCGCCTCCGCCGGTCGTTGTTGCCGCGACGGCGCCGGTATACGTAGCGTCGTTGGCGGCTCCGGACGCATTCGAACTCGTGGCAAAGGTGACATCGGTATTGATCAGGAATTCCAGACCAGATGCGTCTATCAACGACACACTACCGACACCGCCCCATGCCAACGGCGCTGTAAACGCCAACGCAAGCCACTGCCACCAATTTTTATTGGGCATACTACTCGTTCCTTCCGAAGTGTCTTCCCGTTTACTCTAACTTCGAACCCGAATCGCGTTACGCGCCGCCTGCTACCTGCAAGGTGGCAAGCACGTGTTGAGGGGCCATTTCCGGGCCCAGCATCGTGGCCAAGTTTGCTTTACCGGGGGGAGTCATTTCCCCGACGCGCCGGTAAAACGCGTTTTTATCCGCCGTGGCGCTAAACCGCGCGCGCGCCCAATCACTGACATAGCCCATGCCCTGAATGGATTCCAGGACGGTGTGACCATGAAGTATGAACGCCGCCTCGATTGCGGGCGCGAGAAGCGGCTGCATTTCCTCTGCGGAGAAATCGTCCACAAACCGTTGGCCGTACGCGTTGATTTCCGTGCCTACCAGGATCGGCAGATTGCGGTCCAGCGCGCGCTGGACGAAGTCGTGCAGGAGCGCGACTTTTTGCCGGCGCGCGGCGGGGTCTTTAAGGTTCCAGTTGCGATCCGGAATGATATTCACCGCTGCCACTCCAGACGCAACCATGAGATCGAGCAGGTCATCGATACTCTGTTCACCGGCACTCGTGCCATCCAACCATGCGTAGGTGGGGATTGCGCCCGCGCCAAGGAAAAATCGCGCTACGTCTTTCATCGCCGGAAAGTCGGGGCCTTTCGGTTGCACATAACCCGCGCCGCCGGATTTCATAAGTTTCGATCTTAAGTACGCCTGAAACACTGGGGCGTCGATAAACATGGCGCGAACGCCATCGGAGTCTGCGCCGAGTTTTTCTGCCCAGTACGCCGCCCGCGTGTCGTCATCGGGAAACATTTCGCGCGCCTTCTGATTGATCGCGATACACACGTGCCGTTCGGTTGGATTCCCTCCCGGCGTCAGCGGCAGCACGTCGGCGCCGTAATCAATCTCGATTGGGTGCAGGTGCGGGTTGACACGCTGAACAATGCTCTGCGTCCGCGATTGGGCGGTGGATTTCAGCGTGGGCAGCAGGCCGGGATCGTGAAGCCTAGACGATACAAAGCCCGATCCCATGAAATATGCGATGCCGGGTTCTCCCGGCGAGTTGATCTCGCGCGATGCGAATTCAGGAACGAACACGCGCGACTCGAGACCGGCGCAGGCGCGAAGGCCCACCAATGCGCACGCGGACAGGAATTCATCGACACCGTCGAGGACGTCGAAGTCTACAAGCCCCGCGGCGGAAAGCCCGAGAAGCCGCGCCTTCCACACAACGGACGATGGCGACTGGCCGTAGCCATTGAACGAAAAAAACGAGTGGCAATGCAGGTTGACCGCGTTTGTCTGCGGGACCAGTTCGATTTCACCGATGCGCGCGCGGTCCCAAAGCGATTCAAGGGCCTCTCGCCGCACGGCCGCGTCAAAATCATTCAATTGGAGTTCCAGCACCTGCCTCGTCGCGGTCATGTAAAACGGCTCCCCACCTGCTTACTTATTGGAATGGATATGATACACAAGTTCCGGGCGGCAATTCGCACCCCGAAGGCAATCTTGCCTAATTGCGAAGCAACCTTGCCCCGGAAATGGAAAACGGCAGCTACCGCTACCGCACTCCAAGGCCTTGGACTGCGGTAGCGCAGTCCGCTTCGGACGCAGCTACCGCTTTCACTTCGGTTTGCACGTTGGCTGGATTGACGCGTGGCGCTGCTGGTGGCTTGAAGTGAAAGCGGCAGCTACCGCTGCCGCACTCCAAGGCGCTCCGCGCGGATTTGACCGCGGATAGCGCCATCAGGAATGCTTCTCGTGGTTCCGTGGTTTCAGCAAGGCGCACGATTTTCATTCACAGGTCCCAACAGGAGACTGGACATGAGCACGATTGGCCCGCTTGTCGAAGAATACAAACGCGAAACAACGGTGACACGCAAACTCCTCGAACGTTTGCCGGACGACAAATGGAATTTCAAGCCCCATCCAAAATCCTATAGCCTGGGCGAGCTTGTATCGCACATCGTCGATATTCAGACCTGGGCTACGGTCACGGTTGAGCTGGATGAATTCGTCATGGACCCGGACACCTACAAGGCTTTCGTGGGCGCTGACCGGGACTCGGTGCTTGCCGGCTTCGACAACGGAGTGACCGAGGCGACGAAAGCGTTGAACGTTTGTACGGACGAGGCGTTGACGCGCGATTGGACGTTGAAGGCGCCTGATGGCACTGTGTATGTACAAAACAAAAAGGCGTCAATCCTGAGAGATTTCGTTCTTAGTCACATGATTCACCACCGCGGCCAATTGACTGTTTACCTGCGCCTCAACGACGTGCCGTTGCCGCAGGTGTACGGACCGACCGCGGACGATCCATCCATGTAGCGCGTTACAGGCTGAACAGCAGGATCAGTATGTCGAGTGTGCGCGTGAATCCCTGGCGAATGAGTCCGAAGAAGAACGTCGCGTACTGCAATAAATCCAATAACTGAAAAATTTGCGCGAGCATGGTCTAACCTCCCGATTGATTATTTATTTTGTGCCAGCCATTTAACCGCATCTTTGGCCCAATAGGTCAGGATCATTTTTGCGCCCGCGCGGCGGATCGACGTTAATATTTCAAGCGCGGCGCGTTGTTCATCGAGCCATCCACGTTCGGCGGCGGCCTTGATCATGGAGAACTCGCCAGAGACGTTGTACGCCGCGATGGGCAGATCAAACCGGTCCGCGGCGGCGCGAATGACGTCGAGATATGCCAGCGCGGGTTTGATCATCACGATGTCCGCGCCCTCATCAATGTCGAGGGCGATTTCGCGCAGGCCTTCGCGGACGTTCGCAGGGTCCATTTGGTAGGTTGAGCGATCACCGAATTGCGGAGGGGATTCCGCCGCGTCGCGAAACGGACCATAGAACGCGGACGCGTATTTCGCGCTGTAGGCCATGATCGGCAGATCGGAAAACTGCGCGTCGTCAAGCCCTTTGCGAATCGCGCCCACGCGTCCGTCCATCATATCGGAGGGCGCAACCATGTCCGCGCCGGCGCGCGCATGCGCAACCGCTTCTTTCACGAGTAAACCAAGCGTAACGTCGTTGTCAACGTCCTTGGTACCGCGCCGTGTATCGGTAATGGCGCCACAGTGGCCGTGATCGGTGTATTCGCAGAGGCAGACGTCGGTGATGACACAAAGATCGGGGGACGCCTTCTTCACCTTTTCTATGGCGCGCGATACGATCGCGTCCTTGATGTATGCGCTGGTTCCCAGCGAATCTTTCGACTCCGGAATGCCAAAAAGGATGATTGCGGGAATGCCGAGGTCCGCGATGGCCTTGGCTTCTTCGCCGATAGTATCAACGGAGAACTGAAAGTTTCCGGGCATGGACGCGATGGGATTGCGCACGCTCGAGCCGGGACGCACAAAAAGCGGCATGATGAAATCGTCCACGGATAAGGCGGTCTCGCACGTCATGCGGCGCAACGCGGGGGTAGCGCGCAATCGTCTCATGCGTGTTTCGGGATATCCCACCGGCAGTCCTCCTGGTCTATGAACGCCCCGCGGCTCGAACAATGGATTCGACAAGATGCGGGATGTCGTGCGTGTCGGGCTGAATCGTCACGGGCATCCCGAGGTCGTTCGCGGTATTCGCGGTAATAGGCCCTATCGATGCGAACACTGCGGTCAACTTGATTCTTTCGACGCGTTCCGGGCCTATCATGTCATAGAAATTGCGCGCGGTCGAGGAACTCGTGAACGTTACGATGTCAGGCCGGTACGCGAGCAGGGCGTCCGCGCGATTGTTCGACGACCGTGGCGTGACCGTGCGGTAGGCGACAAGCTCGGTGGCTTCCGCGCCGTGTTTGCGCAATTCCTCGGGTAGAAAACTGCGGGCAAGGTCCGCGCGCGGCAACAAAAACCGTTTGCCCGCCAGCGTTGATTCCCGCTGAAGCAGCGCAGCCATGAGGTCCTCGGCGACATATCTTTCCGGCATAAAATCGACCTTTAGAAAACGCTTGCGAACGGCGTCGGCGGTTGCCGATCCGATGACGCATAGTTTCACGCCCGCAAGGTCGCGCGCGTCCTGTCCGAGTTCATCCATGCGTTCGAACAGCATTTCCACGCCATTGACGCTCGTCAGGACAAGCCAATCGTAATTGCCCACGTAATCAAAGGGTTCGTTCACTTTTGCAGGTTCGATTTCGATGGTTGGGAACTCGAATACGTCCGCTCCAAGTTCGTGGAGTTGGCGCACCAGTTCGCTTGCCTGATTGCGCGCGCGGGTGACGACGACCCGTTTTCCAAACAGCGGAAGGTTTTCAAACCACGAAAGTTTTTCGTGCAGCGATACGACTTCGCCGATGACGGCAATCGCTGGCGGCAATATTCCAGCATCCTCGCTAAGTTCCGCGATGTCCGTCAGCGTGCCTACCACAGTCCGCTGCTTTGCATGAGTGCCAGAAGCGATCACCGCCGCGGGGGTTTGCGGCGAACGGCCCAGTTGTACAAGCTGCCGGACGATTACGGAAAGGTTCCGCACACTCATGTAAAACACGAGGGTGCCTTGTAACGGAATTTTCCCTAAATCAATCTCGCCGGATTCAATCGCCTCCGCGTCGTGGCCGGTGATGAGCGTGACGCTGGTAGACGCGCCACGGTGCGTGACGGGAATGCCGGCGAATGCGGGCGCGGCAATGCCCGCGGTAACGCCCGGCACGATCTCGAATGGGATACCGAGTCCGGCCAAGACGAGCGCCTCTTCTCCCCCACGTCCGAACACGAACGGGTCACCGCCTTTCAACCGGACCACGCGGCGCCCCTGTTGCGCATGCGCGACGATGAGGCCGTTGATTTCTTCCTGCGTCAGCGTATGCCGGTCGGTCGCTTTTCCAGCGAAAACATGTTCGGCATTGGGCGCAAGCTCGAGCAGGACTGGGTTCGCAAGCGAGTCGTAGAAAATGACGTCGGCATGTTCGATGCACTCCCGTCCCCGTACCGTAATCAGTCCCGGGTCTCCGGGTCCCGCGCCGACGAGATAGACCTTCCCCTGCGTAATGCTCATCGCGTGGCGGCTATAAGTGACGCCGCTCCCATCGTCACAAGACGCGCGGCGGCGGTGTTGCCGATCTCGCGGGCGTGGCGCGCGTCGCCGCGTTCCTCAACGCGCAACACGGTTTTGCCATCTACGCTGCACACGCAGGCGAGCAGGGTGAGTTCGTCCTGATGCACGCGCGCGAGCGCGCCAATCGGGACCTGGCACCCGCCTTCCAACATGGAGAGACAGGCGCGCTCGGCGGTAACCTCGGCGGAAGCGCGATCATTGTGGATGCGGCTGCAATATGCGAGCACGCGCGTATCCTCGTCGCGCACCTCGATTCCCAACGCGCCCTGCGCCGGCGCGGGGACCATCACAGTTTCCGGTATCGCAGATCGAATGGCGTCGCGGCGGCCGATGCGTACAATGCCGGCGTATGCGAGTACGGCTGCATCGACCTCGCCATCGGCGATTTTTCGCAGTCGCGTGTCCACGTTGCCTCGCAGATCGACCAGGCACAGATCGGACCGGTACGCGAGGAGCTGCGCGCGGCGGCGCAAACTCGATGTGCCGACCGTTGCGCCTTCCGGCAGCGCGTCCAGCGAGTCAAAGCGCTCTGACACGAACGCGTCTCCGGGGTGCTCGCGGGGCGGGACCGCGCCGAGCGTAAGGCCTACAGGAAAATCAGTCGGCAGGTCTTTGAGGCTGTGTACGGCAAGGTCAATAGTACCTTCGAGCAGCGCGGACTCGAGCTCGTGGGTGAACAGCCCCTTGCTTCCAATTTGCGACAGCGGCACATCGAGAATGATATCGCCCTGGGTCTGAATCACCTCAATGGACACTTCGAGATTGGGAATCGCCTCTTCAAGCATCGCGGCCACCGTGCGCGATTGGGTGAGGGCAAGCTGGCTGCCGCGCGAACCGATAACGAGCCGTTCCATCAGGAACTTTCTTTCAAACCAAAAAGGCGCTTGACGAGATGCAGGACGGTATGTGGATCGTGATCGACCACCTCGCGCTTGAGCTGCACGGTAGGTTGGTGCAGGACGGCGTTCGCGAACCGTTTCGAGAACTCGGTGAAAATTTCCCTGACCGCATGATCGTGTTCGCCGAGGTCCGGAAGCTGGACAAGTGTCTTTTGTAATTCGCGTTCGCGAATCTGGTGGATGCCCGCGGCCATTGAAACGATGGTAGGCTCGGCGGCGAGACCTTGCAGCCACGCCCAGTAGTGGTCCACACCCGACTCGATGCGGCGCATGCAAAGATCAATTTCCTGGCGGCGCGCCTCCATGTTGGCGTTTGCCACGGTTTGCAGGTCATCAATGTCATAGAGATAGACATTGTCCATTCGTTTAACCGCGGGATCGATGTTGCGGGGAACGGCGATATCGATAACGAAAAACGGCGCGTTGCCCCGGCGGCGCAACGCGCGCTGAAACTGCGCGGGACCGAGCAAGTGGTGCGGCGCGGCCGTCGAGGAAATAATGATGTCTGCGCGCGGCAGGTTTTCTTCGAGCGCATCGAAGGGCACGGCCTCGCCGCGCACCTGTTCGGCAAGATTTACGGCGCGATCGTGACTCCGGTTTACGAGCAAAACATTATCCACGCCGCGGGACACCAGGCTGCGCAGTGTCGCGCCACCCATCTTGCCGGACCCGACGATCATCGCGGTCTTGCCGGCGAGATCGGAGAATATCGACACCGCAAGGTCGACCGCGACGCTGCCAATCGAAACGGTCCCCGCGCCAATATTCGTTTGCGACCGGATTTCTTTCGCAATTGCGAATGCGCGTTGAAATAATGCGCTGATCACTTTGTCGGTGCATTGTTCGGTTTGCGCGAGCAGGTACGCATCGTGTACCTGGCCGAGTATCTGTGCTTCCCCGACAACGAGGCTGTCGATGCTCGATGCCACGCGAAAAAGATGCCCGGCGGTTTCGCGCCCTTCATATTGATACAGTGCGCCGCGATAATCCGATTCAGGCACTCCGTGCCATTCGCCTAGAAATCGCCGGAGAATATCGTTCGACTTGTCCGCCGCGGATTCCGTGCTGGCGTAAATCTCGACGCGATTGCACGTGCTCAGAATGACCATGCCCGCGCCCCCAAGCGATTGCCGCAACCGCAGGAGCGCATTCGGGATGGAGGCTTCCGGGAAATGCAGGCGCTCGCGCAGCTCGAGCGGGCTGGTGTGATGGCTGAGCCCTGTTACAACAAGGTTCATGCTGGCTTGCTCCAGAAGCCGTAGTCCTTCAAGCCGGTGCTTTCGAGCAACAAATACACCGCCAGCATGACCGCGAATCCGACGACGACGACATAGGCCAACTTCTGACCACGGAGCAGGCCGCGGTTGCGGGAATGGAAGGAAAACGCGAACAACATGGCTGTAAAGATTGCGAGCACTATCTTGGGCGACAACCACCAGTTGTTCCCGAGTTCGTCGGGAAAGAGAAACGCGCCAATCACGCCGAGCACCAGCGTTAGACCAAAAAACGGGTATCCCCACTTGATCAGGTTGAACAGGGTCGAGTCAAGATGTTCGAGTGGCGGTAGCTTGGCGGGTGCCGTCGTGGTGCGGAGCGATTTCAGCCGGCGGGCCTGAATGATGTAGGCGACACCCGTAAGGCTTGCAACGAAGAAGAGCGCAAACGCGACAATCACCGGGCCGACGTGCAAGGCAACGAAGGTCTCGTTTAGTTCTTTGGGAACTGTGTGCAACATGGACCGGCCAACGATGGCGTTGAACACCGCAAGCACGGCCAGAGGCGGCGCGTAATAGCACAAAAGGGGGCGAAGGTTGGGCTGGTTCACCAAGGGAAGCACCACGGCCGCCACGGTGACAATCAAGACGTTCAGCACGTCCACCATCGTCGTCAACGGAATTCGGCCGTGCGACGCCCAACGCAGGCAGAACGAGCAAAACAGCAGCGCGGCGGCAACAGCGACAGCGTACCGCGTCATGTCCAGCGCTGCGTCGTTGATTCCGCGCCAATACACGAAAGACGCGACCGCCGCCACGCAAAACAGCGCGACAGCGGCAATAAACGTTATATCAATGGCATACAGCATTGCTTATTTTCAACGTCCTGTTTGTGGAACAATAGGATAGCGGAACCGGCGCAATGGGCGCGAATTCAAGCCTGTTCCGCGGCCGGCGACATTTCCGTGCGCGGACCAAATGGCGCGAGAACGCAGTAGACAAGGAGCGCCGCGGCAATCGCAACAAGATAGGGTGACGCCAGTTCCAATTGGTAGCTCGCTATCAAATAGGCGAGGCTTCCGATGATGAGCGATGCGCCCGCGGCCCAGACCCCACCTACTTTCGAGAACAATGCGAACACGCCGACAACCAGTATGCCCGCGGAACCAAATGCAGACGCCTCTTCCACCTGTTCGTATACCGACCCTTCGCGAATCGCGAAAAAATACGCGAGGACACCGAAGACCGCTACGAAAATGCGCGCGACGCGCACCTTATGTTGCTCCGTCAGCCGGGGCATCATCGGCACGACGACGTTGTGGGAAACCAGTGCTGACGCCGCAAGGAGCGCGCTATCGACGGTCGAGAGAATCGCCGAAATCAGCGCGCCCGCGAACACGACGTACAACACGGGATGCAGCAATTGCATGGCGACCGTCGGCAGTAGATGCTCAGGTTCGTCCAACGCCGGGACCAATGCAGGCCCGATCAATCCGATCATCACGGGAATCGAGCCAATGACGAAATAGATGCCCGCGCCTGCCAGCGCGGCGTTGCGCGCAATGCTTTCGGAGCGCGTCGCGAGCGTGCGCGAAATAAGTTCCTGGGCGAGCACTGAACCGAATATGGGCACCGCCCAGCCGTCCATCTGTTCGAGGAGACTTCCTTCATGTCCAATGATACTAAGCCGGGCGGGTTCGATACTGCTGACAGCCCCGCCAACACCGCCGAGCGCTGCTATGGCTGCGACAAAGACAATCACCAAACCGAGAATAAGGACCGCGCCCTGCACAACGTCGGTCACGGCGTCGGCAAGTAATCCGCCGCTCATGGTGTAAATGATGACCACTACTGCCGCGACGGCGATGGAAAACGCCGGTGGAATAGTGGACGACGCGGAAATGACCTGTCCAAACGCGCGAATCTGCGCGCCCGCCCACAATAACGAGCTCGGCACGATAACAAGGACGGCAATCTTTTCAACCGTGCTTCCGTAACGCTGGCGGAACAGATCGCCAAGCGTGGTGAGTTGGCGCCGGTACAGTGGAACGGCGAAAAACAGGCCCATGAGAATCAGGCAAAGCGTGTAACCAAAGGGATCGGCGCGGCTGCCGGACAAACCTTCGGCGTATACCGCGCCGGAGGAGCCGATGCAGGTCTCCGAGCCGAACCATGTCGCGAATACGCTCATGGACGCCACGCCAAGCCCGAGACTGCGCCCCGCGAGGAAGTAATCCGTTTCATTGCGCATTCGCCGCGAAACGTACAGACCGATCGCGAGCTGCATCAGGACGTAGATCGTTACGCCGATAAGGACGCCGTTCATGCTTCGTCCAGAAGCCTCTTGTCCAGTCCCGCATACGCATCGACACGCCGGTCCCGCAAAAAGGGCCAAATGCGACGAACCTGTTCAGTGCGGGATCGGTCAATTTCCGCGATGATGACTTGTTCCGCATCGATGCCGCCTTGAGCAATGGTTTCGCCCTGCGGTCCGGCCGCGAAACTACTTCCCCAGAAATGAAGCCCTTCCGACGCGCCGGAGATGTCTGGTTCGTATCCGACGCGATTGGCCACGATGACCGGCAGTCCATTTGCTATCGCGTGGCTGCGTTGCACCGTCATCCACGCGTCGCGCTGGCGGTGCTTTTCATCGTCCGCGTCGGAAGGAGTCCACCCGATGGCCGTCGGGTAGATCAACATTTCCGCGCCGCGCAAGGCCATCATGCGGGCGGCTTCCGGGAACCATTGGTCCCAGCACACGAGAACGCCCAGCTTCCCGACGGAAGTCTGGATGGGATGGAAACCCAAATCGCCGGGAGTGAAATAAAATTTTTCGTAGTAACCGGGATCGTCGGGGATGTGCATTTTCCGGTATTTGCCGGCAATGCTTCCGTCGCTATTAAAGACGACGGCGGTGTTGTGGTACACGCCGGCGGCGCGCCGCTCAAACAGAGACGAGACAATCACGACGCCGGACTCGGCTGCCTGCATGCCGAGCCGGGCCGTGGCAGGGCCTGGGATGGGCTCGGCGGTGTCGAACACGGCGGTATCTTCGTATTGACAAAAATAGGGGCCGCAGTGCAATTCCTGTAGCACCACAAGCTTGGCGCCCTGGCTGGCCGCGTCGCGAATAAAGCGCAAGGTCAGCTCGATATTTTGTTCCCTGTCCGTGCCACAGGCTTGTTGCACCATCGCGACGACGAGCGGCGTATTCATATCTGGACTCCGGCGGGTATCTGCATCGTCAGGCAGTGGAGCGAACCTCCCTGTGCAATCACGGCGCGGCAATCGATCCCTACGATCTCGCGATCAGGAAAACATGAACCTACCGCGGCGAGCGCCTTGGCATCAGCCTTGTCGCCATAGGTAGGCACGAGCACTGCGCCGTTGATGATCAGAAAGTTGGCGTACGTTGCAGGCAACCGCTTCTTTTCCGGATCATAACATGCGCGGGGCCAGGGCAGCGGAACCAGCCGGTACGGCTCGCCGTCTGCCATGCGTAACTCCCGTAACTCTTCTTCCATCTCCTTGAGAGAATGGTAATGCTTGTCGCGTTTATCGGTGCACGTTACATACGCGATGGTAGTTGGGTCGCAGAACCGCGCGAGCGTGTCGATGTGTCCATCCGTGTCGTCACCTATCAGGTTGCCGTGGTGCAGCCAAAGCACCCGGTGCGCGCCGAGGTTCTCGCGCAACACAAATTCGGCTTCGGCTTCCGTAGTTGACCCGTTGCGATTGGGATTGAGGAGGCACGATGTCGTGGTGAGGATGGTTCCTTCGCCGTCAGTTTCAATGGAACCGCCTTCCAATACGACGGGTAAGGTTTCCATGCCAATTTCGCCAAAGGCCTTTTGGCTGAACAAGCTGAGCGTTATGGCGTCGTCGTGTTCGGCGGGAAACTTGCCGCCCCAACCGTTAAACGCAAAATCCAACAGTACGGGCTGACCATCGCGCAACACCGTAATTGGTCCATGGTCACGCGCCCAGGTATCGTTCGTGGCCACGCGATACGCCCTGATGCGATCGGGGTCGGCCCCGGCCCGGGTAACGCGGTCGACGACATACGCCGGATCGGCACAGGCAATGAGGATTGGTTCGTACCTGGAGATGGCCGCGGTGATTACGTCAAAGCACGATTCCACATCGGCAAGCGATTGCTTCCAATCCGTATCTTCGTGCGGCCACGTTAGTTGAACCGCGGATTGCGGTTCCCATTCGGCGGGAAAGCGTGTAATACCATGCGGCGTCATGCGGCATGTCCATCGACGCTGGATCGAACGTAATGCGAATCGATCATTGAGGATTTCGTGCCACGGCGCAGGGTGAATTGCGGCGCCGCCCTGCCACCGCCTGCTACTGGATAAGTCCTTGTGCGCGCAACTTTGTCGCCGCGCGGTTGCCAATTTCCTGCCCCCAAGCCTGGCCGGCCTGAACTGATTGTTGGGAAATGGCCGGTAATGCGCCCGTCAAGCGCTGGCCCGCGGGTGATTCATAAAATTTTATGGCTTCGATAATGTCTTCGTGGGTCAAATTTTGATCGTATATGGGAATGATCAGCGCCACCAATTCGTCCGGTTGCACATCCAGCTTAAACTCTTCCCAAAAGGTCGCCGGGACGGTCGGGTGGGTAGTTTTGAACGACTCGAGCAATTGTGCGAAGGACTGGGCGCCGAGATCACCGGCGCCCGTTAGCTGCATGAGTTTGCGGATGTCTTTTTCCTTGGCAACCTTGTCTTCCGCAGGTGGCTGAGCGGCGGCGATTACGGCGGTGACAACGGCGATAACAAACACGGAAACAGCGGCAGCGAATCTGCGGTTCATACAGCCCTCAATGTGGTGTGTACACGCAAAAGTTAGGACTGCGAAAAGTCGCGAGGAGTGGATTCCTCAACGGCCTCGTCGGGTTCTGAACTGGCCTCGCCGGAAATGAGTTCTTTCATTTTCTTGCCGGGACGAAAGGTTACGACGCGCCGTTCCGGCACCGGAACCTGATCGCCCGTGCGCGGGTTGCGCCCGATGCGGCTCGCGCGTGTTTTCACTTCAAACACGCCGAAGTCGCGCAACTCCCACCGTTCGCCGTCTGCGAGGGTCCGCGAGATGGTGTCAAACGCCCCCTCGATGATTTTGGCAACGTCGCTTTGAGTCATGCCAAGTGTGTTGGCGACTCGAATTACGAGTTCCCGTTTTGTCATCGTCACCGAGCAGACCCTCCATTCGGCTGCACACAGGGCGTAACCGCCTGCGTGGCAAAGCACTGGACTGAATAACCGACTTTTCAGTTGCCGATTATACGGAAAGGGGTGTATTCGTGCAAGTCTTTTCCATACCACTGCTTATACGGCTCTTTTAGCCCAAATGGAGTTATTTTGATTCTTTTCCGAAGGCTGCGTATACTTCCCTTAACACGTCTCCACCTACCCCGATGGACCAAGAACTACAGCAAGATATCCTTTTTTTCGGCATTCAGTATTTCTGTTTCCTGTTTTCGCTCTCCGTACATGAGGCCGCGCACGCGGTGACCGCGGACCGGTGCGGCGACCCGACGGGCAGATTGCTGGGCCGGATCACGCTTAACCCCATCAAGCACATCGATCCGATTGGCACGGTCGTTATGCCGCTGCTGATGTTTGTCACGGGAATCCCGTACTTGTTTGGCTGGGCGAAGCCCGTTCCGTTCAATCCGAATAACTTGAAAAACTTCCGCCGGGACCCGGCGCTGATTGCCGCTGCAGGGCCGATATCCAATGTTCTGATTGCGGTGGTGACGGTGTTGTTGCTTCGTCTTGGATTCGCCGTTCTCGGCGTAGAACGGATGATGGAACTTCATTTGGTCGAAGTCGGGTTGATGATGGTAGCGATCAATCTTTTATTGTTCCTGTTTAACCTGATACCAGTGCCGCCGCTGGATGGCGGGCATATCTTGCGCTCGTTGTTGCCGAGCGGTGGCCAGCAGATGCTTGACTCAATAGGGCCGTTCGGAATACTTATTGCCATCTTCGTTGGCAGCAGGTTTCTGTCGGCGCCACTCGCCTTTCTACAGGAATTCGTCATTTACGCAATCACCTGGGGCATTGCCGTCTAATTAAGGATTGCCTGGCGGGAGGGCGCGTGTCCCCACGCGCTTGGCCAAAACGGCGCGCGAGGACGCGCCGAGGCAATCTCGCTTCATTGCAAAGCGCCTTAGCCCAAGAAATGGTAAGGTGGTCTGCGCAAAATTTGACGTCATTTTGCCGCGCGCAGCGCCTTGGAGTGCGGCGTGTCAGCGCCGCTTTCACTTCGGGCTACTCGAATACCTCCAATAAATTTGAAGGCTTCAGGAGCATGTGAATCAAGACAGTCGCGCTTGATGGAGAAGCGACGTTGCTCAGGAAATGGAAGCGGCAGCTACCCGCTGCCGCACTTCAAGGCGCTCGATCTACCTTCAAGGACACGCCTCCCGCCACGACGATCCGGATTTTGCTATACTCTCCGCTTCCATGCCGCCCGAAATTGCGCGGCGTTTTTTTGTCTGTACCGTCCAATGAAAGGGAATCTATCGTGTCCAAGCACCCGCTGCCATCGAATTATGCCCCGGAAGACGTCGAGACCCGGTGGCGCGCGCATTGGCAGAAAACGAACCCGTATGCCTATGACCCGAATCGGGACCGCGACGAAACATTTGTGGTAGATACTCCCCCGCCGACCGTGAGCGGGTCGCTGCACATGGGGCATATGTTCAGTTATTCGCACCAGGATTTTATCGTCCGGTTTCAGCGGATGCGCGGCAAGAATATCTTTTTCCCGATTGGCTGGGACGACAACGGCCTGCCTACTGAGCGACGGGTGCAGAATCTGTTCAACGTCAAATGCGAGCCGCACGTTCACTACGACCCGAATTTCAAGGCCGAACGCGGGCGAAAGGGCGATCCACAACCGATTTCGCGCAAGAATTTTATTGAGCTTTGCGATGTGGCCACAAAGGAAGATGAAGAAGTATTTCGGCACTTGTGGAAACGCCTGGGTATGTCGTATGACTGGGACCAGGAGTATGCGACGGTCAACGACCATTGCCGCACCATCTCGCAATTGAGTTTTTTAGAGTTACTTGAGAAAAACGAAGTGTATCAAGCGGAACGGCCCGTACTCTGGGACGTGGATTTTCGGACGGCCATTGCGCAGGCGGAACTGGTCGATAAGGAAGTGCCGAGCGCGTATCACTTTCTGCGATTTGGGATCGAGGGCAGTGATGAACACGTCGTGATCGCAACCACGCGGCCGGAGTTATTGCCCGCGTGCGTGGCGGTGCTGGTGCATCCCGATGACGAACGGTACAAGCAGTACGTAGGAAAAAACGCGGTCACGCCGTTGTTTCAAGTGCCTGTGCCCATCATGGCTGATCCAAAAGCCGATCCGGAAAAGGGTACCGGCGTCGTGATGGTGTGCACCTTTGGTGACCAGACGGACGTTGAATGGGTGAAAACCTACAGCCTGCCAACGCGCCAAGTGCTTGATCGCGATGGACACATGTTGCCAATAAAGTTCGTGCAAAGCGGGGATACTGAGGCGGGCAATCGTTTCGTTAGCCTGAATCCGGCTGATGCCAACCGTAACTACGCGCAAATCCTCGGCAAATACACGAAGCAGGCTCAAAAACTTATCGTGGCGCTTGCGAATGAAATGGCTGGCGTAATCGACAGGCCTAAGCAGGACATTATGCATGCCGTGAAATATTACGAAAAAGGTGAGCGGCCGCTGGAGTTACTTCCCGCGAGGCAGTGGTTCACGCGGATTCTCGATCATAAGGACGCGCTAGTCGTCCAGGGCAGAAAGATTGCGTGGCACCCGGCGCACATGGCGTCGCGGTACGAGAATTGGGTGCTGGGTCTGAATCAGGATTGGTGTCTGAGCCGGCAACGATTTTTCGGCGTGCCGATTCCGGTTTGGTACGGGCTTGGGGAGAACGGCGAGGTTTTGCACGATAAGGTGTTGGTCCCGCGCGCGGACCAGTTACCGATTGATCCGCTCGATGATGTGCCGGAAGGATTCACGAAGGAGCAGCGTGATGTGCCGGGCGGATTCACGGGCGACCCGGATGTCTTTGACACGTGGGCGACGAGTTCGCTGACGCCGCAGATTGCGACGGGCGGGCCGCTGAATCCTGAACGGCACAAGAAACTGTTCCCGATGGATATGCGCCCGCAGAGCCACGAGATCATCCGCACCTGGGCTTTCTATACCATCGTGAAAGCCTATCTGCACGAAAATCAGATCCCGTGGAAAAACGTCGTGATCAGCGGGTGGATTCTTGATCCCGACCGAAAGAAAATGTCGAAGAGCCAAGGCAACGTCGTTACGCCGGAACCGTTGATTGACCAGTTCGGCGCGGATTGCGTGCGGTACTGGGCGGGACGCGCGCGGACGGGCGTGGACACTGCGTTTGATGAACAGGTATTCAAGGTGGGCAAGCGGCTCGCCACGAAGATGTTCAACGCGGCGAAGTTTGTGCTGGGCCGTTTTGAGGGTATCGATCCCGCGCTGCTCGGACCGGAGCGCATCACGCACGAAACCGATCGCGCGATCATCCGCGAGTTGCGACCGCTAATTGAACGTGCGACGACCGCGTTCGAGCAGTTCGACTACGCGCAATCGCTGCAGCTCACCGAGGAATTTTTCTGGGGCACGTTCTGCGACAACTATGTTGAGCTGTCCAAACCGCGCACGTATGAAGAAGAACTGAGCGAAGGTCGCCTCAGCGCGGCGGCGACGTTGCGGCTCGTGCTGCGCGCGTTGTTGCGCATGTTTGCGCCGTTTATGCCGTTCCTAACCGAGGAAATCTGGCATTGGGCCTACACGAACGATGCGGACATGAACGAGACGATTCATCGCAGCCCGTGGCCGACGCTCGAAGAATTCGCCGCGGTCAAGGAACCGTCGCACGCCGAGACCTATCAAATCGTTTGCACGGTGGTGGAAGCTGTGCGCAAGGCGAAGGCAGAGAAGAATCTGAGCATGAAGGCGCCGGTGAAAAAGGTAGTCGTCACTGCCACAAGCAAACTGGCGGCGGCGCTGACGCCGTCCATAGAGGATGTGAACGGCATGTTGCACATTCAGGAATTACAGACGAAGCAAGAGAAAGTGGAAACGCCCACTGTGGATGTATTTCTGGTTACGGATTAGGTATTCAAACAGCGGAATCTTGGCGTGATAGCGGCGACCATCGGCCCACGCCAAACAAGGAAAGATTATGTCTGAACCACACATAGCTGTCCGCAAACCCGCGGTGTTGGAACTTGAACAGGGAACGTATTGGTGGTGCCGTTGCGGCCGATCCAAAAATCAGCCATGGTGCGACGGTTCGCACAAGGGCGGCGATTTTTCGCCGCTGGAAGTCGTGATTACCGAGAAGCGGACGTATGCGATATGCCAGTGCAAGCATACGGGCGGGTCACCGTTTTGTGATGGCACGCATAAGCGGTTGCCAGTAGAACGCGACGAAGCCGCGGGATAAAGAGGCCCTTTTTAACCACGAAGACACAAAGAAATATTTCGTGCTCCTGCTCGTCATCGTTATTGTAGCTCGTTATTGTTTCGAACCGTCGGGGCCAATTGTGGGAGTTGCGAATAACGATTACGAAGACGAGCAGGAGCACGAGCACGAATCGGAATTTTAGGCCCATTCGATAAACGAGCCGTGTTGCGCGGCCCGTCGTACCTCATTAAGATGCGCGCATGTCGCAACCATCTCCCCCATCGGTATCTTTGCCATTTGTCGGCCTGATTGTCGCGCTTCAGCGCGTAGGCATGGCGATCTCCGCACTGCTGCTGTTCGCATCGATACTTGTTGCGCCGGTTCACGAAAGCGCGCTGGGCGGGGTGGTGGGCGTGGATGGCGTCTGGATGTACAGCCTCGCGCTGCTCTTCTTCACCGCGCAACACACCTGGATTCACGCAGCGGGCTTGCGCTTTTCGACGTTTGCCGCGACTCCCGCGACGCGCTGGGCGCGGTTTGCGTTTTTGTGCATGCTGCTTATCGGCGTTAATGCGTTCGTGATGTCCGCGCGCGGCATGTCGCATTGGGGCGTCGTATCGGGTCATGACGAGCCGCAGTACTATGCCTACCTTCATTCCTGGTTTTTCGACCACGACGTCAATTTCGAGAATGAGCTCAAGCGCATTCCCGGCGCGTGGGAATTGATGAGCACGGCGCATCCCGAACGGCCCGAATACAACGTCGCGCCGATTGGCACACCGATTGTCTGGATGCCGGTATACGCCGCCGCTCATGGCGTTATTCTGGTGTTGAACGCGCTCGGCGTTGCGCTTCCGGCGGACGGCATCTCAACGCCGTACGCGTTCGCGTGCGCGTTTGCGAGCAGTCTCTGCGTGTGGCTGGGCATGCTGATGGTGCATGCATCACTCCGGCGCTGGTTTTCGGAGCGAACCGCGTTTTTTGCTACCGTTCTACTCTGGGTCGCGTCTCCGATTATCTGGTACCAGACGGATCAACCGTGGATGTCGCACGCGGCATCATTCTTCACCGCCGCGTTATTTTTCTGGCTGTGGGCGCGCAGCATCGATTCGCGCTCGCTGAAGGAATGGATCGCGCTGGGGGCAGCACTTGGGCTTGCTATGCTGGTCCGGCCCACACACGCCGTACTTCTGCTTATACTTTTCGCGGATGTGCTGCGTGTAGTCCCAACACGCCGCCACCTCATGCGCGCGGTTTCCGGCCTTGCACTGGCCATTGTTGCCACAGGCTTGGTCTATTCGCTGCAACTTGCGATTTGGTATGCGCGCTACGATTGGGGCGAGCAGGGGATCAACACGCCGCCCGGTAGTCCCATGGCGTGGACGAGACCGGCTATCATGGAAGTCCTGTTTTCCGCGCACCACGGTTTGTTCGCGTGGCACCCGGTGCTGCTATCCGGTTTCGCGGGTCTTCTGATCATCTTTCGCAAATCGCGGTATACGGCTATTAGCCTCGCCGTATTGCTCGCGGCGTATGTCTACTCGAATGCTGCAATCGACGCCTGGCACGCGGGAGGATCGTTTGGCATGCGGCGGTTCGTCGGCGTGCTGCCGTTCATGGCGCCGGGCGTTGCGGCGCTGGGCGCGTGGCTCGTGACCACCTTGCGCAAGCATTATCTCGTGCCCGTGACTGGGGCCATCGCGCTGATTTTTTTATACAACGTGCTGTTGGTGGTCCAATTGCGCTCGGGTTGGACGCCCTTTGGCCGGCCCACGTCGTTTCAACAAGTGTGGGCGGCGTCAACGACCATTTTTCACGATACCTTTGGCAACCCATTTTCCTATCCAGCGAATTTGTTGTTTGCCTACGACCACCAGGTGTCGCCTTCGCAGTACGACGTGATGGGCGGCGTGCTGTTCTCGCCGGACATCGACGTGCAAGGCCCCGCATTGCGCCCCTTTCTGGGCACGGGCTGGCAAACGGACTACGCCTACGCGTATCGGTTAAAGGGATCGTTCGCTGCACAGGCGCAACATAACGAACTCCTCCTATACATGCACGCTGGACACGCTTACGACATCAAGATTCATTTGTCATCGCCGACGCAAATGACGGAGTCCCAAGAAGCGCGGTTCTCGTTGAACGGGCATGATCTCGGCAAAGGCGTGCTCGAACCAAACGCGAAGACTGAGGCTACTTTGTTTGTACCTGGCGAAATCAGCCGGGAAGGACTGAACATCCTCAGCATCGATTTCGCGAGCGTCTTGCCGGTCTATCGTACCGGCTCGCGAGGAGAAGGCGGAGGACACGGTCTCGAATTGCCCACCCGCAAACCCTATCCGGTCGCTGGATTCATTTCGCAACTGGTGGTGGCGACGCATTATGGCGATGCCGATGCCTCGGCGCCGGAGCCTTCCGCGGACTCGGGGACCGCGCCGGAGTAGCGGCGCACGGGAGACGCGCGGTGAAACGTATGGACGTCGTGATTGCGCTGTTCATCGATGCTGCGGCGTACTTGGGCTACGCCATCGCGACGGGCGCATTCACACCTCCGTCCGCGAGTACGTTTCCGCGGACCGATGCCGCCATTCATTTGACCGTAATGGACGAGGTGAGCGGCGACGCCCTTCCCAGTTTCGGCTACACGGTCTACGATTCGCGGTTCCAGGCGGTGTACACACGCCATATCACAAAATGGACCATGGTCGAACAAAAGGCGAACACACCAGTAACCATTGTGGAAGATTTGGAGCACGATAGCGTACTGGTCGTCCATCTGGACGGATACAAAGACTGTGCGCTTTGGAACCCGGAACCAGGCCAGTCTCTCGTCTTTTGGATGAGTCTGGTGGAAAACCGGGAAGACAGCAGGGTTGAAGAGTCGGCTACGCCCCATCGGCCAGATTCCGTCCAAAATTGACATTTCGGCTGCAAGGCTGGGATGATGGTGAACAGACTGTCAATTGACGTAATGTGGTACTGGAGTCATGGTTACGCATTTTAGAACACGTGAGCAAGCCGTTCTGGCATTTTGCTTCAGCCTGTCAGTATCGCTCGCCGCATCCGCGGCCGATGCGGTCGCTTATAACCGCGACATCCGTCCCATTCTCTCCGAACATTGTTTTACCTGCCACGGCCCCGACAAGAACGCGCGAAAGGCGGACTTGCGCCTCGATAACCGCGACGGCGCGACAGGCATGCTCGGCGACGGCGCGCGCCTGACCAGCGAGCTTTGGAAACGCATTTCCAGCGCAGACCCGGCCGATCAAATGCCGCCGCCGGCCGCAAACAAACCGCTCAGCCCGGCGCAAATCGAGATGGTCGGCAAATGGCTGGATTCGGGCGCGAACTACGAAAAGCATTGGGCGTTCCTGCCAATTAATAAAGAAGCGCCGCCAGAAGTCGAGAAATCCGATTGGCCCCGGAACGACGTCGATCTGTTTGTGCTGTCGCGGCAGGAACGCGCGGGCATTTCTCCCAACCCCGAGGCGGACAGGCGCACGCTCATTCGCCGGTTGCATTTTGATCTCATCGGATTGCCCCCGACACCGGAGCAGGTCGAAACGTTTGTAAACGACACGTCCCCCGACGCCTATGACCGGTTGGTTGCGGAACTGCTGGCGAATCCGCAATACGGCGAGCGGTGGGCGCGGCATTGGCTGGACCTTGCGCGGTTTGCCGAAAGCCACGGATACGAGCAGGACTATGATCGGAAGTACGCGTATTACTACCGCGATTTCGTCATCGAGGCATTTAACCAGGATTTGCCCTTCGACACGTTCGTGAAATGGCAGATCGCCGGCGATGAATTTGCGCCGGAGAATCCGCTTGCGATGATGGCGACAGGGTTTCTTGCCGCAGGCACGCACGCGACGCAGATCACCATGAGCCAGGTGGAAAAGGAGCGCTATGACGAGTTGGACGACATGGCGCGGACCATTGGCACTTCCATGCTGGGACTTACCATCGGTTGCGCGCGTTGCCACGATCACAAATACGATCCCATCTCGATGGCGGAATATTACAGTTTCGTCTCAACCTTCACCAAGACCGTGCGCTCGGACTTTCCGATTGATGTCGGCCCGGAACGCTATGCGCGCGCGAAGGCCGTGTACGACGATGAACATGCGCCGTTCCTCGCGAGCCTCGCGGAATATGAAGCCGGTCCTCTCGCCGCACAGTTCGAAGAATGGTTGAGCGAGCAGCTCACAACCGAAGCGAAGCCGCTTTGGATCGCTGTCGATGTTTTTAATTATGCGTCGGCCGGGGGCGCGCGCATGGGACGTTTATCCGACGGCTCGGTGCTGGTGTCGGGAACAACGCCCGAGTTTGACACGTATACGTTTGAGGCGAAAACTACGCTCACCGGCGTGACCAGTGTGCGTATTGACACGTTGACCGACGCGTCTTTGGTGAGCAACGGTCCGGGTCGCGCGGAAAACGGCAATTTCGCGCTCTCCGATTTCAAGGTGAGCATGCGACCGGCTGGAACCGATCCGAAAACCGAGGTAAAGCTCATCAACCCGCGCGCTACGCACGAGCAGGCGGGATTCCCGGTAGCGAATGCGATCGACGCCGATGCAAACACGGCGTGGGCAGTGGACGGACAACTCGGCAAGGACCAATCGGCGGCGTTTGATTTCGAGCAGCCGGCGGGATTTCCCGATGGGACCGTTTTCACGTTTACCCTCGAATTCAAGGGCAACAACAAGCACGCTATAGGCCGTCCTCGTATTTCCATTACCACCGCGCCACCACCGGCGGGATTCGATCTCGCGCTCATGCCGCAGGAACTGTCGAAAATGCTTGCGGCGAAACGCGGGCAGGCAGACGCCGCCTTGTCGCCGCGTGAACGACAAAAACTGTTCGATTTCTTCAAGAAACAGGATGGCAAGTGGCGGGAACTCTGGACTGCCGAACAGAAGCACGCGGAGAATGCGCCGAAGCCTGGCGCGGTGACGGTGCTCATCAGTAGCGAAGGCGTGCCCGCGATTCGCACACACACGCAGGGTGGCGATTACCTCGAAGAAACGCATATCCTCACGCGCGGCGATCCCAATCAGAAAGGCGAAATTGCGTCGCAAAGTTTTCCCGCGGCGCTCACCATGTCGCCCGAAGGCGAGTCGCGCTGGTTGGTGAATCCGCCGGTGGGTGCGCGGACATCGTACAAGCGCACGGCGTTATCAAACTGGATCACGGACACGAAACATGGCGCGGGCGAATTGCTCGCGCGCGTGATCGTGAATCGCATCTGGCAACATCATTTCAACCGTGGAATCGTGGCGACTCCGAGCGATTTCGGATTCAAGGGCGAACCGCCGTCCAATCCGGAGCTGCTGGATTGGCTTGCATCGGAACTTATTGCAAACGGCTGGAGTTTGAAGCACATTCAAATCCTGATCCTGACCAGCGCGACGTACCGGCAGACTGCCGCAAACGATGATGCGAAGGCGCAGGCCGATCCGATGAACACGCTCGTGTGGCATTTTCCGCGCCAACGCGTCGAGGCAGAAATCATCCGTGACACGATGCTCTCTGTCGCCGGAGAACTGGATACTTCCATGTTCGGGCCAAGCACGCTCGATCAAGACATGAAACGGCGCAGCATCTATTTCATGATCAAGCGCAGCAAGCTCGTTCCTGTGTTGACGGTATTTGACGCGCCGGACGCGACCGTAGGCATTGATCAGCGGCCATGCACGACCGTCGCGCCGCAAGCGTTGACGGTGATGAACAGTCCTAATGTGCGCGGTTACGCGGAATCGCTCGCGCGCCGAATGTGCGCGGACAACTCCACAAACACCGACGCGGCCGTGCGCACTGGTTTCATGCTGACACTGAGCCGTCCGCCCAGCGATTCCGAGTTGGCGCAGTCGCTGGCGTTTCTCGACGCGCAGGCAAAATCCTACGAAACCGCAATGGTCGAAGCGCCGCGGCAAACCGCCATGACCGATTTTGCGCAGGCGCTGCTGGGATTGAATGAGTTCGTGTATGTTGAATAACAGGGAACGCTCCGGCCAAGGAAGTCTGTGATGAGTGTCAAAGTTTCTGATTTGACGGTTGATGAGCTTCGCGATCTGATCGCCCGCTCCGTCCAGGAATCCATTGAGGAAATCATGGAAGACTTGGCGGCGCTTGCAAATCCGGAGTACCTGGATTCCGTTCGCGAGGCGCGTAAGGACTATGCGGAGGGTCGTTGCGTTTCACTTGATGAATTGACGCGTGGCTAAAGTACTCTTCACATCACGCGCTCAACGGGACTTGGATGGACTAACCGGCGAGGTTAAGCAACGAATCTTGGCGCGAATCGCGGAGTACGCAACGAATCCATTGCTAAACGCACGTAAATTAACGAATGCATCGCTCGGAACCTATCGGTTTCGAATCGGTGACTATCGAGCGGTATTCGATCTGGAAGCTGACAACCTCGTTATTCTAAGAATACGGCATCGACGAGAAGTATATCGGGATTAAACCACCCGGAGAATAGAATGTTAAGCACCGGCTTGCGTAGCATGAGGGAAATCGCGATGGATGAAGCATTGCCATTCGCGCGGCAAGGCACACCGCAGGCGGGTAGCGATTGGCGCGATATTGCGTCGCTTCTCCTGGCGTTTCCAGCGCTCAAGACTAAACAGGGCGATGTGTTGGGGCAATTGCGCGCGCATAATGCGAGCGATGCCGTAATAAACGAATGGAACGCGACCGTGCAACGGGAAATACTTCCCGACAATGACGAGTATTAAACAATGAACAGCGATTCGCTCCCGCATTTTGTGGCCTCACCCGCGACATGTTTTTGTTCGCGGCGGGATTTTCTGCGCAGGACCGGGCAGGGATTTGGCGCGCTCGCACTCGCGGGGTTGCTCGACAAGGCAGGACTGCTAACGGCGCAAGGCGAGGAGGCGTTGAACCCGCTCGCAGCACGGTCAGGACACTTTGACGCGAAGGCGAAATCGGTCATTTGGTTGTTCATGAACGGCGGGCCGAGCCAGGTGGACACCTGGGACTATAAACCCGAATTGACGAAGCTGGATGGCAAACCCCTGGAAGGTTTCGACAATTCGACGGGATTCTTCGTGGAAGAGGTCGGTCCGCTGATGAAGTCGCCGTTTGCGTGGCAACAGCACGGCCAGTCGGGCACGTGGGTGCCGGAGATTTTTCCGAACATTGCGCAGCACGTCGACGATATCGCCTTCGTTCACTCCTGCCATACGGAAACGAATAACCACTCCCCCGCGCTCTTCCAGATCAATACCGGCATGAGCCGCATGGGCTTTCCGAGTGTAGGCGCGTGGGTGAGCTATGGTCTTGGCTCGGAAAATCAGAACCTGCCGGGCTACGTCGTGATGTACGACACGCTCGGGCGCGGGTTGCCAAAAGGCTATTCACAGAATTGGGGCGCGGGCTTTCTGCCCGGCATCTATCAGGGCACGGCGCTGAAGCATCAGGGGCAACCCATCGACAACCTTTCGCGGCTCGCAACAATGACGGATGAACAGCAGCGGCGGCAACTTGATCTCATGGCCGCATTGAACCGCGAGCATCAGCAGCAAACCGGCGGCGACGCGGAGCTCGCAACCCGCATCGAGAGTTTCGAATTGGCGTATCGCATGCAAATGGCCGCGCCAGACGCACTCGATGTCGAATCCGAACCGGAACACGTCAAGAAGCTGTACGGCCTCGACAATGAGAAGTGCACGCACTTCGCGAAGCAGTGTATCGTCGCGCGGCGGCTGGTCGAGCGGGGCGTGCGGTTTATCCAGATTTACAGCGGCGGCGAGGAGAATGAAAAGAGCTGGGACGGCCACCTGAACATCGAGCAGAACCACCGAGGGTTCGCGGGCGAAACGGACCAGCCTATCGCTGGTTTGCTGGCTGACCTCAAGCAACGCGGACTTTTGGAAAACACGCTCGTCATTTGGGGCGGCGAGTTTGGACGCTTGCCGCTGGCGCAACGCCCCAAAAGCGATCCTTCGCGCTCGGGCCGGGACCACAATCCGCACGCGTTCACGACGTGGTTCGCGGGTGGCGGCGTGAAAGGCGGCACGCACTATGGTGAGACGGACCACGTTGGCCACAAGGCCGCGGTGGACAAAGTGAGCGTGAATGATCTGCATGCGACGATATTGCATTTGATGGGCATCGACCACCTGAAACTCACGCACCGGTACAATGGCCGAGATTTTCGCCTTACCGACGTAGCCGGTGAAGTAGTCAAAGGCATACTCGCCTGACATCCGCGCCGTGATTTTGCGATAATCCCCTTTTCCACGTCACGGGGTATCGCCATGTTCTTTCTATTTCGCGCCATTGTGTGTTTTAGCGTTGGCGCGTTTGCTTTCGCGCACGATGCGAACCGTCTCGCCTATTTGGACGAATCCGATCCGTTCTACGTGCATCGTGATTTTCCAAAACTCATCACACCCCAGTGGATTGGCGAGCCAGGTGTTGAAGCCGCGATTATACTTTCCATAGACGACATGCGCGATCCAGCGAAGTACGAGGAGTATCTGCGGCCCATCATCAACAAGCTGGAGGAACATTACGGCACGGCAGCCATGAGCATCATGGCGTGTAGCGTGACGCCTGACGATCCGCGGTTTCAGGTGTGGCTGAAAGAAGGCCTGAGCATCGAAACACACACCGTTGCGCATCCTTGTCCGCTGTTGGGCCAAGGCAACTTCGACGCCGCGAAGGCGACATACGAATCCTGCGTAGAATTGATAAATGCGATTCCCGGAAACAAGCCCGTGGCGTTTCGCATGCCCTGTTGCGATTCGATCAATTCGCTGAGTCCCCGGTTCTTCGCGGAGATATTTAATAAACCCGAACCGGGCGCGCCGTTTCTCGCGATTGATTCGAGCGTGTTCAACATCACCACCGCGAACGATGCGTCGTTGCCGCGTGAATGGGTGTTACGCGAGGATGGGCGCGAACGGTTCCGCACCTATCTCCCCTTCCCTTCTTTCAAGACAACCATTGAAGATTACCCGTATCCCTACATCATCGGCGGCACGTGTTGGGAGTTTCCGTGCGCTGTTCCCAGCGACTGGGAAGCGCAAAACATAAATAAGCCGAACAGCCCGCATTCACTCGCGGACATGAAGATTGCGTTGGATGCGGCGGTTGCGAAGAGGGGCGTGTATACACTGGTGTTTCATCCGCACGGTTGGATTCGGAATGATCAGGTGGTGGAGCTTATCGAGCACGCCAGGAATACTTATGGGTCGCGCGTTCGCTTTCTGAGTTTCCGGGATGCATACGATTGCCTGAACAAGAACCTTTTGGGCAACCTGCCGCTCCGCTCCGAGGACGGAACCAACTCCGGTACACGGCTGGCAGACATCAACAATGACGGCTACATCGATGTTGTCACGGGTTCCGCTGGCGCGAGAATTTGGCGACCGGATGTTAACAAATGGCATGACGTCGATTCTCCATTGAAGCAGGCCAACGCTCTTCGTTTTGGCATCGACGCCGGCAATGTAATGGCCATCATGCGTGACCGTGCATCCGAAGGCGCGTGGACCTTTCGGAATAAC
This sequence comes from Candidatus Hydrogenedentota bacterium, assembly GCA_034408725.1. Taxonomy (GTDB): domain Bacteria; phylum Hydrogenedentota; class Hydrogenedentia; order Hydrogenedentales; family SLHB01; genus JABWCD01. The sequence continues at coordinate 27,920 of JAWXCN010000174.1, forward strand.
ACGTGGGAAGAAACGCCCAAGCTGTTATCCGGGCTGAAAGGCATCGCAACAGCGTTGCATGGCCGCGATAACGGCGTTCGCTTCCGCGATATCGACGGAGACGGCAACACTGAACTGATGGTCTTGAATGATGAGCAACGCCGAGTATTTACCCGCGCGCCGGGTGAAGCGCGATGGAAGCAGGCCCGCTTTGCTCCACCCGTGGACGCCATCCTGGTCGATGCTGAAGGCAATGATAATGGGCTGCGATTTATTGATCTTGATGGCGACCACGATCTGGACCTGCTGGTATCGAATGAGCAGCATTACGCCGTGCATCTGTTCGACTCGATGAAGACGGGTTGGAGCAAAACGGCATTGCAGGGCATTCGCGATAGCACGGATTCCGAAGTGGCGATTCCCGCCATCACGATTAATGGCCAAAACAATGGCGCGTGGATTCATTCGCGTCACCTGTGGGTGCAGAATGAACATACGGACAAACTGCCTGACCTCGTGGACCGTCGATCATTCTCCCAATTGCTCGCGGATGCGAAACCGGAACCGAAATCGCCTGAAGCCGGCCTGGCATCGATTCAGGTGCATGCGGGGTTGAAAGTTGAACTGGTCGCGTCCGAACCGCAGGTGCAAGACCCGGTGGCGATCGCGTGGGGCGCGGATGGAAAACTGTGGGTCACGGAAATGCGCGATTATCCACTCGGCATGGACGGCGAAGGAAAGCCGGGCAGCCGCGTAAAGTATCTCGAAGATGTCGATGGCGACGGGTACTACGAAAAATCAACGCTGTTCCTCGACGACCTCGCGTTTGCCACGGGCGTGTTCCCGTGGCGAGACGGCGTTATCATCACAGCCGCGCCGCTCATCTTTTTTGCGCGGGACACCGATGGCGATGGCAAGGCCGACGAACAGACAAAGATGTTCTCCGGATTTGGTGAAGTGAATCAGCAACATCGCGTGAACGGATTGCGCTGGGGACTCGACAACTGGTTGCACGGCGCAAACGGTGACGGCAACGGCGCAATCGTGAGCGAGAAAACGGGTGAAACAGTCAACATATCGGGACGCGACCTTCGCATTCGACCCGATACCGGCGTGATCGATCCCGAAAGCGGGCAGACGCAGTTCGGCATTGCTTTCGATGACTGGGGCAGCCGATTCGGGTGCGCGAACTGGCTGCCGGTCTGGCACTTCGCGCTCGAAGATGCTCCGATGCGCCGCAACCCGCACTTCTCCCCCGGCAACCCGCGCGAATACATTGTCGAACAGGCCCAGCTTTATCCAACGAGCCGCACGCTCGGGCGCTTCAACGATTTCGAGCATGTGAACCGATCCACGTCCACCTGCGGGTTGGATGTCTATCGCGATACCTTGCTTGGCGCGCCGTATGCAGGAAATATTTTCGTCTGCGAACCCGTTCACAACCTCGTGCTGCGTTCCGTACTCGAACCGAATGGTTACACCTTCAGCGCGCACCGCGCGCCGGGTGAAGAAGAGTCCGAGTTTCTATCTTCAACCGACAACTGGTTTCGACCGGTCATGGTGCGCGCCGGCCCCGATGGCGCATTGTACGTCGTGGACATGTACCGCGAAGTCATTGAGCACCCCGAATATATCTCGAAGGAAACTCAGGCAACGCTGGATTTACGAGCGGGCGATGATATGGGACGCATCTACCGCGTTGTGCCGGTACATCATGAAGCACGCGCGGCGCCGCGGCTTGATTCCATGACCACCGGCGAACTCGTGGAAACGTTGCACAGTCCAAATGGCTCGCTGCGCGATATGGCGCACCAACTTATTTTTGAACGCGTGGACAACGCCGCGATCGCGCCAATGCAGGCACTATTGCGCACGGGTAACGCCGCGCAAGCCCGGGTACACGCGTTGTGCGCGCTTGACGGCCTGAACGCGTTGACCAACGACGACATTCGCGTTGGACTTGCCGATGCGGCGCCGGGCGTGCGACGCCATGCGGTGCGGCTTGCCGCAGAGCGACTGGTAGAATCTCCGGAACTAGAAGCAGAGGCAATCGCGCTGCACGGTGACGATGACAATTTCGTTCGCATGCAGGTGATTTACGCACTCGCGCGATGCACGACCGCCGACGCGGTTCCTGCTTTCCAAGCATTGATATCCGCGGACGTAACCGATTCGTATGCGGGACTGGCCCTGCTTAGTGCGATCAACGCGTCCAATGTGCGTCCGCTCGTTCCCGCGTTAATGGAATGGTCAACGAATTCCGAAGCCGCTCCCGCGGCGCGCGATCAATTGTTCGGCGCCATTGTGGGAACTGCGATTGCCGCGAATGACAACGCAACGCTGCTGGCACTCGCAAACGCAATACTATCCGCGAACACCGGAAAATCGGCCGAGTTTGATTTGCTAGCGCGATATGTTACCGCACTCGAAAGCAAGGGCGTCGCGCTGGATGCATTGGGTAAAAGCCCGGAAGCGGATTCCGCGCGCGCACAGATCGCCGCAAAATTTGCAGATGCCCGCGCAATCGCAGCGAACGCGAAACAGGACGAAGCGTTGCGCGCATCCGCCATTGCACTGTTCGGCCACGACCCCGCGCAACGTGACGCGGATGTGGAAGCCCTCACGCTACTGATAGCGTCGCAGGACGCCGTTGCTGTTGCCGCACTCGACGCACTTATCGCGACCGGCGACGCGCGTGTGCCGGACGCCGTTTTCGCCGGGTGGCCAAAAATGCAGCAGGAATCGCGCGCGCTGGCCATGAATGCGTTGCTCAAGCGTGATGAGTGGGTTGACAAGGTGATTGCCGCGCTCAGTTCCGGTTCCCCCAGCGTGCGCGAACTGGACGCGGAACAACGCCAGCGTCTGCTTAACAGCGGACGTGAGGAAGTGCGCGCCGCCGCCGAAAGCCTTATGAAATCCGTAGTGAACGCCGACCGGCAGGCCGTGCTCGAACAATACGCCGCTGCCGAAATGACTCCCGGACAGTTTCTGCGCGGACGCCACATTTTCCGGGAACGCTGCGCGTCGTGCCATCACATTGGCGACGTTGGCCACGACGTTGGCCCCGACCTTGGGGCTATCACGGATCGCTCACCGCAGTCGTTGCTGGTGTCGATTCTCGATCCGAACCGGGCGGTGGAAACGAAATATTTCGACTACCGCGTCGAGACCAACGACCTGCAAACGTTAAACGGCATCGTCACCAAGGAATCGGGAAACAGCATCACGCTGCGTAGCGCCAACGGCATCGAAACCGTCCTGCTCCGGAGCGACATTGAAACCATCGAATCGACCAACCGCTCCCCCATGCCGGACGGCCTTGAGGACGGGTTATCAGTCGAGGACATGGCGAACCTGGTTGCTTTCATTCTTGATATAAAACCGGCGGAATAGAAGGCGGCGCTTTCTCTCGGGCAGTGAACCCGTTCAGAGCTAGTGCAGCCAATCTTCGTACCCGCGATGGTAATAGGTTTTTGATAGTCTCAGGCCCGCGAGGACGCGGGCCCTCCCGCGCTGATCCACGCACTGCTCAGATTGCAGCGCGTTTTTCCGGCACCCATCGTTCGAGGAGGTCCTGGCAATTGAGCACCTTTTCCGCGAGGTCGACTGGCACGAAGAAATAATGGTTCGACGCTTCGTATCCGATCGTTGAATCGCGCATTTGAATTGCGAACAAATTCTTCGCCAACGCGATTTCTCCTTTGAGCAACGATTCGATTTCGTCGAGCGATGCGCCCGCATTCGCACCGGCTTTATCGAGGTCATTGCGCAATTGAACAAAGCGCGCCTGGTTCGCGCAACTGCGGAATTGAATACCGCAGACGGCCATCATGTCCGCCTCCTGCTGAATGGCGGACCGGTTCGCATCGCTTGTATTACCTAGAATATCCGAAACTTGTTTCGCGCCATCTTCAAACCCCGCCGCAACTATCCGCATCTGATCGATATAGACATCGGCAGGGTATACGGACCGCCACGCATCAAGACCATCGTATGGAAAACAGACCATTGTCGCGGCGTAACCCGTGGGTTCGCCCCACAAGGGATTCGACGGACCCGTGTGCTGGGGGCCTGTATAAACATTTGTACCATGAAACGGATACTCGCTGAAGCCTTCGCTGCATCGTTTCCATGCCGCGACCACGGCGTCGGCATTGCCTTCCCCGTATCGCCGCGCGGCGACATTCCGCATGGCGATTTCCGGCGTGAGATTTGCATCACCCACAAGGCTTCCCGCAACTTCCAGATTCGGCGAAGGGTAGCCGCCGAGCGTCCAGCCGAACATCACACCGTTGACTTTTTGCTCGCGTATGTTTGCGACATGTTTCGCCACATTTTCGACCGCGGGGATATACGGCACGGCGGCGCATTCCCACGAGTTGTTCGCCTGAATTTTCGCGATTGTGCGCAAGGGCATCGGGCGGGCCTTGGCCGCGGCCCAATGTTTCGTGGCGCGCGGGCCCGGTCCGATTACAGACAACGAGTATTCGCCGACCACGCTGTCGACGCCACCACGTTTTATCGGGATGCTCCATTCGCTCACGCTCATGTGCGCTACGTCTGGCGGCAATCGGCGAATGGCCGCTTCGGCCCACGCGTCGCCCCATCCCCAGTCCCACGCGATTAGTTTTTGCGTTCCCGCGGCCATCTCGATGCCGCCCTGGATTAGGGCGTTGACTTCCGCGATCGCATCTTCAGGCTTCCGCGCAGAACAGCGTGGGCATCCAGCACCGTTGCCGTGCGACCAGCAGTTGGTCAGATTCTCAGAGGCGGAAATTGTGAAGAACCCTGCAAGTGACGGCACGGCTTCGCAAATCTTCGCGACAGAACTCGCAATATACTGTTGCACGCCTGGATTGGTGGTACACATCGCCGCGAAATCGGCCTCGGCAACGCCTTTCAGTTCAGCGTGATTCTCATAGAATCCCAGCGGCATCGCGCGCGGCTCATTGAGATAGAGATAAACGCCCATGCCATGCGATTTCACGCGCTCGACCAGCGCATTCAAATTCTTCAGCCTTTGCTCGTAACCCTCGCTCAGCGCCGGGTCCCACGGAAACGGAGAGAGCTTGTACAGCACGCCCTGCATCCACACCGCGTTTACGCCGGAAGCAGAGAGACGCGCGAGATAGCCATCGGGAAAAGGATCGGGAGCGCCATCGGCAAACGTGTCGCCATAGAGCGCGAAATAGGAGTAGCAGTACCGCGGCGAGGTCTTGCTCAGTTCAAAGTCGCGTGTCTCCGCGTTCATCGGTTGAGACAATTCATCGACGAATCCAAACAATGGCTCTTCCAGTTCCCCAATGCCGTTGGGAAAGTGTTGCTGAACGACGGACATAATCGCCTGTTCGCGCGCCGCAGTTTCCGCGGCCGGTTCAGTCCATTTAAGCGGTTCGCACTTTGGCTTGAGCATGCCAAGCTTCACCCACAGAAAATCGTCTTCACGCAGGGTGTACGCCAGTTCATCCTCGTCCCAATTCAATAACGCAAGCAACTGCTCATACGGCAAGAGGTGCCAATTGCGACGAATGACACTGATATATGAACGCTGCCGTTGGTCCGGGGTAATCACCGGCGGATCGGAAAGTCCCATGGACTTGCCCACGTGCAGCACATTCTCCGGCGTCGTATCGAGCACGCGGGCCATGTCCCCGGCAGGCACGAGTTGCCAGTTGCGCCACACGAATGCGTGAACGCGATCCGGAAAATGCGGCGCCGACACCGGCTCCGGGGTTGGGCCGGTTGGCAGGTCCGCGGCCATCATTATGAATCCGATATAGGCAAGCAGCATGGCGGTCTCCGTTTGTGAATACGCCATAGTGCGTGTCGCGCGGAGCGAAATCAACCGGCGTTGATTCGCTCACCGGATACGCCTACACTCTCGCGCTTATGTTGCCACCTCGCATCCGAATTTGTCTTGCGGCTTTCACCCTCGATTTCGCCGTCATGGCCGGAATTACGGTGACGCCATTCTTTGTGCTCAAACAGCTCGGTGGCACGGAACAAACCAGCGGCGTTTTTGGCGCGGTCCAGGCCGCTGCATATGCCAGCCTCGCCTTGCTGTCCGCGGGGTTTGTGTCACGCGCGAAAAACGGTCTAACCATCGCCGCGGGCGGCATATTGTTTTACGCCCTGTTCTACGCGTCGATGCCCCTGTTCCGGGATTGGCGCGTCATCCTCGCGGTGTCCACCGTGGCCTATGCGGCACTCGCGCTCGTGTGGCCGGCGCTGCACTCATGGGTGGGCGCGGAACCCGATCCACAACAGCGCGCGCGCACGATGAGCTGGTTCAACATCGCGTGGAGTTTTGGCTTTTCGCTGAGCCCGCTGCTTGCCGGGCCGCTTTACGACTTGAATTTTCATTATCCGTTTATCGCGCTCGCGGTAATCGCCGGCATTGCGTTCGCCCTCGTGCGTTCGCTGCCCCATGAATCTGCCCATTTTACCGAACCCACGGAAGAGCTCCTCATGGCGCGAGCGGAACACGATAAGGCGAGCGAGTCATTTCTATGGGCGGGGTGGTGTGCCACGTTTATTGCCAACCTGCTCGCGGGCGGCATCCGGTTTATCTATCCGAAACGCATCGACGATCTGATTCAATCCGGCGAATTGCGCATAGTTGGAGACATCGCTCCCGCGGAGTATCTAATTTCGGCCCCTGCCACGAACTACTCGTTCCTGGCGTTTTCATTCTCGATTTCAACGGCGCTCATGTTCCTCATGCTGGGCCGCACGACGTGGTGGCAGCATCGGTTCTCGTTTCTCGTAGGAATGCAAGCCGCCTCGGCGGTCGCAATCTACATACTCGGCCGCACCCACAGTTTGGTGATCATGGGGGCGTGTTCTTCGGTGATTGGCGCGTTTCTGGGTCTCGCGTTTTTCAGCGCGACGTATTACAGTCTTTCTAATCCCGCGCGCAAACATGGCCGGGCCGCCATCAATGAGGCAGCGGTTGGATTCGGCGGTTTTTTTGGAAGTCTGGCCTGCGGATATGTTGCGCAACACTACGGTATCGTTACCCCGTACCTGTACGCGCCCATGCTGATCGCCATCGCAATCGCGCTACAGATCGTGCTGCTACGTCTCGCGTCCCGCCGCGGCGCCGCTACGCGATGATGTCGTGCACCACGTTTCCGAACACGTCGGTGAGACGATAGTCGCGGCCGGAATAACGGTAGGTCAGTTCTTCGTGGTTGACGCCCATGAGATGCAGGATCGTGGCGTGCAAATCATGGACGTGTACGCGGTTCTCGACCGAGTGCCATCCGAATTCATCGGTCTGGCCATAGCTCATCCCGCCGCGAATCCCGCCGCCAGCCAGCCACATCGTGAACCCGAACGGATGATGCTCGCGGCCATTGTCGCCCTCGGCGGTAGGTGTACGGCCAAATTCGCCACCCCATAACACCAGTGTGTCGTTCAGCAATCCGCGCGCTTTCAAATCTTTCAACAACCCCGCTATCGGCTTGTCCGTCGCCGCGCAGTTATTGGGCAACTCTTCGCGCAGCGCGCCGTGCTGGTCCCATAACTGGCAACTGGTGCGCTTGGACGTTGCGGTGTGGTACGCCTGCACGCAACGCACGCCGCGCTCGACCAGTCGCCGCGCCAGCAGGCACTGCTTGCCGAATATTTCCGTAACCGGATCGTCCAAACCATACAGCGCGCGTGTGGCGGCCGATTCGCCTTTCACGTCGAATGCTTCCGGCGCTTCGGTCTGCATGCGATACGCCAACTCGAAGGACGCAATCCGCGCGCTCAACCGCGAATCTTCTTCGCGCGTCGATGCATGCAACTCATTTAACGATCTCAGTGCATCTAGTTGCGTGCGCTGCTGCGAGCTATTAAACGCTGCATTCGACAAATTGGCGATGGGATCATCGAGATTGGAAACCAGCGTACCCTGGTACGCCGCAGGCAGAAAACTCGACCCCCACAGCGGCGCACCCTGCGCAGGCTGCGCGGGACTCAACACTACGAAACCCGGTAGGTCCTGATTCTCGCTCCCGAGTCCATAGGTCAGCCACGACCCAATGCTGGGGCGGGAAAACGCCTGCTCGCCCGTGTTCATCTGAAGGCATGCGCCGTTGTGATTGATGTTGTCGGCGACCATCGACTTAATCACGCAAAGATCGTCCGCGCACGTGGCGAGATTGGGAAGCAACTCAGAAATATCAATGCCGCCCTGCCCGTATTTCTTAAACGACCACGGCGAGCCAAGCAGGTTGCCGGTCTTGGTGCGCTCAAGTTTCGGCTTCTCGAATGGCAGAGGTTGCCCGTTGTCGCGACGCAGCCGCGGTTTGGGATCAAACAGATCGACATGCGACGGACCGCCGGACATGAACAGGAAAATGATGTTCTTCGCGCGCGGCGCGAACTGCGGCGCGCGGACCGCCAACGGGTTGGAGCTCGACGCGAGCGCCTGCGCCGCAGCATCGCGTCCTAACAGACTCGCCAGCCCAAGCATGCCGAACCCGTTCGCACAGTGCCGGAGCATCTGGCGTCGGCTGAACGCATGTTGGTGTGGCAAAGTATTAATCAAGTTTCGGAGACCGAATCTGTTTCAGGCGTTTTTTCCAATACCCAGACCTTCACCTGTGGTGTGTGATTGCGACAATAAGTACCCGATCGTTTCGCAGTAGATAGAGTACATCATATGGAAAACGGTTCACTACTACTCGTCGAATATCATTGTGTATCTCAGTCCAAGCCAAGGGTGAATTCCAAATTTTCTCGAATGCTTCGTTCACGGCGATCAAGTAGCGGCCACCAAGGCCCAGTATCCTCGATTCGTACCATTCGGCGGAATTAACAAGTTCTGATTCGGCGTCAGAAATTATTTCGAGCCACATAATTTAAGTGTTAAATCGTGCGCGCGATTCTTCCATTACCTCGTGGCCAGCACGGCATTTGACCTTGCCAGAATCAATTTCATCAATCCTCCGGCGGATTTCTTCTCTCCAGGACTGTTCCACGTCTTCTTCTGATTCTACTTCCAGACTGTCATGAAGCCTCTGCAGAACGAACAAACGATCGTCCAGGGAAAGAAGCAATACTTTAGAAATTAGTTTACGGTAAAGCAATTGCTGGGCGTTCATAGGTTCTGATGCCGCGTCGATTGAATCGGAGATTTCGGGTTGACGACAGCTCGTCCCCCGTTGGGGCAAGACGATACTCGATCTCAATCGACAGGATTTCCCTTATGTCTTTTGATTGGGCGAGCAATTCGTCAACTATGCTTTGAGTTGCAGCAGTCATACTTCCAACGCTCCAGAACCCGTAACGATAAAAGTGTCTCATATTTATGCGATAATCGCAATCCTGCGGGGTACAACGTTTCATAAATGAGTTATCACCAAGGACAGTCCAACAAATGGCAAAACCCCCAAAGCGTCCCCTAAAGCTATCCAGCGTCGCGCGCGACGC
>JAWXCN010000175.1:0-7372 GCA_034408725.1 Candidatus Hydrogenedentota bacterium
CCCCGTCTTGCCGCCCGTCGCGCAGCCGGCCGCCAAGGTCACTGCCGTACTTGCGAGGAATGACCGCCGCGTTAATTTGAAATCGCTCATCGCCCACCTTTCCCACATCGGCCCGTGCCGTGCGTGTTTGATAGATAACCCGATTGACGCGCGCGGCACACCCCGCCGCAATAGCGCGCACAATCCACGAGCATACTCCCGCGAAGTAGTAGCGTCAACGTGGGTCTCTACTTCGTGCGCGCCACGTTGGTTGCGTCTTTGAGAATATTGTTGAGAATCGGCTGCAGGCGTGCGCGGGCGGTAGAAGCTTCGGGGCCTTCGGCGGGATGCTCTTCGAGGTAATCATTGGGGACCTCGTATAGGCGTCCGTCGGAGTAGAGTTTCCAGCGTTGGTCGCGGACGGAGCATAGGAACGGCGCCCGTTTCGCGCCGTTTCTGGAATACGACATGAAGGCCCACCCGCGCGCTTGTTTTGTGGCGCCACGCAGGATGGGTAGCAAGCTCTGGCCGTCCATGCCGGGGGGCGGCGTAGCGCTGGTCGCTTCGGCGAAGGTCGGAAGTATGTCGGTAAAATCGATCGGCGTGTCGATGACCGTTTCGGGAGCAATCGCCCCTTTCCAGTTCGCGACAAATGCCACGTGAGTGCCGGCATCCGTCGTTTTGCTTTTGCCGCCGCGCACCATCCCGCGGCCCGGTAGCGGCGATTCGATGTCGGGATTCGTGCCGTTGTCGCCGGTGACGATGACGAGGGTGTTCTCGCGCAGACCGAGCGCGTCGAGTTTGTCGATGACGCGCCCAACGCACTTGTCCATGTACGCCACCATGTCGGGAAAGTGTTTCTTGTCGTCGCCGCCGGTCTCCCAGTCTTTGCTCTCAGGCGTGGGGTCGAACGGGTTGTGGACCAGCATCATCGGGTAGTAGACAAAAAACGGACGCTCGCGATTCCGCTCGATGAACTCAGTGACGTAATCGCACATGAGGTCCGGCCCGTATTTTCCTTCCGTGCCGGGGACAAGTTGCCCGTCGCGATAGAGGCGCGGCGACTTGTAACGGCTTCCCTTGTCCGCGAATTCCGAAGTCGATTCGCGGTCCGACAACTGCTGAAAATGCCACAAAAGATATTCATCGAAACCCGCCTGGTTTGGTCCTTCGAGGTTCGCGGGCGTTAACTGCCACTTGCCCGCGACGCACGTGCGATAACCTGCGTCGCGCAGCATCGTTGCAAAGTTCGGCTCCTTCGGATCGAATTCGCCGAATCGCGTGTAGTTCCGGAAGTTGTGTTTTCCGGTCATGAGCTGGACGCGCGATGGCGTACACAGCGGTTGCGAATACGCATGGGTGAAGAGCGCGCCGGTCGTCGCGAGCTTATCTATATTCGGGGTCTTGTATGTGGTGCTGCCATACGCGCCGTAACACTCGTACCCGATGTCGTCGCCAAGAATTAGCACGATGTTTGGTTTTCGCGTCGCCTCCGCGCGCGCATGTGAGCCCGACGCCAACGCTGCTGCGGTTGCGGACGCGGTCTTTAAAAACGAGCGACGCGAAGATTTCATCGTAACGCTCCCCCTATTCAAAATGAATTGCGATTACTCGATTATTTTGATTTTGATGTTTCGCCATGCAACTTCGAACGGTCCTTTATCCCCGACGCCGTGGACTTGCAGTCCTATGAAGCCTTTGGGATGAGAAGCAAGCTTCGCTTCGTCGATGAGGTCGTCGATTTGTTGGCCGTTGATCCAGGTTTGGATGCGCGCGCCTTCTGCGACGATGCGGTAACTGTTCCAGTCGGTGGGTTTGAATGCCTTGTGGAAAACGCGTTTGTCATCCGGGGTCATCCATCCGCCGCAGGCTTCACCGTAGATGTAGCCGGAGTCGGAACCGGTTTCGTTGCCCGCGGCAATTTCCACCTGCGGGCCATTCACACGGCCGAACGTTTCGCTCGCTTCGGGCGCTTGGGTTTGGGAGCGAATCTGCACGCCTGAATTGAGTTCGGCGTCGCGCAGTTTCACATCGAAGGTCAATTCAAAGTCGCCGTACTCCTGCTCGGTACACAAGAATGCGTTCGGACTGCCCTTGGCCGTTTGACCGACAATGGCGCCATCTTCGACGCGGTATGTGGCCGTTCCATTTTTTTGAATCCACCCGTTCAGCGTCTTCCCGTCGAACAGGTCGGTCCATCCGTTGTTGTTCTCCGTAGTGGCGCACCCAACGCAGAGCAGCATGGACAACCCAAAAAATACGGTAGTAGCTTTCCAATTGATCATATGAAGTCTTCCCCTGTTACTTGGTGTTTGCCATCGCTGGAATCGTAACGTAGAGGAGTCTACTCTTCCCGGTACCGTTGGCCAAGTGTAGAGTGCGCGTCCTGGCATCAGTCGTGCCGCCTATATTGGAGAATCTGGCCGAATTAGAGTTTTTATGCTTTTTCGTCATTGCAAATCGGGGACTTCTGGAGTATTATGGGTTCGGAGTGTCAATAAATTATGTCCGATTTAGTCAAGGGATCACCCATGGAATTCAAAGACCTCTTCGAGCTTGTTACCAAAGAAAATGCGTCGGATTTGCTCATTAGCACCGGGGCGCCGCCGATTCTGCGGGTAAATGGCGCGCTTTTCCGAACGCGATATGACGCCATGACGCCGGAATCCGCTAAAAAACTCATCTATTCAGTATTGACGGTAGAGCAGAAAAAGCATTTTGAAATTAATAAAGAACTCGATTTTTCGCTGGCCGCGGGGCGCAAGCACCGTTACCGGGTAAATGTGTATATGCAGAAGGGCGCGATGGCCGCCGCGTTGCGCCCGATACCTGATTCGATCCCGGCATTGGAGTCGCTCGGTCTGCCTCCGGTGGCGGAGGGTTTCGCGGGCGCGAAGCAGGGCCTTGTGCTGGTGACAGGTCCGACGGGGCACGGTAAAACGACGACCCAGGCAGCCATCATTGACCGCATCAACAATACCCGCGAATGCCACGTAATAACGGTCGAGGACCCGATCGAATTTGTGCATTCGCACAAGAAATCGATTGTGGACCAGCGCGAAGTCGGCGAAGACACACATGGGTTTATTCAGGCGCTGAAATACGTGTTACGGCAGAACCCCGATGTGATTCAGATCGGCGAAATGCGCGATCTCGAGACCATTCAGGCGGCCTTGCGCGCGGCAGAGACGGGCCACCTGGTGTTGGCGACGCTGCACACGAACGACGCAATCCAGTCGGTTGACCGCGTGATTGACGTGTTTCCCGGGGACCAGCAACAGCAGATTCGGTTCATGCTGTCCATGACTTTGCTGGGAATCGTGTCGCAGCGGCTGCTGCCGAGGAAAGATAAGCAAGGGCGGGTGCTCGCCGCGGAAGTTCTGCTTAACAACACGGCCGTGGCGAACCTCATCCGCGAAGGGAAGACGCATCAAGTATACAGCATTATGGAAACCAACACCCGGGAGGGAATGGTGACCATGGATAAGGCCATCAAGAAGTTGCTTATGGAGGGGGTTATTTCGCATGAGGAAGCGCTTGCCCACGTGCGGGACCCGAAGGCGTTGACGAAGTAGGGGGAGATTTAAGAACATCCCCCTAAATCCCCCTTCTAAGGGGACTTTTCGTGGAGTGGTAAGTCTTTATCGTTATTGAGCTTATGCGATTACGATTACGACTGCTGCGATTACGATTACGATTACGAGGAGGAGCACGAGCACGAACTAGGAGTGGGCAGGGTAGGGTTTCTAATTGGGTTGGCGTGTGGGTTGGTCAATCCGGTATACTTTGCGCTTGGCTGGAATTTTCTGGAGCCGCGCAACTTTTACGCGGGGCTGAGGATACATTGGAAACATACCGTGATGCTGTTAGCGTCCGGTTGGAGGTTTTATGGTGGAAGGGCAGGGGAGAGTCCAACTACAGCGTGGGCAGACCCAGTTGCGGGTGCTGGGACGTGAGGGGCTACCGCTACGGGAACGCGGCGATGAAGCACTCATGCTGGACCACGGCGCGGGGTCGGAGGATGCGTTCACCGAACTCTGCCGGCGTCACCACAAAAACGTGCTGAACTACATTTTCCGGATGGTGCAGAACCGGCAAATCGCTGAAGAGTTGACCCAGGAAGTTTTCGTCGCGCTGGTGCGCAACGCGGTGCGGTATGAGCCCCGCGCGAAATTCACGACCTACCTGTACACCATTGCGTCGAATATTGTCTCGAAGGAATGGATGCGGCGGAAGCGGCGTCCGCGGTTCCTGAGTTTGTCGTCGGCGTGGAGCTGGCGCAGGAATCCCGAAGACGATTATGATCCGATGGAACATGTGAGAGATGAAAAGGCCGACGTGCTGGCATCGTTTCAGCGGGGCGAAATTTCGGAAGCAGTGAACACGGCATTGCGCGAGTTGCCCGGGCAACAACGCGAGGCGTTTGTGCTTCGGCGGTTCCAGGATTTGTCGTACGAAGAAATTGCAGAGATTACGGATTCACCGGTAGGCACGGTGAAATCGCGCGTAGTCCGGGCGGAGCGGGCGCTGCGGCCCCTTTTGGCCCGATTCAGAGACTACGTATAAACCGTTACGGGAGACATGGGATGTTGGGCCATCCTTCGAAGCCTGAGTTACTGGCCTATGCGGAAGGCTTGGTAGACGGGCGTGGAATCAGCACGACAACCGCGCGGCACGTAACGACGTGCCCGGTGTGTTCGCGCGAAGTCGCGGAAATCCGCGGATCGATTGAGTTCACGGCATCGGCGCACCAGCTTGATCCCGGCGAAGATTCGATGTCCCGCATACTGATTGCAGCGCGTTCCGAACGCAAAGCCACTCGTCGCGCTCGCGGTGGAGCGCCCACGTTGGTGTTGAAGGGCCTTGCCTATGTTGCGGGCGTTGCCATTGTTTCCGCTGTGGTGTTCCAGGCGGGCCTGGGCAGTCCACAGGCGAGCGGGATTTCCCTTAGCGCGGGTTCCGCGCGTGCGGGCTCATCCGGCGAATCGGTGGATGAACTCCGGCGCGCAACCGAACAGATTGAAACGTTGACCGCAGCGGTCGGCGCGCGTCCCGATGCGCCGCGCTCCTATCGCGTGTGGCAGCAGGCGCGTGAAGTGCTGGCGTTGGATGCCGAGTTGACCGCTGCGCGCGCGGCGTTGCAGCAGAACCCCGCGAGCGAGCGCGCCAGCAAGGTCATGAACTCGAACCTGAAACGCCAGGCCGATGCGCTGAAGACGCTCTACATGGAGCGCAGCCTCTAGGGTGTGCGCGCGCCACGGGTGACCAGCAGGACAACCGACCGTGGGCAAACCGGGACATGCAGCCACAGACTGCTCCCACTTCGCGCAACCTGTCTTTTCCTTCCCCTTCTTTTTCTAACCTCCTCCTTTTCGGCTTTCGCGCAGGCCGCGCCCAAGGAAACTTCCTCGACCATTCTTGATACGGTTACCCGCTGGCTGACGGTCGTCGGTGAAAAAACCGAGGACCTCATTGCGCCGCGCTTCGCGCGCGTGGGCGATGCGGGTAAATCCGTGTGGGCTGGGCTGGTCTCCGGCAATCGCGAGTTCGAGGAGAGCTACCCGGTCCGGCCCGATTGCGTCGTGTCGATCACGCGGACCGTGGGCGAGGGCATGGTGCGTGTTTCCACGTGGGACAATCCGGTCGTGCGTGTGCGCGTGTCCGGCGTGGTTGGCGCGGAACAGCAGGAGACGGCGCAGCAGATTGCCGACGCCATTCGCATCGGGGTGTCGCAGCAGGCGGACCGCATGGAGATTACGACCGAAGCGCCGGACATCCGGGATCGCGGCAAGGTCGCAATCAAACTTGATTACGAGATCACCATTCCCGCGGGCGCGAGTGTAACGTGTAAAAACGATTGGGGCGACACGGAAATCATCGATGTGGGCGGAGCGGTGACCGTGGATTCGCGGTTCGGCGCGTTGGACCTGCGGACCATTGGCGGGCCGGTGCGTGTACGCGCGTGGGGCGAGTTCCCGTTGCGCGCGCTCGGACTTCGCCAAGGCGGGACATTCGAGATGCAGGGGACGCAAAGCGAATTCGCGAATGTGTCCGGCAACCTGAAAATTACGAACTTCATGGGCGCGGTCGCCGTGCGCGAATTGCCGGCAGAAATCGCACTCGACGTGACAAGCGAAAGCGGCCCCATTGATCTGCATATTCCCGAAAACGCGACACCGGACATTTCCGCCAGCGCGGCGTTTGGCGCGATCAAATCCGACATTCCGCTCGACCAGAGTGTGCGCGGCGATCTGGTGATCGCGCGCGGCGGAAAAATCGAGTCGCCCCAGCACTTGTCGTTGCACGCGAGTTTCGACACGATCACCATTCACCAGGAAGGCGTGAAACCGCCGGAGAAAGCGCCAGAACGCAACGGCGGCGAGTTTGTGCGCCGCAATATCGAGCAATCGCTTGAAGTACCTGCAAACGCCGAAATTGCTATAAACGCCATCGCCGGGGATGTACGCATTACCGCGGTGGACACCAACCAACTTTCGGTAAAAGCGGTGCAGGTAGTCCAGATGCAAACCAATGCGAACGCGCAGGCCGCGATTGAGGCGCTGAACGTCCGTTCGGAAGTTGTCGATGGGCGCGTGATGGTGCTGACATCGGTTCGGGACAACATGGCGGCGCTAGGGTGTACGCATTACCGGATAGATTTGGAAGTGCTGTGCCCCCGGAACTCGGTGGTCAAGTTAAGCGCGGACAGCGGGTTTTCCACCATCGCCGGACTAGGCGCGGCGCTCACCATCGAACAGAGCAAGGGCAGTGTGTCCATCGAGCAATGCAAGGGGGAGGCCGGCGCGCTCGACGTAACGTTGCAAGAAGGCGATGTCACCGTCAAGGATTGCGTTGGACCCTTGAACGCAACGACCCAGCAGGGCTCTATTACGACGGCAAGCATCGCCGGCAAACAGGTGATTACCGCGTCACAGGGGCGAGTCGAGGTGGAATCGCCGAAGGGAGAACTCGTGCTTCGGAACCGGGGCGGCGACGCGCGCGTGCTGGCCCTTGAGGGTGTGTTCGGCAGTTATAACGTAGGGGTGGAGAAGGGCAACATAACCGTGCTACTTCCCCCGGATGCCGACGCGACACTATTTGTCACAGCGGTCAATGGCCAGGTGCAAAGCCGCGTGCGGATGAGTGGCAGCGTTGAACGCGAGCGGCGGGAATATACCGCGACCCTTGGGGCGGGGCAGCACCGAGTCGATCTCGCCGTGGATTCTGGGAACATCTTCATCGACTGATGCAGGGCAATCGCGCTTAATTGCGAAGCGACCTTGCCCAGGAAATCAAAGCGGCAGCTACCCGCTGCCGCACTCCAAGGCGCTCCGCGCGGATTTTAGACGTCGATTGGCCGCGCGCAGCGCCTTGGACTGCGGCGTGTCAGCGC
>JAWXCN010000176.1:0-31247 GCA_034408725.1 Candidatus Hydrogenedentota bacterium
CGCCGAGTACCAGGATGAATGCAAGAATTGCGGCACCCAGCTTTCTACGACGAGCCAAAATAATAAATCTCCTCGGTCTTCCGGGTTAGTCGAACCCGGCGCCCGTCGATGGCGACGGCCGCAATAGCCCGACGCATTTGTCTACGCGTTATTCTCAAGTGATATGTACCAGAATTGTCACCCGATGAAACCGCCCTCTCTCCACATCAAGTTTAAAGGTAAAGGGCTTTTCGGCGTCCAGCGCGCCAAGGCCTTTTTTCAGTTCTTCTATGAGCACGTCCATACTGGATAATGGGATGCCATTCAACCCCACGACATGGTCCATGAACTGAATTCCAGCAGTCTTATAGAATGACTCGACTAGGTTTACAACCTGCCGTTCTGATCGGCTCGAAGTAAAGACTTTATCCACCCAAAACCCATCAATCTCCTGATCGAATACGGGTAAATCGAAATTTGCACTGTACATCCGTGCGTATTCGATTGCTGTTGCACGTCCTGAATCAATTGTTTCGATTCCTTGCTTCAGAATTAAAGACGCGAGCATCCGGGGTAAAGTAACACTGCGCGTTTCTATGACTTGAGGGGTAATCTCGACTTCAACGCTTCGCTCACCTTCCGGGCCGGCAAACGTCATCGTTCTTTTTCCGACGGTTCCGGTTGACAGGCTGTTCAGGAATTCGTCAACCATCGCGCCACCTTGTTCTGCGGTGTCAATACGAACACCGTCCAGAGCGGCTAGCTGATACTCGCTTTCGAGGCCAAAATATCCGAATGTCTCTCGCAGCCGCCGATCACTCAAATCAGTTATAGCTTCATGTCCACTGTCAACGTTTTTACCCGAGGATTGTTCCATGATTTTCACGGCACGGCGTAGCGATTTCTCAATGTTCTGCGGTGTGATGATTACTTTGTGTACTGTGGAATCATTGTTCTCCGCATCTGGCAGCAGAGACGCATCTCGCTTGAACTGTTCGAACCTGCGCACCCACGGTGATGACGCATCTCCGGGAAGAGACTCCTGACGCCACGGAGATGCTTCCCAAATTTGCATTTCGTTTTGTGCACTGACGGCAAGTCGTGTGCCATCCAGGCTCCAGGAAAGGCCAGTGTAGGGCGACTCGGAATGCGTAAGAGTCAAGAGCACTTCGGCATTTCCGGTATCCCAAATACAAACGCTTTGATCAGCAGACGCGGCTGCGAGGCGAGAACCATCAGGACAGAACACGATGGAAGTGATTCTATTCACTTGCGCCTTGAACCCTCCAAGCTGCTTTTTTGAGCGCACGTCCCAGAGCTTTATTTCACCATCGGTTGAACCGGATGCAAGCCGGGTTCCGGAAAAATCGAAAGCGAAAGCGGAGATAATAGTGGAATGCCGCCCCATTACCGTCGGCTCCTGGCGCTCATTTATATCCCAAAGAAT
Organism: Candidatus Hydrogenedentota bacterium; assembly: GCA_034408725.1. GTDB lineage: Bacteria > Hydrogenedentota > Hydrogenedentia > Hydrogenedentales > SLHB01 > JABWCD01. Next base: position 1,427 of record JAWXCN010000176.1, read on the forward strand.
GACATCTCCAGTCTCAGTACCTGTTACGGCAAATTCGTTATCCAGGTCCACCTGAAATGTAGAGACCACTTCGGACGGATACACGATGGTTTTTACAATTTTGCCTGTGTGGACATCGAAGATGGTCAAATCTCCCATAAACCCCGCGGCCAGAATTTGCTTTCCATCAGAGGTAAATTGCGTGATTGCCGTATTGAACACGTCCGTGGAAACGATCCGTTCTGCCGAAAAGGAATCCCAGTCGAGTATCAAGGATTCTCCTCGATAGCTGTGGACCAATATGCGTCGTCCGTCGCTGCTCCATTCTGCCCTCCGACCGACGACCCCAGCCAAAGTTCGCAAACAATGGCCGGTCTTGGCATCTCTTACCTGAATGGTTCCCGTATCAAGAGTCAGAATCACCTTAGAGGCGTCTGGGCTAAGGTCGATTGATTTGATGCCATCTGCCTGTGTTGCCCAAATTTTTGACCCGCCTTTCAAAGACCAGAGTTTCACCTTTCCGTCGAATCCACACGAAAGCAGTTCCGTTCCCGAATCTGCACGGCAAACATGCGATACTGTTTCCGAGTGCCCTTCAAAAGTTTCCACAACGGTCTCATTGGAAATATCCCAGGCGCGTATTATCTTGTCTGAACCTCCCGTTATGATTTGGCTTTCGGTCGGATCAAAATCCGCGGAAAACAATGCGCTGGGGTGGGAAAAAGTCTTCACTGCGTGATAGTCGCTCATGTCCCAGGTGCGGGCTGTTTTGTCGTAACTCGCTGAAACCAGCAGTCGCCCGCTCGGGCTAAACGCGAGCCCGCGAACCACATCCTCGTGTCCGGTTAAAGTAGCAAGCTCTTTACTGCTTATTACGTCCCATATCTTGATCGTCCCATCACTGGACGCGGAAGCGAGACGGGCGCCGTCTGGGCTGAATGCCACCCTCCATACCGAGTCACGATGACCGGCAAGCGTGGTCTTTTTTTCTCCCGCGATGTCCCATATGACGATGGTATTACTCAATAATGGCGCAGCGATTAGCGTTCCAGCATGATTAAAGCGTGCACTTATGGCCGCATCCGTGATGGCGCTGCCAAACGCTTTGACTCGATCCCCCGTCGCGGCATTCCATAATTGGACGGTGTGACTTCTTTCGGCAGTTAACACAAGTTCTCCGTTTGGACTGAATTCGGCGCTGGTGACTTCATTGGAACCAACCAGCAGACTACGAACAAGCGCGCCGGTGCTAACTTCCCATATCTTCGCGGTACCATCAAGACCGCAGGTCACAATGCGCGACCCGTCCCGGCTAAAACTTCCGAACAAAACCGGTCCGCTATGTCCACTAAACGTCTGCCTGTCGCGATTGCACAGACCCAACAAATAACCCCATTCCCAGTTACGCAGGTTGCGCGGCGTGTTCCAAAGCGTTTCATTGGCCTGATCATACTGCGATTTATCGGACAATGCATGCGCCAGTAACAGACTGGTGCGATACACTGCATACTCCGTTTGATCGCGGGACAGCACTGCCTCGGAGCGCGCTTCCTCAGCTTCTTTCCGGGCAACCACAGCAATGTCTCGTTCACGCACCACACGTACATACGAGGTGGCGCCAACAAACGCGAGTATCAGGAGTGCCGCCGTCGCAGTGAGCGCAACAGCTTTGTGTCGTCTGAAAGCGCGCGCAAGCCTTTCCTTCCACCCATATGCGTATGTCTGCACCAGCGCGCCTGAGAGAAAGCGGCGTACTTCATCGGCCATCGCAGCGGCAGAGGGGTACCGTTGCTGAGGCTTCTTCTGCATCGCCTTCATGCATATTGCACGGAGCTCAGGCGGTATGGTCCTGTCCAGTGGCGCGGGTTCGTCATTTAACACGTGCTTGATGATTACAACGGGCGTTTCGCCGTAGAAAGGCCGATTACCAGATAACAACTCGTAGAAAACCGCTCCGAGGCTATATACATCGCTTAGTTCATCAATCCAATCCAGTTTACCAAGCGCCTGTTCTGGTGGCATGTACGCAGGGGTGCCCATAACTTGGCCATATTGCGTTTTTGCTGCGGAGTCGACCTCACCCAGGTGCAGTAAGCGAAAAGTTTCGGCCAGTCCATCCGCATGGAAATCCTTAGAATCTTTGCTTTTGGCTAAGCCCCAGTCCAACACGACAGTTTCCCCGAACTCTCCCACCATCACGTTATCGGGTTTAATGTCACGGTGGATTATTCTGCGGCTGTGTGCATATGCGATCGCGTGGCACAGATCGACGAAGTGAGACAGAAGAGTCAGGCGTTGCGTAAGCGTTTTGCATTCATTCATCGCCTGCCGCAGTGTCTTACCGCGGACAAGCTTCATTGTGTAATAAAGCCTGCCATCACTCCGATGTCCAAGCTCATAGACTGGAACGATGGATGGATGTTCCAGTTGTCCCGTAATCCGGGCTTCCTGTAAAAAACGCGCGAGGAAGCCCATATACTCGCGTACCGGCGTCGACGGGCTTTCCGGATCTTTTGGCGTCGGGCCAGGAAGCAATTCTTTGAACGCTACGTCACGGCCGAGAAATGCGTCATGCACCAGCAACACGCGTCCCATGCCGCCACGCCCATATTCGCTTACATGAGTGTAACGACCTGGAGTTTCTTGAACGCCCGGAATGGATTGGCCATCCAAGTACCGGATGGGTTCCGCGATGTTCCCACTGGGTAGAGGACCACGCGATGGAACGATGGCACCGGCAAAAGTCTGTTCGACAAGATGGTCCCCACCCAGTGTCCGCAGGGTGGCGGCTACGTCGCCATTGTGCGCAGCGACGGCTTCATTAACCAAACGACGTATCAGGTTTGCATCGTCGGTTCCCATCGCGTTGATTTCTACGAGGCGCGCTGCAAGAGATCTGGATGGGTCAATCGCCCAGGCGCTTGCCGCTTCCATCAATTGCGCTGGCATCACCTTGCGGAGTTGAACGGCAAACACGCCGAAAAGCAGGTTTAGATCGTTGTCCATGAAAATTAGTCAGAACCTTATTAAAGGGCTATTGACATTACTATATATAGATTACAATATATATATCATTTCCGCAACGACGAGACTATGGCGGATCCCGCGAGTTTCCTCTCTCTTGGTCGCTTCGCTCAACGGGTGGCCAGACCGCGCCACTTGACGAACACCTCGCCGCGTTTGATACTATCTTGACGGAAAGCACTGAAAAGGTTGGCAAACGCGGGTCACCGCTTCAAACGGCGCAGCGTAGACAACGGGTTATAAGGCGCGTGTAGGGTTTCCCTCCGCGCACCACTCTTTTGCGCAAAGCCGGGCAATGGTTGAGGTTGACCGGTTTTTTTCATGCCTTCTGTGACTGCGGCTAAATGTTGACTCAAGGGGCTCGGTGCTGGTGAGAGATGCGTTAACAAGACTCAAATGGAAAGCTGTTCATGCGTCTGTATGGCTTCATCGGTTGTTAGGGGCTGAATATACGCTTCATCATCCTTACCTCTACTCGACCGCTTCCCCCTGGTTTTCGCAGGATTTCCAAAAAATCTTTGAACGGGTCAAGCATCGGACAGTTGTCACGCAGGACCGATGTTACATGTTGCGTCAGTTCGCACGGCAATGCCTTCATGTAGCAGGAGATTACGCGGAGTGTGGAGTTTACAAGGGTGGAACCGCCCATCTGCTCGCCGATACTGTGCGAGGCAGCGATAAAAAGCTTCTACTGTTCGATACGTTTGGCGGAATGCCGGAAAGCGCAGAATCCGACGCGAGCGGACACCGCCAAGGAGACTTTGGCGACACCTCGCTAGAATCTGTAACGCAGTACCTTGCTGGTTTTGAGGGCGTACAGTTCTACCCTGGTTTCATACCGGCGACGTTCGAACCGTTCAAGGATCGGCGATTCGCATTTGTACACGTCGATGTTGACTTATATTCGAGCGTCGCCGATTGTTGCGAATTCTTTTATGATCGATTGTCTCCTGGCGGCATTTTAGTCTTCGATGATTACGGTTTTAAGATGTATCGTGAAGCTGCGCGACGCGCGGTTGAGGAGTTTTTCACGGAAAAACCGAACCCTCCGATCGTGTTGCCGACAGGACAGGCTGTTGTAATAAAAGCGACTTGATGGAAAATCGGGACCGCCACCCGCGCCGTTTGGGTGCCGCCGGTGACAGTCCCTTGAGATGAGGAGATATGAGTGGAACGGACGCTAATTCCCGCAGGGTCAAAGTGGGAACCGATCATCGGCTATTCGCGCGCGGTGAAAATCGGCAATTCGGTGCATGTGTCGGGCACGGCGCCGTCGGGTCCGGACGGGAAGGTTGTGGCTCCCGGCGATCCGTATGCGCAGACGAAACGCTGCCTGGAAATCATCGAGGAAGCGCTCGCGAAAGCGGGCGCGAAGATGAGCGATGTGTATCGCACGCGGATGTATCTCACGGATATTTCGCAATGGGAATCGGTTGGGCGCGCGCATGGAGAGTATTTCGGCGAAGTGCGTCCGGCGACGACGATTGTGGAAGTGTCGAAACTCATATCGCCGGAAATGCTCGTGGAAATTGAGGCCGATGCGCATATCGGATAACGTGCCGATAGTGCTCATACAGCGAAATGCGCCGGCGAGCTTTGTGACAGGAATTTAGGGTATAATCGGGACGTTTAGATTTATGGTGAAGTGCGGGGAAATTCGAGCGAACCCAAAGCGCTCGTTAAGCCCGCAACCGGCGTCTGTTCTATGACGTTTGGGCTTCAATACACGACGGAGGTCCTTTAGACATGCCACCCATTTATGAACCGGAAGCCGTAAGGCCCATGTGGGAAGAACTGGCCGAAGTTGGCATTAAGCCATTGACCACTGCGACGGACGTTGATGCCGTATTGGGCGGCACGCCGACGGGTTCCACGCTTCTTGTTATCAATTCGGTTTGCGGGTGTGCCGCGGGCGGTTGCCGTCCGGGAGTTATGCTTGCCTTGCAGAATGACGTAATCCCGGACAATCTGGTAACTGTGTTCGCCGGCGTGGATACGGAAGCCACGCAGCGCGCGCGCGAGTACATGCAGGGGATTCCGGCATCGTCGCCGAACATCGTTTTGTTCAAAGATGGCAAGCCGACGCATGCGCTTCAACGATCGCACATCGAACGGATGACCGCGGTCGAGATCGCCAATTCCTTGCGGGAAATTTTCAGCAAGGAATGCAGCGCGAAAGGCCCGAGCATCCCGAAAGAACAGTTCGAGAAGGTTGACCCGGTACAACAGTGTGGTTCTTCGATTCCCTTGTATCAGGGGAATTAAGGCCCACAAGTTTTCTAGGTTTTGGGACGCGCTCGCACACATTCTTTGCGGGCGCGTTTCTGCTTTTGTTATCGCCGTTATGCCGAATCGGAATTATGATCAAGAGGGTCGAATACGATGAAGTGGCTGACTATCGTTGGTTTTTTAGGCGGGCTTGGAGTCGCACTCGGAGCATTTGGCGCGCACGGGTTGCGGGAGCGGATTGAGCCGGAGCTGTTGGCGGTGTTCGAGGTGGGCGTGCGGTATCACATGTATCATGCGATCGCGATGTTTTGCGCGGCGCTGGTAATCCAGGAGAAGTATTCCAGATGGGTTGCGCGCGCATGCGGTGCTTGGCTGGTGGGAATCGTAATTTTTTCGGGAAGTCTGTATGCACTTTCACTGACGGGAATGCGTTGGCTGGGCGCAGTGACGCCGATTGGTGGCGTTGCGTTGATCGCGGGTTGGTGTTGCGTTGTTATCGCGGGGTTCGATGCCCAACGCCGGCACGCACCTGAATAGTTTGCGCGAGATCATAATTCGATAATTCCACCGAGCGCGCGAGGACGCGCGCCCTCCCTTGTCCCCTTATCGCATGGGCGCTTGATCGCGCGGGGCGGGGACGAACGGGCGGTGATCGATTTCCGTGGTCATTTTGAGTCCGGCGATCATGGCCATTTCGCGGATGCGGACTTCAATTCCCTCTGGCGCGTCCGGATGGACGCGAACAATAACGGTGGGTTTCGGCTTTGCGTCGCGGTAGGTGTCAAACTTCGCCCCGAGATCGCTCTCGGTGACAATTTTTCCTTCCGAGAATATCGCTCCAGTGTGCCCGACTGATACGCTGAGCTCATTCTCACCCTTGGCCAATCGATCACCGGTGCGGCCGAATATGCCTTTTTCCGTATGACGCATCTTATCGGTATTTTCTTCGTCGAATGCCGCGGCGCGTTCAGCTTCCGGCTGGGTGAACTCATCCACAATCGTAGGCGTTATAAATACTGCAAGCTCGCGGTCTATGTGGTCTTTGCTCGTGTTCTTGAAGAGCCGGCCAATAAAAGGAAGTTCGGCAAGGATGGGCACACGTTCGACGTCGTCTTTCACGCTCATGGCGCGTAACCCGCCGATGACGATGGTTTGTCCATCGTTCACCAGCACCTTTGTTTGGGCCTTGTTCTGCGTTTTCTGCGGGATGGTGCTGGCAAGGCCGCCTGCGAGAATCGTCTTGTCTTCCGCGGAGCTTTCTTCCGACTCGATCTCCATGAGGATGTTGCTCTCCTCATTGATGCGCGGTTTTACTTTGAGGATTGTGCCGACCTTGATGAACTGGACCTGGCCGGGGATGACGCGGCTCGAGACATCATTCACTGGGTCATTTCCACCATCGATGACCGTGCCGCCGAATCCGGTAAAGCCGACGCTTTGAAAGGGTTGGTCGGTCGTGTTTTCAAAGGTCGCCTCTTCCCCATCTTGTACTGTCACGCGTGGCCGGGCGAGAATGTTGAGTTCGCCGGTGCTGTCGAGGAAATCAAGCACAACGGCTATGCGATCACCCTTGAACTCTGGATCAAGTATGTTGCGGCCTGTCAACGACCCAGCCTCCGCGCCGCCGGGGTTGCTGACCTCTTGTCGTATCGCGCCGGTGACGGGGTCGCGCAGAAATGCGCGGTATGGGTACCGGCCCCCGGAAACACGCTGGCCCGCCTCGGGCGCGGCGGTATAGTTTGGACGGTTTCCCCCGCTCTGAATCGAGAAGGGTGAACCGGCGATATCGTCGAAATACGCCCAATCGATCGAGAGGTCGCGAAGAACAGTCGTGGCGGCGGACACGAGAAACGCTTCGATCTGGACCTGTTTGCCCTTGACGTCCCAATCCGCAATCATGGCGTCTACTTCTTCGATGCGGCTTGCAATGGCGGTCAGACTGACCTGATGCGTATTTTCATCCGTCGTGATCACACCCGTCTCTTCCGGGATAATGTTTTCGAGCCGCTCGGACACGGCTTCGGGTTCGATATAGCGTAGTGTCCACGTTTTTGTAATGAGCGGTTTATCGAGCGCCTCGAGCATGGTGGCGATTTGATCCTGCCGCGCGGGCAGGTCCGTCACGACGATGCTGTTCGCGCGTGGATCCGCCTGGGCAAGGCCGCGCTCGGACAGGAGGCTTTGAATGGTCTCTAGCAAGTCATCCGCGGCCAAGTGTTGAAGCATGAAAACGCGGGGTTCGAGGGGAACGTCAAGCCGGTCCACGGCCTCGCTCATGGCCTTCAAATTCGCCTGCGTGTCCCACACGAGCACGCTTCCGGTGCGCGGATCGCTGATCAGCCGGCCGGTCTGCGACATCAGGCCATTGAGGACCGCCTCCATGTCCATCACATCGGCGTGCTCGATTGAAAATTCAGCTTTCTTCAGCGCGCCGTATTCGCGTTCAAGAAATTCGCCGTCGAGCATGACGTAGAGGAAGCGTGTTTCGGGCTCGAACTCATAGTGGATATTATTAAACTTCAGGATTTCCATGACCTGGCGAGGCTTAACATTGGTGACCCAGAAGCGAATCGACTTTTCTTCCACCCCCGTGGATGCGACGATGTTCCAGCCGGTAGCCGTTGCGACGGCATCGAGTACTTCAATGACGGAGACCGGCGCGTCCGAGGCGTTGAGCGTGATGGGTTCGCCTTCATCGGGGAGCGCGACCATGGGCATTGCTTCCAGCAAGATGGGCTCGAATGCCCCTTCGCCGCCGATGGTGACCTGCCGGCGATCTCCTTGAATGGCGGTGACGCCGGTGCTTTTCCCCGGCTCCTGGGCGCGGGGAGTCGCTTGCTCCTGGGGCTGTCGCGCGCGGCTTTCTGCTTCGGCTTGCGCTGTATCCTGCATGAGTATGGCGCCCACACTCGCGTCGACCGTAGGCGCCGGCGCGGGTTGTGTTGGGCTTTGCTGGGCATTGGAAGCGAACCCGAACAGGGCGATCAGCGCGCCCACGGCAAGTATCCACGTGTATCGGGTGTATTGCACCATGTGATTCAAGCAGAACGCGCAATAATGTCGCGACTGCGTCTTCCCCTTCCCGGTTTTCCGCGGCGACCCGCCGCGCGGGTTGCATTGTCGAGAGTATAACGAAACGAAGCGCCTGTTGGTAGACAGTGCCGCTATTTTCGCGGCAAACGTATGCCGTGTGTTTGGCCCTGCTGCACGACGGTAAATAAAACTTCGGTATCGGTTATTTCCTGAAGGGTGCATCCCTTGATCGACTGCCCCTTCGAGAACCATTCCTTCTTGCCATCGACCCTGATCTGCACGCGGATGGTGTCACCGCTGCCCATGGTATTGCGGGTCGGCTCGACGCCGGCGAGCATTTGCAGCAAGGCGGGCGGCGGCGCTACAACGGCCGGGGGCGGTACGAGGGGTTGCCATAGTTTGGGCCGGGCGGATACGTTTTGTTGCCACTGTTCAAATTCGGCGCCCGCGTTGAAATCCAGGTTGAGTTCTTCCGGCGAGGCTTCGGCAATGCGCTGGTCAAACTGTTGGCGTTTGGCTTTTACGGGGTTGCGCACGAGCCCCGCGACAAACAATACGACGCACAGGGCAAGGACGCCCCAGGCGATTGCGTATGCAGCGCGCTGAACAATCATTTTTGGTACTCCCGCAACATGACGTTGTCGATGGTGAGGATTGTCCCGGATTGCTCGAGCACGATGGAAGGAACACGCATGGCTACAGGCGCGCCGTCCACGCCTGGTACCGTAAATACGAACCGGTACCGGAACGGGCCAATGCCTGGTTCGACGTGCGATTCACCGGGTATTGATGCCCCGTCCGCTTCCAGGATAACTCGGACCGAGAATGCGCCGGTCGCGCTCGCATCAAATAGCAATTCATAGGTTGCTCCGGCTATCAATTGTTGCGCCTGGTAGAGTTCGGCGGGCGCGCCTGTCGCCGTAACCACCAGTGCAGCAGTACCGTCGGTTGCGTCGGGACCGGTTGCTAGCGAAGCGTTTTGCGCGGACCAATCCTGCGCGAGCGATTGCTGTGCGTCAAATTGCTCGAAGCTTGCGTTACGCGCGAGATTCGTTGACGTATCGGGCGGCAGCGGCGCAGACGCGCTGCTGGCTTCGCCTGTTGCATCGTCGATCACCGTGCGGGTGACGTGAAACTCCGCGCTGACCGCGGCTGTCAGGGGTTGCCGGACCAGTTCCAAAAAGTCGACGCGCAACGCCTGCGCGCTCTGCTGCAAGCGTTGAAGAAACTCCGCGATGTTCAGGATCGAGGTGGGTTCGGTCCTGAAATTGATCTGGTAGCTGCGGTAGCCATCTCCACTGTCGTCGAGCGCGCCGGCAGGCATCGCGCGAATCTCGACGAGGCTATCCCCGGGATTGGACGCTGTCGGCAGCGGCGCGCCTTCCTGTGGAATCTGGCGCAAGGACAAACGAGTTATTTCAAAGCGCAACCGATCATGTATCTCTTGCTGGGTCCACTGGCTTGAGTGCTGCGACGCCATGGATTGAAACGCGCGCTCGACCGGTTCCGCAAGGGCCGCCTGATTGGTGTATTGAAGGAGAAGTTGTTCCTGGCTCTCGATTGAAGCATCGAGGGACGCGAGGGCGTCCAGGCAACGCAGCGTGACCACAAACGCAAGCCCAACGGCCAGTAGAAAAAGGACAATGAAGGCGAGGCGCCGCTCGGATGGCGAAAGTTTTGCAATTGCGTTCGAGAGCGCCATTGCTACTCGCTAGTATCGCCGGCAGTGGCGTCTTGAGGTGCTTCTTCGGCCAGGGGCACAATTATTTCGAACTGATAAACCGACTGGTTCTGTTCCATTTCCTCGCGCGTATCGCCGCCCTGTGCGCGAGCAAATTGTGGAACTTCGCCCCGTCGCCCGGAACTGCGGAGTGCGTCAGCGAGTTCATACGCCAAGCCGGGAGACTCAGCGCGGCACTGGATTGTGAGCGTGTCGTTGTGACTGAAAGTAAAGCGCAATACGTTCACGCCGGAGCGTGGAATGAGCTCACTCAGTTTTGCAAGCATTTCCAGCGCGCTGCCGCGCCGATCCAGATGCTGTTGAAGCCGCACAAGTTGTCCGCGTTTGGTTTCGACACTTTCCGCGATGGACTCGAGCACGCCGATACGGGACGCGAGTTCTTTCGCATACGTGGCACGCTGGTAGTACGCTTGCGCGAACACGGCGACAGCGCTTATCAATATTGCCGCGGCCAACCCACCGGCGGTGAACGCGGTTTTACGGAAGCTCGACGCGCGCCGGGCATCCACCAGTGATCGCGGCACGAGGCTGAGCGAGAGCGATGCACGGTCCTGCGCGGCAAGCGCGGCGCCAGTCGCCACCAACGGTATACCGGGTGTTGGCGCGGCGCCATGCTCGAACAGTGATCGCGCAAACGCGGCGGGCTGGCATTCGTGGCCGGTAATCTGGGTCAAAGCATCCGCGGCCGCGGCGCAATCCGCATACTCCGAGCAGACATACACGATATCGACCGCCTCGCCGTCTTCGCTATCACGCCGGTATGCGGCAAGTGACGCGCGCACTTCGGCGGCAAGTTCTTGTGCTTCCGGTGAATCGGCATCGGAGATATTCCGCCAATCCTGTGCGGACGCGACGCCACGGCCATACAGGAGTTTGCCCTGTTGCAGCACGAGCACTTCCAGTCCGCCAGCGCCGAGATTCACGAGGGCGGCGCGTTCGCCGGGAAGCTGGGCAGCCTGCGCTGCCGCGGCCAGGCAGGCGGTGCTGACATAGATATGGTCCGGTTCAATTCCGCATGCGCGAAGCATATCGACGTGGTCTTCCACGACGTCGCGGTGCGCGAACACCGCCAATACCGTTGACGAGCCGTCCTGGGTTTTGCGGAGAATGGATTGATCGATCACGACTTCATGCGCGGGGTATGGAACAAATTCCTCCGCGCTCAGCCGCACCATGCTATCGACTTCGACCGCGCTGTGCGTTGGCAGTGACAGAATTCTTGCGGTCATATCGTGGCGAGGAAGGACCGTACACACGTTGTCGTCCGCGACTTTATGCTGCTTTACAAACGCTCTGACGGCGTCCGTGAGCGCGCCATCCGAAGCCGGCCAGTTTCCATGCTGGACGTCATACGCGGATACGTCAACGCCTTTTGGCGAGCGCTTCACGCGTAACCGTGTAATCAGGCGTTCATCGAACTGAAGAATGCTGGTATATGCTTTATGGGCCAAGTTCGCCTTCCGACCACGAGAGTATCGCGGCGTTTCCCGGTTGCAGATGAACGACCGCCTTCGCCGCCGCGCGCACTTTGCCTTGCCGTTTCGCGGCAAAGCCCGTGATTGTAAAAAACTGTGATTGGAGCGTGCAATATTGCGCAACGGGGGCAAGGTCCGTTGGGTCTACACCGAGCGCGGCGGGAATCGATTCCAGGTTCCGGAATGACCGGTCGTCGCTGGTATTGAGCTTGTTGTCGTCCCCTTCACGGTAGGCAATGATCGCGTCCACGACATCATCGTCAAGGTCGGGGACGGCAAGCAGTACGTCGCGCGGCGCGCTATTGAGATTGATGCGGCCTTCGCCATAGATGGTGAACAATTCGCGAAGACCGGGTTTCCCGTCGCTTCCCTCCCAGTCATCTTCATCAACGCCTTCGAGAAAACGTCCTTCCTCCACGGAGAGAAACTGATGTCGCTCTTCCGGCGTAAGTTCGCCGCCGCGATACCGCATGATGGCGGAAACCGTCGAGAAACTCAGCCCTTCGATTTCGTCGAGAAGTTCTTCGGTTGCGGTATTTAGCGAGATGCGGGCCTCGGCGTCTGACACACTGTACCCGATGGTATTGGCCGAGTCGTTGGAGGAAGGGGTGAATATCTCCGATTGGTCTGAAAGCGAGACGATCCTTTTACCGCCGCGCGCCGGATCCACCGAGTCGGCCCGGAATGACGTAGGAATACCTTGCGCGGCGGCCTGTTCCCTGGCCTGAAGCAATATTGCTTCAGTCACCGCCTTGTTCCGCATATCGGCCACGGCATACTGCACTGCGCCGCGCGCAAGGAATTGCGTCTGCGCATGGTCCAGCGCGAGCGCCGCCGCGCGCTGGTCCAACAATGCCCGATTCGCAAGCCCCAACGTGAGCACCGTAAGAATTGCAATGATCCATATGATGGCGACAAGGATGAACCCTTCTTCGTTATGTTTCATTGGACAACATACTCCTCGGCGTCAAGGGAGGTCTCTTTCAACCGCGTCGTTGGACCATGCATCACGGCATAGGTGGTGAACGCGGCTTCCCCTTTCTCCGAGTTTGGATCGATCAGAGTGAGATTGATTTTGATTGCCTGCGGAATGCCGGTACCTTCTTCGTGATCACTGCGAATGATTATTTTTGCAGGGACCAAATTCGCGATACCGGACCCAGGAATATCAAACGCGGCCTGGACGGGATCGCTCAGGAACTGTGCACCTGCGATCTGCTCTTTCCAATAATACTGGAGTTCAAAATCCTCGACGCCCGCGGCCAACTCGAACTGGGATTCGCTGCCATGCTTGATGATGGTGCTGTCGATTTCGCCGCCATCTGGAGGTTTCGAAGGAAGCGGACTTTCGACTGTCCGTTCTTCGCGAATGAGCAGCTTGCCTTCCCCGTCTGGATCAGACTTGGTGCGGTACCTGATCCACAACACACGCGGGGCCGAACCATCTTCGACGTCCATCGGGCGCGTGACGGCATAGAACTCGAACTCGTCGTTCGTGCCCACAAACAAATGCGATGCGCCGGGCACCATGTTCTGAAGTTCGCGGGACAGGATGTCCAGAGCAGTCCTGGCGTCCTGGTAGGTTTGCGTGTTCGATTCGCCCTTCTTCCAGATGTTAATCGACGACGAAAACGCCGTGTACACGGAGCCGAGGATCACGGCGAGTATCGTACTCGCGACGAGCAACTCGGCGAGGGTAAAACCATCGTTATGCCGCGGGTTGTGCGGGGACATCCGGCGGCTCCTTTACAAGCAGGCGCTTCGAGGACAACAAGGATTCTGCGGTTGCGCTATAGTTGCGGCCCGCGCGCGTCCACGAAATCGTTACAGAAATCCTGCCAAGATAGGGTTCGGGCAATTCCGGCAAATCGATGACGAATGGCTGCAATTCCACGGGAATTACCGGTTCCGGAAGATCGACGCGCGCAACCGACCACGCATACGAAAAGCGCTGTTGCTTCTCCCCAAAATCTCCGGCGGAAGACGCGCCTTCCAGATGCCCGGTCTGAATTTCGAGCTCGCCCATCTTCTCTTCGAGCAGAAAGCGGGCAGTGGTGTAGTCACGCGCGATTGCGCGGGTTGCAAGGGTTTCGCGCAGGGCACGGTTAATTGCGAGCACACCGATGCTCAGCAGCACCAGCGCCACGAGAGTTTCCATGAGGACCCAGCCTTCTTTGCGCGAGCGCCGCATCATTCAGTCTCGACTTCCAACTGACCCAGACGGCCTTTAGTGCTGATCTTCGTCGAGGTGCGTTTATCAAGCGCGATGATAACGGTTGCATAATCGCACGCGCCGCCCGGATAGAACGCGACGAAGTAAGCGTCGCGATCGCGGTCCATCGCCGCCTTGGGTTTCTCGAATTCCATTTCTCGTGGCAGTACCCCGCGCGTGGCGCCTGCGTCGTCTACTTCCAGAAAAGTTTTTTTGCCGTCTTCCGCCGTCTCGGCTTCGCGCATGAGCCAAAATGCGCCGGTATCGCGGTTCAAATAAAACCGGTACTCCGCGACATCTGTAATAGCGCGTTCCTGGGCATATTTCATGCGCGCGAGCACGTCGCGGGTCGCGCGGTCTTTACGCGCCCAACTCACCGAACCGGAATACATGGGCACGACCACGGCCGTCATGATCATGATGATGCTCAAAACCACGATAAGTTCGAGGAGCGTAAACCCCGTGTTTTGTTTCGCGGCATGCACGCGTTAGGTCTCGTTTGTGTCCCAAACGGAAATATCGTCTTCGGTGTTGGCGATCTCATCCGCGCCCGTCGAGTACAGATCGTATTTGTTCTTTTTGCCCGGATACGCGTACACGTAGGCATTGCCCCAGCCGTCGGGTTTGATCTGTTGAATGTAACTGCGGCCTTTCTTGTCGACGATAGAAAGGTCGTTGAGGGACTTTGGATACTTGTCTTCATGTTCGAGCGCATACGCCTCGACGGCGTTTCGATACACCGAAAGGTCGGACTGTGCCTTGATCTCGCGCGCCTGGTTGCCGCGGCCAGCAACCGCGAACGCGACCATACCCGCAAGTATGCCCATGATCACCATGACCAGAATCAATTCGATCAGGGAGAACCCGCTGTTTTCCCGCATGAAACTATCCTCCTCGTTGTACGCCGGGCGCTACGATACGTTCGCGCTCATGGTGAGAATCGGCATCAGCATTGACACGACGAGCCCTCCCACCAGCACGCCCATTATGATTATCATGATCGGTTCAAGTAGCGCGGTGAGCGTTTTGACCGCGCGGTCCACTTCAATGTCATATGCATCGGCCATGCGTTTGGTGACTCCGCCCAACTTGCCGCTTTCTTCGCCAATGACAAACATGTTCACCACCATCGGCGGAAAATACTTCGTTTGGGCGAGCCCGGAACTGATGCTGTCGCCTTCCGCAACGCGGGCCTGCACGACGTCCACTTCACGCGCGATGGCGCGGTTGCTCAGCGTTTCGACGGTGATGCGGAGTGATTTGAGGACCGGCACGCCGTTGTCGAGCAATGTTCCAAGCGTCCGGGCGAATTGGGCCATAACGTATTTTTGAACGACGGCGCGCACAACCGGAATGCGCAACAGGACCGTATCGCACACCATGCGGCCATCTGGCGTGCGCCAGTAGTACACCGCGCCGGCCACTGCGCCAACCGCCGCGAGCAGAACGGCCCACCACCAAGTGCCCATGAACCCGCAGATAGCAAGCACGATACGGGTGGGCAACGGCATTGGGACGCCGAAATCCTCGAACAAAACGAGGAACTTGGGAAACACGAACGACGTCAGGATAAAGATTGCGAGCGTGCCCATGATGACAAGAATCGCGGGGTAGATCATCGCCGATATAGCTTTGGCGCGCAGTTCTTCATCCTGTTCGCCGAACTGGACGATGCGCCACAAGACTTCTTCCAGCATGCCTCCCGTTTCGCCGGCGCGCACGAGATTACAGTGCATCGGCGTGAAAACTTTTGGATGGCGTTCCATGGCTTCGGCGAAGGTGCTGCCTTTTTGCACGTCGTCCCGCAATTGCTCAACGACGGCCACGAGTTTGGCGTTGGTTGTTTGTTGGGTGATTGTAGATAGGGCGCGAGTCAGCGGCATACCCGATTCGATCAGGGTCGCCAACTGGCGGAACAGAATGTTGCGTTCCTTCAATTTGACCCGGGTCATCGCGCGAAGGAGGGCATCGTTTTTCCGTTCGCCCGAAAACTCTTCGATGGAAATCGGGAAATATCCCATGTCTCGAAGACGGACGACCGCGGCGCGGCGGCTCTCGGCCTCCAACACCCCTGTTGTGGTTGGGCCGGGACCTTTCTTCACCTCATACTGAAACTGCGGCATATCAAGACTCGACGGTGTCGAACATGTCGGATTCCGCGGTCACGCGCACGACTTCCTCGAAGGTCGTCTTTCCTTCGCGGACGCGTTGCCAGCCGGAACTGCGCAGCGTGCGCATGCCGAGTTCCATTGCGCGGCGTTTGATATGGGTTGACGGTTCGCGGCGAATCGTCATGTCCTTGATTTCATTCGTGAATGGAAGCAGCTCGTATATCGCGATGCGGCCGTGGTATCCCGTGTTCCGGCAGGCGTCGCATCCGCGGCCACGGCGGAACGTCGCGCCTTCGCCGTCTTTCGGGGATTTCCCGAGTTGCGCATAGTCCGTTGAGCTGGGAGTAAACGGTTCCGCGCAATGCACGCAGATACAGCGCACCAGGCGTTGCGCGAGCGATGCGATCATCGTGCTGGCGATCAGGAACGGCTCGACGCCCATATCCACGAGACGCGTGACGGCCCCGGCGGCATCGTTGGTGTGCAGCGTGCTAAACACCAGGTGACCGGTGAGACTTGATCGGATCGCCATTTCCGCCGTTTCATAATCCCGGATTTCACCGACGAGCATCACGTCGGGATCATGCCGCAACATCGAGCGCAGGGCAGACGTAAAGTCGAACCCGATCTGCGGCATGGTCTGCATTTGGGTGATACCCTTGAGCTGATACTCGATGGGGTCTTCGATCGTGATAATTTTATGTTCGAGTTTGTTGAGCTTACTCAGCGCCGCGTAAAGTGTAGTGGTTTTGCCGCTTCCCGTCGGGCCCGTGACGAGAATCATTCCGTGCGGCCGCGTGAGAAAAGTGTTGAACACGGTGAGGTCGTCGCCGGTAAACCCGAGTTGTTCGAGTGTCATGAACATCGAAGAACGATTGAGAATACGAAGATTGACCGTCTCGCCGTGCGGCGTTGGCAATACGGATACGCGTAGATCGAATTGTTCTTCGCCGAGCGATGCGCGAATCTTACCGTCTTGCGGCAGCCGCTTTTCGGCAATATTGAGGTTTGCCATAATCTTCAGGCGCGAAACGATGGCCGGTTGGAATCCCCGGATGCTCGGCGGAGTTGGAACACCGTGCAGCACTCCGTCGATACGATAGCGCAGTCGGAGTTGATCTTCGAAGGGTTCAAGATGGATGTCGGTGGCGCCGCTACGAATCGCTTCCGCGAGCAGTTCATTTACGAACTTGATGATGGACGCATCGAGGCTGTCATCACCAAGATCGGTCCCGCCATCGAGCGTCAGCACGCTCGCGGTGGAATCCGATTCGCTCAAGATGCGTTCGACCGTATCCGCGCCGACACCGTACAGGGCTTTTGTCGCGCGCACGATTTCCTCGGGCGTGGCCACGCACATTTCCACGCGCTGCTTTTTGAGCACGAGGCGGATGTCATCGAGCAACTGGTGATCGAGCGGATCGGAAACCGCGACGACAATCGTGCCGTTGCGCTCCTGAATGGGCACGAAACTATAGTGCGTTGCGAACCGCGCGGGGACCTTTGCAACGACGCCGTGCGGAATGTCCATTTTGCTCGGCGCGACAAATCGCATCTCACAAAAATCCGCCAACGACCGGTACACGGCCTCGGCAGTGGCGGCCCCGGTTTCCACGAGCGCTTGCGATAGGGCGACGCCAACGCGACTGGCATGTTCGCGGGCCTGGTGCAACCGGGCGTCGTCGACGACTCCGTCGCGGACCAATTGACGTTCGAAGGCGGTTTCACCGGCCATCGTCAAATCTCCAAAAGCATGACAACTCGTGCATTATCAATATGTTACCAAATTTATCCCGTGCCCGCAACAAACACTGGAATGTGAACGACCCGGAGAACGGAGGCTGGCGTTATACTGCGGCGTCCAAGCTGGAGTTACTGTTTCAGTTTTGCCAGATGTTGCAGCGCGTCATGCGCGCGGCCCGCGAGGACCGGATTCTCCGCCGCCCGCTGGTAGTGCAATTCCGCTTGCGGATAATCACTGAGGTCATCGCGAAACACGTCACCCGCCTTCAAATCCAGGAGGGCTGCTGCGACCGGTGATGTGCATCGCTCACGTGCCATGGCATACGCCGTAACCATAGCGACGGGGGAATCGGCGGAGCTCCCTGCGTCCGCGACGGCCAACTGTACCAAATCAGCGGCAGCCTGGTCGCAGACTTCGTATTGTTTCTGTCCCTGATAACTGGCGATGACTGACTCTAATGCGGTGAACGTGTCCGTGCGATCGCGCAGGGCCGCGTCGTATGCATAAATAGATGCGAACTGAAGGTCCTTTGCTTCGTCCAGCAGCAGATGGCGGTGAATCGCTTCGGTCTTCCGTTCTGAACCTTCGAGCGTATCGCGATAGGAGCCCAGCAGCGCGGTGTATCCCGCGAGCGCATCGGGATACCGCTTTAAGTCATAGGCCATATCGGCTGCGAGCCACTGCGCTTCGCCGGCCAGTTCATCTGATGGCTGGCGAGAGAGCGCCTTGCGAAGCGTTTCATACGCCGCGGGGAATTCCTTTTTTTCGATCAGCGTGTTTGCTTCCGCCAATGCTTGTGCCATGAGCGTGCCGGAGTTACCCGCTGATTGCGTCTGGCGCACTAACGGAACCGGATTCGGTCCGCTAACGTACCAGGCGCCAACACCCATTCCCGTTATCAGCAGCATCGCTGCTGCCGCGTGTGCAATGCGAAACGCCGGACGTCTTTTTGCCGGCGTTTCGAGTCTCTCGCGGACAAAGGGAACAATATTGGGAATCGAGTGAACCGGCACACGAGGAATTGCTTCCGTCATCCGGCGCATCGCCTCGTATTCCGCGCGCAATGCGGGGTCCGACGCAATCGCCGTATTGAGAAGCCGTTGTTCACTTTCGGTCAACGGTTCATATAGCGAGGCAGCGAGAATGCCTTCGATCTTGTTTCGTTTCCAGTCAAACATGTTCATTTCCGGGTTTCATTCACTATCCGCTCCATACATATCGCGCAATTCCACCTGCAGCTTTCGCAGTGCGCGGAACAGATGAACCTTCACGCTCCCGACACTGCAACCCATTACGTCAGCGATCTCCGCCAATTGCAAACCTTCGTAGTGCCGCAGGACAAATACGCTGCGTTGGGAGGGTGACAACACGACGAGTGCCGCTTGCACGCGCGCTTCGATTTCCATTGCCTGGACAGCGCTACCGGTTCCCGCCGCGGAAGCATGCTCCCGATGCCGCTCGTTGCCTTCTGAATCGATGGAGTCGAGTGGTTCGGTTTGCCGGCGTTTGCGCCAGCGGACCACGTCAATGGACTGATTGGCCGTAAGGCGCAGCAGCCAGGGCAAGAATCCGCTAATGGGTTGCCATGATTCAATTTTGCGAAAGGCCTTTAGAAAAACTTCCTGGGCCACGTCAAGGGCATCGTCCCGGTTGCAGGTGATGCGATAGGCCACGGAATAAACGCGACCCTGGTGGCGCCGCACGAGTTCGTCTAGCGCCTTTGCCTCCCCCTGTTTGAGAGCTTCGGCCAACTGCTCGTCGTCCGCAGCCTTCAAGTCCATGTCCTGCTTCCAGTTCACTCCATTAACGCCCCAAAGTGCCGAAAGGTTTACAACGGCCAATTACGACACGAACATGAACTCTCCGGCGCTCCTACTGCCATGAGACTACATGGGTGACGCCGCGCCGGTAGATCGCCGGGCGCGATTACAGCGTGTCACCAACGGGTACATCAAACTGCGCGAGATAAGGATAGATGTTGCCGCCGATGAAATCGCGGACAACTCGGGTATTGTCGCGCAATACTACGATTGAATCAGTGGGTATCGGCCGCGCGAAGACGCCTTTCACTTCTACAAACACTTCATTCCGGCTGAACCGGTACGATTCGATGGTGACATGCAGCGCACCAGGATGCTCTGGAGTTTCCGGCAACACGAGGCGCAATCCGCCAACGCCGATGGGCCTGCCGATATGCGGCCCTAGTTTGTGCTCGAGTCCGCACATTTTGTCGAAGAGATAGGAGCGGGCATCGTCGAAATGACTGAGCGCAAACGTCGTGCGAATCGTGACGGATTGCGCGGCAAACGTGGAAATGCCAAGTTCGCGCCCAGCATGGTCAGCGATGGTTTCGACGCGATCCAGGAAACCTGCCAACGGAATGTCAACCCACTCTTCCGCGATCAGAATCCGATCGGGCAGGAACGCGGTAATGGACTGTGTTTTCTTGCCGCGTTTAGTAAAAAAGCGCGGTGGTGCATTCGGTGAGAAGTCTGTGCCCAGATAGTTGGCGTGGCGCGTCTGGGAAAGCTCGTAATACAGCTTTTGTAACGCGGGCAAGGTATGGGAGCGTGGCGTGTGGAGAAGCTCGGTTGAAAAATGAATAGGACGGTCATCGGCTTGCATGCAGTTAAGCCTACACGATGGACGGCAGCAGTGAAAGCGCGAAACGGGATTGGATACGCTAGCCGATCTTCTGACCGGCCGCGGCTGCGCGCTGCATGTCGCCCGCTTTCATGTACGCGTCTTGCGCGAGCTTATAGCGGCGCTTGCCGAGTTTGAAGAGAAGAATCGAGTTTTCCCTGTCGGCCTGCAACTCATTGGCCATCGCGCAACGCGCCCAGAATTCCGCTTGGCGGTCCGGCGAGGTGATTGACAGGGCGGAGGCGATGCGCTGGGCTACGATAGCGATGAGACCATAATACCCGGCGGATTCGGCCATTGGCGCGACCTGCTGTAGAAAGGCGAGGTTGCGCTGCGCAATCGCGGGGTCCGGTGGCACGGAACCGGCGTAGGGCATCGGCACCGCAGTGCAATGGGAATAGGCAGCGATAAAAACGTTGATGCGGTCTCCCATTTCCTTGATATATTCGACGGTATCTCCATCGAGCACATGGGATGGGTCTTCAATGGCGGTGCTGGAAGAGCCGCTTCCGCTTTCGGCCTTGCGTTCCTGCCGTCGCCGCGCGCGCTCGCGCTGGTCAGATTCGTATTTGGCGATTGCCTGGGCATGCGCGCTTTCGAGGGCCTGGACGATTAGGGACAGGTATGTATCGCGGTGTTCGATGGCCATAAGGGACCGCTCGAGCAGGTTGTCTACCAGGAGCATCGGAATTTCCACGGCACGGCGCACATTTTTCCCACTGACGAGGCAGGCGACCAATTCATTGCAGTAGCTGCGGAACACGTTTGGCCCGATCCCGTGGCCTTCGGCCTCAAGACCCTGAAGCTCCTTGTTGACATGCTGGTAAATGAAGTCCGCCGCAAGGACGTAACCACGGTCTTTGTGGAGTACCCGGCCTTCTTCGCGTTGTTTCGCGTCAAGCATGAACCGCATTTTGGATGCGGCTATGTAGAGGCCAATCACGCTTGCGATGTGCTTAAGCTCGGTGATGGCAAGAGTTGATTCAGGGCTGTTCAACTCGTCAGCAGAAATGAGCTTCACCAATTGCGGCCAAAGGCGTGCTGACGCTTCACTGTCCCCTTCGCCCGGCGGCGGGGTATAGCGTTGCGTCGCCTCCGACTGTGAAGGCGGAGGCGTTATCAGGTCAGAAATACGTCTAAAAAAACCCATCGAGTAGAGTGCTCCGCTCCTGAGACCCTACCTAAAGCCCGCTCCCTCCCCAGAAAGCGCACGAACCGAGCGATCGGCCCGCAGGCGGTATTCTACCTATCCAACCGTGAAATGCAAACTGAATTTGTAGACAGAGCAATTAGCATGCGGAAGATCGCGCGGAAGGTCTTTACGTAGAATACGATAGCGTGATTCGATTTCGCGGCGGGGAATGGGCTGAAAATCATCGTTTGCCTGTTTTGGTTCGCAAGGCATCGTCCACCACATTCCAGATATCGCGAAGGCCGGCTTTCGTAAGCGCGGAAAACGGGACCAGGAGCGCATCAGAGTCGATGTCCAGTGTCTTGCGGATGTCGCAAAGCGACTCGGCGAGTTCGTTCGGGCGTTGCTTATCAGCTTTAGTTGCGACGATTAAGGTGGGCACCTGCGCTTGTTCAAGCAACTCAAGCATGTCGAAATCCTGTCCGGCGGGTTTATGGCGCGAATCGACGAGGGCAACGACAAGCCGTAACGGGCGTTGCGAGGTGAGATAGGATGTGAGCACCTTTGCCCACTCTTCGCGCAATGATTTTCCAACTTTCGCGTACCCGTAACCTGGCAAATCGACAAAATAGACGTTTCCGTTTACGTCAAAGAAGTTAACGGTTTGTGTTTTACCTGGAGTCTTGCTCGTTTTCGCCAGCCCTTTCTTGTTCAGCAGAATGTTGAGCATGGTCGACTTACCGACGTTTGAGCGGCCCACGAACGCGATTTCCGGCCGGCCATCCCTCGGATACTGTTCCGGCCGCAACGCGCTTTTCACGAACCCGGCGGATAGGACTTTCATTTCCGGGCGCGCGCCTTTTGGCCCGACTTTTTCTTTGCGCCGTTGACGGGCCTCTCGAACGCGATGCGCAACGCCTCGTCCACTTCGGTAACAAGCACGATGCGCAATTCGTTTTTAATTTCCGCGGGGATATCAACAAGGTCTTTTTCGTTTTCTTTGGGAAGAATTACGGTGCGAATGCCGCCGCGATGCGCCGCGAGTAGTTTTTCCTTAATACCACCTACCGGTAGCACGCGGCCCCGCAGCGTTATTTCCCCTGTCATGGCGAGGCGCTCGGCGGGGGGCGCGTTGCGCAGGGCCGACACCATGGACACGGCCATGGCGACACCGGCGGAAGGTCCATCTTTTGGTATAGCGCCTTCGGGGACGTGTACGTGCAAATCCAGTTTACGATTGAAATCGGCCGCAATCCTGAGTTCGCGCGCGTGCGACCTGAGATAGGTGTATGCGGCGTGCGCGGATTCTTTCATCACGTCGCCAAGCTGGCCCGTCAATGTGAGAATGCCTTTACCCTGCATCGTGCTGGTTTCGATGTGAAGCACGTCGCCGCCGGCCCACGTCCAGGCAAGGCCCACGGCGACGCCGGATTGCGCGAGATCGTCCGCGCGCAAGTCGCTGTACTCGTGCGGGCCAAGCATGACGGGCACGCTGGTTTCATTGACGATTACAGCCGGTTGCTTGCGGTTTTCCACGATCTTGCGCGCCGCTTTGCGGCAGACGTTGGCGATGCGCCGTTCGAGATCGCGAACGCCCGCCTCGCGTGTATATCGCTGAATCAGCGCATGAATGCCGCTGCTCTCGAATTTTATGTGTTTGTCCGTAAGCCCGGTTTCAGTCATCTGCCGCGGAATCAGGAAGAACTTCGCAATGCGTTCCTTCTCGTAAGACGTGTAGCCGGAAAGGCGCACGATTTCCATGCGGTCGTGCAACGGACCGGGAATTTCATCTTCGCTGTTTGCAGTGGTGATAAAAAACACTTCATGGAGATCAAAGTCAACCTCGAGATAATGATCGCTGAACGCGGTGTTCTGCTCCGGATCCAGCACTTCGAGTAAAGCGGACGATGGGTCGCCGCGAAAATCCATGCTCATCTTGTCAATTTCATCGAGAATGAAAAGCGGGTTCTTCACGCCGGCTTTTTTAATGCTCTGGACTATGCGTCCGGGCATGGCGCCGACATAGGTGCGGCGGTGGCCGCGTATTTCCGCTTCGTCGCGCACGCCGCCCAGGGAAACCCGGATAAATTTCCGGCCCATCGATCGTGCGATGGAACGGCCCAGCGAGGTCTTCCCCACTCCCGGCGGCCCGACGAAACACAGAATGGGGCCCTTGGTGCTTTTACTGAGCTTGCGAACGGCGAGGTACTCGAGAATCCGTTCTTTTACTTTCGCAAGGCCGTAGTGGTCCTCGTCGAGCACTTTTTGCGCGAGAGCGAGATCGATCGAGTCTTTGGTGCGTTTGGCCCAGGGCATTTCCGCGAGCCACTCGATATACGTGCGGATAATCGCGCTCTCTGGGCTCATGGACGGCATGCGTTCGAACCGGCCGAACTCGCGCATGGCCTTTTCCTTAATCTCCTTGGGCATGCCGGCTTTCTCGATCATGGCGCGAAGCTCGGAGCTTTCGTCGGTCATCCCTTCCTTGTTGCCGAGTTCCTGGTGGATGGCCTTCAGTTGCTCGTGCAGGAAATACTCGCGCTGGCCGCGATCCATTTGTTCACGGATACGCTCGCGCACTTTCTTTTCGATGTCCAGCATGTCCGTTTCGCGAATGAGGAGGACGGAAAGGCGTTCGAGCCGTTCACGCACGGGGATAATCTCAAGCAGTTCCTGCCGCTCCTCGACGCGCAGAGGAAGATACGCGCATAGCAGGTCCGCGAGCGCGTTCGCTTCGTGTACAGTGCGCATTGACGCGACCACTTCCGGCGCGACCCGTCCGCTCTGCTTGACGTATTGCTCGAATTGTCCGAGGCTTGCGCGCATCAGCGCTTCTGATTCAGAGCCTTCATACGGTTCTTCCGCCACCGGTTCGACGGCGGCTTCGATAACGCCGTTGGACTCCCGCACCTTGAGCAGGCGCCCGCGACCGAGTCCTTCAATTACGGCCTTCATCGTGCCATCAGGCATGCGCAGCGTCTGAAGAACATTGGCCGCGACGCCGACTTTGTGTAATTCATCGATTTTAGGCGTCTCGACGCTCGGATCCTTTTGCGCGCACAGAAACACGGGAATGCCGGCAGCGAGACTTTCTTCAACCGCGGCAAGCGAACCGGGGCGGCCTACAAGCAACGGCATCACCATGCGGGGAAAGACGACGACGTCTTTCAGCGGCAGCAACGGTATGCGCTGAATAGTAGTAGCTGACTTCACTTTGGAAGCCATGGTGACTCCTTCATTGGGGTTTTCCGTAGGGGACTGTCACGGGCATCGCGTCTGGATGCCCGTGGCTGTCCCCGATCTACTAATCTTACTACGGCTATCGCAACGAACGTCTACGCTATTCCATTGTCGCTTTCACGTAAAAATGCCGCGCCGGAAGGAGGAAAACTCCTTCCGGCCCAAACGCGGCTATACCCTCTTGCGCCGAATTCCGAGGGAAATATGACAACTGTGTAGCCTAGGCGAGTGCGGAACGTCCCTGTTCCGAACCATGGCCGCCCTTATAGTCCTCGTGCTCGTAAACGAGAAATGGTTCTTCGCCATTGCGTATTACGCCGGGCGTGATGATACATTCCCTTACGTCTTTTCGGGACGGTATATCAAACATAATATTGAGCATGGCCTCTTCGAGGATGTTGCGAAGCCCGCGCGCGCCGGTTTCCTTCTGGATCGCGAGATCGGCTATCGCCTCAATGGTCTCTTCCTTGAAGTGCAGCTTTACATTTTCGAGTTCAAACAGCTTTTGATATTGCCGGAGAATCGCATTCCGCGGCTCGACAAGCACCCTCACCAAATCTCCCCTGTCAAGTTCGTTGAGCGTCGCAATAATCGGCAGGCGCCCGGTGAACTCCGGGATCATGCCGAATTTGATCAGGTCTTCCGGCTCGACCAATTCGAGGTACTCACCCACCTTGCGGTCTTTCCGGCTCTGGATTTCGGCGTTGAATCCGATCACCATCTTGCGGGTGCGCTTCTCGATGATTTTTTCGAGACCGTTATATGCGCCGCCGCAGATAAAGAGAATGTTGGTGGTGTCAATTTGAATGCACTCTTGCTGCGGGTGTTTGCGGCCACCTTGCGGGGGTACGTTAGCCACCGTTCCTTCAAGAAGTTTTAACAGGGCCTGTTGAACACCCTCGCCTGAAACATCCCGTGTAATGGATGGGCTATCACTTTTCCGGGCAATCTTGTCGATTTCATCGACGTAAATGATACCGGTCTCGGCGCGGGTCTGGTCGAAATCAGCTGATTGCAGTAATTTTAAGATTACGTTTTCGACATCGTCTCCCACGTAACCTGCCTCGGTCAAAGTCGTCGCATCCACCACGGCAAATGGTACGTCAAGCAGCTTCGCCAGACTTTGCGCGAGCAACGTCTTTCCGCAACCAGACGGACCGATGAGGAGGACGTTAGACTTTTGAATTTCGACTCCGTCAATCTCACCACCCGACGCAATTCGCTTGTAGTGGTTATGGACAGAGACGGAGAGGATGCGCTTGGCGCGATCTTGACCGATGACGTACTGGTCGAGGAAATCTTTGATTTCGGCGGGCTTTGGTACTCGAAGGTTGCGAGAGACCCCTTTCCGGGCACGGTCTTCTGCGACAATCTCACTGCACAGGTTCACACATTCATCGCAGATATTAACATCTGGGCCTGCAATGAGCTTGCTGACTTCATCGTGGCGCTTGCCACAGAAGGAGCAGGTATGCACATCGCCACGGCTACGCTGAGGGGCCATACTATCCTCCCTTACGAACGGCCACGTTCGAGGATTTTATAGCAGTTTAAGGGCTTGCTTGTCAACAATTTTCTCATCCGCGGGGTTCCCAGTGCCGCAGTCCACCCTTATTGTGCCTTCCTTCTAACGTTCCGCGCAAGTAATACACGGGAAAACGATTACTCTATAAACCTTCTATCCGCCATCCAGAGGTACAAGTTCCCGCCGTCTAGCGTTTCAAGACTTCATCTACAATGCCATAAGCACGGGCTTCTTCGGCTCCCATGAAGAAATCACGGTCGCTGTCGCGCCGAATGACTGCAATGGCCTGACCGGTGTGCCGCACGAGTATTTCATCCATCATCTCACCAATGCGCACAATTTCCCGGGCCTGGATTTCGATGTCGGATGCCTGGCCCTGGATGCCGCCCATGGGCTGATGTAGCAAGAACCGTGAATACGGAAGCGCAAACCGCTTGCCCTTCGACCCGGATGCCATGAGCACTGCGCCCATGCTTGCGGCCTGGCCGAGACAAATGGTTGAAATGTCCGGCTTGATGTATTGCATCGTGTCGTAAATCGCCAAGCCCGCGGTCACACTGCCGCCAGGTGAATTGATATAGAGCTGAATGTCTTTGTCGGGGTCTTCGGCTTCAAGGAACAGCATCTGGGCGATGATGTAGTTCGAGACGTAATCATCGATAGGCATCCCCAGAAAAATGATGCGGTCGGCCAGGAGGCGTGAGTAGATGTCGTAGGGGCGTTCGCCACGGCTGGTCTGTTCATAAATGGTGACCGCCTGGACTACGTCCATCGGGTTACGCATGTGCATCATTGGCTTGCTCCTCGAGCTCATCCTGCGCCACTTCTTTGTCAGTTACATTGGCGTTATCCATGACGAGTTTAATCGCCTTCTCGCGGAAGATGCGGCCTTCGTATGTGCCACGCCGCTGGGATTCCTCGGACATGTACTGGCTAACCATATCGGCCTGGACGCCCATGCGCGTCGCAATGTCCTCAGCCATCATTTCAAAGTCTTCGTCGGTGACGGTAATGCCTTCGGCGTCGCCGATCTCGTTGAGTGCTACCGTGCGTTTGATCTCGATAACGGCGTCGCCGTTTGCCTGCTCCAGCAGCCCGGCGGTCATCTGCTCGATCTGGTCAACGGGCACGCGCTGTTGAATCAGTTCGCGGACGCGGTCCTGGAGGAGACCCTTGGCGACATCCTCAAT
This sequence comes from Candidatus Hydrogenedentota bacterium, assembly GCA_034408725.1. Lineage (GTDB taxonomy): Bacteria > Hydrogenedentota > Hydrogenedentia > Hydrogenedentales > SLHB01 > JABWCD01. The sequence continues at coordinate 28,705 of JAWXCN010000176.1, forward strand.
GAGCGACTTCGGAATCTCGAATTTGCTGTCTTCGATGACCTTATCCAACGCGCGCGACCGCGCAATGCTTTCGCTATGCCGCGACGAGTTATCCTGAAGCTGCGTCTTAATTCGTTCTTTCAGGCCCGCGATGTCTTCTGCGCCGACCTGTTTGGCAAAGGCATCGTCCAGTTCTGGAAGGTTGCGCCGCTTGATTTCCTTGACCGTAATTGCAAACGTCGCGGTTTTACCGCGAAGATCGGCGTTCGGGCCGTCTTCCGGGAGTTTCACCTCGACGTTGAGTTCAGCGCCGGTTTTCGCACCCTTGAGGGCGGTTTCAAACTCCGGAAAGAAACGTTTCGTCCCGAGGATATACGGGTAATTCTCGGCGCTCCCGCCGGGGAACTGTTCGCCGTCGACGACGCCATTGAAGTCAATGATGAGCTGATCGCCGTCTTTTGCTTTGACCTTCTCCGCGGTCTCGAAGGTAGCGTAGCGGCCCCGCAGGTCCTCCAATGCCTCTTTGAGGTCCTTCGCTTCGACCGTTACGACGGGGCGTTCAACCTCGACACCACGGTATTTTCCCAATTCGACTTTCGGGGACACTTCAAATTTCAATGTAAAGGAAAGCGCTTCTGACGGCGGAAGCTCGCGAAGCTCTTCCAACCCGTCGATGTCCGGCATTTTGATCGGATTGAGCTTCTGCTCCTTGATTAATTTTTGAAACGCAGCGCCGATGAGCTTGCCGTCTGCTTCTGCCTTGACGTGCTTTGCGAATTTGCGCTCAATCAACTGGCGCGGTGCGCGGCCCCGGCGGAACCCAGGCACGTCCGCTCCAGTCCGTATTTCCTCGTACATCGAGTCGGCCTGCTTCGAGCGGTTCGCGGGTGGCACCGATACCTTTACTTCGTACGCGCATTCGCCTTTGTAATCGACGGCGAACGTCGGGTCTTCGACGAACTCGAATTCCTCTTCACCATGCGTATGATCATGATCGTGATCGTGCGTGTGGTCATGGCCGTGATGATGATGATGTCCATGCTCGTGGTCATGATCATGGTCATGGGCGTGCGCATGATCGTGATCGTGGTCGTGCGCGTGTTCTTCCGCGGTCGCGGTCGCGGTTGCAGTCGTTTCCGCTGCGGCTTCTTCGGTCTTTTTCTTCTTCGCCATGGATAGTCTATCGCTTCACGGTTGGTGGGCGAGGCGGGAGTTGAACCCGCACATCTTGCGATACTGGATCCTAAATCCAGCGCGTCTGCCAGTTCCGCCACTCGCCCGGAACGCGGTCTTGCAAAGCCCTACGCGCATTCCGTTATATTCAGACCAGTAACAACACAATGGCCACGGAATGGAATTCCCGCAGCCCAAGTACCTGTACGATAGCACGCAAATCGCAGCGAAGTCAAAGCTGCACGGCAGGATAGACTCCATGGGCAGCGTCTGCTTGGCCGAGGTTGCGTGGCGCGTTGGGCTATGCATCAGCAGCGGCGAGAAAGTCCTAGCGTGGGGTGCAGCAGTGGAGTTTGTTTCTTGGACGAAAAGTCCTGTAGCGCCCGGTTCCAGGCCGGGCGGTGTTCCATGTAGCGATGAATTCCGATTCGGCGCAGGAGGGCAATGTAAACCACGGAGACACGGAGCACACGGAGAGAGAGGAAGACAGGAAGCGTAGCGCCAGGTTTCCATGCCGGACGAAACTTGCGGTAAAATTCTGCCAATAATCACGCCCGCTATAAAAGGCGCGACGCAACAAGATGCGGCATTTGGTTTATCTCCACGGGCATTGGTTTTTGGATGCAACGATTCAAGATTTCGTCAACTGTTCGGCCCAAGACATTATGATCAAAAATGCCGCACTTTCGATCCCGGCGTGGTGATCGTCGGAAAGCTGATCACGTGTGGTGTATGTGTACGTCGTGTCGAAGCCATGATAATCGTCCTTCAACGTGACCCGTCCGATGTCATCTTATTCATAATCCAGCGTGGCAGGTCGTAGTTCGTACGCTCAACTGTAAAAAGGGGGCTGTCACCGGTTCTTACTCTTGTGTCTTTACTTATTTGCCCAGCGTGTTGCAGTCGGAAAGCACAGAGGAAGGGGGGTGTCGGAATTTTTTTTTGACGAAACAAGGGGGTCAGTGATGTCGGGAGCTCGGGTCCGCGGAACGTCATTGTTCCGCCGGATGGACGATTGGGCCCAAGGGCTGGGGGGGCGTAAGTAGTTGGTTTTGGCATGGCGAGGTTGTTGGTTGAAGGGTATTCCTATATAGATAGGGCGAGGGCGTTGCACTGCGGGTAGGGTCGTAACGATGCGGGGTTTAGTTGGTGGCTCTCCCCGGTTGTTCGAGAATACTGGTAACAGCTGGGAGACTCGAAATAGGTGGCTGTCCCCTATTGTTCCCGGCTCCGCCGCCTCTGATCATTGTACTAATGATCGCTATATCTGAGAATCATTAAGTAATTCGGGGTTTGTCCAAACAAATTCGTAAAGCAAATTGTAGGGAATAGAATTCCCGGCGATTCGCATCCTCCAGAGTGATTCATTGAAATTTATCGACTGGATAATA
>JAWXCN010000177.1:0-7998 GCA_034408725.1 Candidatus Hydrogenedentota bacterium
ACGAGCACGAGCACGAGCACGAGCACGAGGGAAGATCCACACGTTTGTGAATTGTTTGCCGAGGCGCGAGGCCATCGGGGGTCGCATGCGAAACACCCGCGCCGTATGGTGTAGGATAACACCTTACGTGGGGTTCCCCGCTGCATGGAACAAGACCGCAATTTACTCTTTGGCGTACTCGCCGTTCAGCTTGGCAAGGTCTCGTCCAGCCGGTTGATGCAGGCAGCCGCCGCATGGGCCGTTGACCCCACCCAGCCGATTCACACCCGGCTTGTTGACGACGGCGCGCTTTCTGCACAGGATTGCGAACTCATTCAACGTTTCGTTGCCGAGGCAATCCACGCCCATGCCGGAGACGCCCGAGCAACCCTGAACACTTTTGGTGGCGAAGATCAGGTCCTGAAAACCTTCGGTGGCGCCATCAAACTCACGAACGAAGGCGCGCAACCCGCGTCGACCCGCCCGCAGACCGCGACAACCGCAACCCCAACGGAATCCGACACCGGCGTACTCGAAACACCGGGCCGATACCAGTTTGTAAGCGAGCAGGGCAAAGGCGGATACGGGCGCGTCTGTCTTGTCCGCGACAGTTTCATGGCGCGCGATATCGCGATGAAGGAATTGATTCCGCCCAGCGACGAACCCATCGGGTCGCGCGCCGCAACCCCGAGCCGCGAAGCGGTCGAGGCCGTATCACGCTTTCTTCAGGAAGCCCGCATCACGGGCCAGTTGGAACATCCGTCCATTGTTCCCGTTTACGAACTCGGACACCGTAGCGACGGCACCCTCTATTACACGATGAAACTGGTCCGGGGCCAGACCTTGAGCAAGGAGCTCGCAAAGCGCACCACGTTGCGCGAGCGGCTTGGCCTTTTAACACATTATCTTGACCTGTGTCACGCCGTGGCATACGCCCACGATCGCGGCGTCATCCACCGCGACATTAAGCCCGACAACGTCATGCTCGGCAACTTCGGCGAAACCGTCGTGATCGACTGGGGGCTGGCCAAGCTCAAGGGCCGCGCCGACGTCTATGCCGCGGAACTCAAAGAGACTGTGCGCATTCTGAAAGATGAAACGCCCAGTCCCACCTCACAGACTCTGTACGGGACAATCCTTGGCACCCCGCATTTCATGGCCCCCGAACAGGCGCGCGGCGACATTGACAATGTCGACGAACGGTCTGATGTCTATGCGCTCGGCGCGGTCCTGTACAAGTTGCTCACCGGCAAGCGCCCCTACGACAACGCGCCATTGCAGAACGTCATTTTGCATATGAACCTTCTGCCACTCACGCCCATTGTCGAACTCGCGCCGGACGCGCCGCCCGAACTCGTCACGATTTGCTCGAAAGCGCTCGAACGGCAGCAGACGATGCGCTATCCGAATGCCGCGGCGCTCGCCGAGGAAATCAGCCGGTTCACCTCCGGCGCGCTCGTGCAGTCGCACCAATACACCTTGCGCGATCAATTGCGCCGGTTCGTGCACAAGCACCGCGCCCAGGTGGCCACGGCTGCTGCTGCGTTGGCAACACTGTTGGTCGTCGCCATCGTATCCTACGTTCAAGTTTTGCAGGCCAATACCAGCGAGCGCGAACAACGCATCACCGCGCAAACCGCCGAACGGCTCGCGACCGAGAAAGGAAAACAGGAAGCTGAAGCGCGTGCTGTTGCGGAACAGGAATTGTACGTCAGCAATATCCGGCTCGCGCATCAGAGCATCGAACGAAACCAGTTTAGCCTTGCGCGCACTCTCCTGGCTGCGTGTCCGCCAGCACACAGGAACTTTGAATGGGGCTGGCTGCAAAACCGGTGCAACAGCGATCTCGCCACGTTGCGAGGACATTCTGCTTCCGTGCAACACATTGCCGTAAATACGAATGGAAAATTGGCCGCATCCGGCGATGCCGCAGGCGCCGTCATACTCTGGGACATAGAATCGGGCGCCGAAATCCGGCGCGCAACCCTCATGGACGTGCCCATCCACGCGCTCGGCTTCAGCCCGGACGGGGAGTCCCTCGTGGTGGCTGGGGCGCAGACAAAAGTGCTCGTGTGCACCACCGGTACATTCCAATCCGCGGCCACGCTCGATGGCCACGGCGCGGCAGTAAACGGCGCGGCGTACAGCCCTGATGGGCGATTAATCGCGACAGCATCCAGCGATGACACCGCGCGCGTATGGACTGCGGCAACACGGGAATCGGTTGCCGTGCTGCGCGAGCATTTGAACGACGTGATTGCGCTGGCGTGGGCGCCGGACCAAAGTTTCCTCGTTACCGCATCGCTGGATGATTCCGCCATCATCTGGGACAGCGCGACGTGGACCGTGCGCGCGCGTTTGGCTGGGCACCGCAATGATCTCTCCTGCGTTACCATTTCACCAGACGGCGCGCAGATAGCCACTGGCGGCTCAGACTCGAATATCAACATCTGGAGCGCGTCTACGGGCGCGTTACTCAACACACACACCTTTCAGGCCGACGTTCGCGACATGGCGTTCGCGCCCAATGGCAAACAGCTTGCCGTGGCGCTGGACGGCCCTGTTGCATATCTCGTTGAGGTTGACGACTCATCGCGGGCGCCGTTCCCCATTCGCGGCCACGCGGGGAACATTTCCGCCGTCGCGCTTGCGCCGGCCGGTGATTTGTTGCTCACCGGCGCGGACACTGTCGTTAAGGTGTGGCATGCACCAGGCCAACTAATAGGCCCGCCGCGCGCAACCACCGGCACGACCGGACAGGAAGTACACCTCGTCGACCGCGCACACTCGAAACTCGCGGTTGCATCAACCGAGGGCACGTGCCACCTCTACGACATTGCCGCCAGCGCGCCCCTGGGCCGCATCGATAATCTTGGCCATTCCGGACTGGGTGGCAGGTTGTGGCAATTCGCATCGGATTCGAGCTATCTGTTATTCACACCCGACGATAACCGGCCGAAGGTCTACAACTTGCTCGCGCGTTCCCAACAGGAACTCGCCATCACCGGGTCGCCATTCTTTCCGGCCATCAGCCCCGACAACGCTACCATCGCCATCTCTTCGACCTCCGGTATCGTCGAGTTGTTCGATGCAAAATCGGGCCAACTCACGAAAACACTTTCCGCCGCCAAACCCGGTAATCATCTGCTTCCGATTTTCAGTCCGGATGCAACGGCTGTCGCAATTGCGTTCATGGACAAGGAACCCAGCGAAATTACGCTCCTGAGTATCGCGTCCGCTTCCCCCGCATGGACCGCGGCCTATCCCGGAGAAGTCGCGAGCGCACTCTTCTCCAGCGGTGGAAAACAGCTACTCGTGTCCGGTTCAACGGGATTGGTGGTTTTGGATGCAACGACTGGAGCAGTCGCGGAGTCGCCGCTGAGCAATCCGTTGCTGTCGCTGTCTGCGATCGCATTGTCGCCCGATGAAACGCGCCTCGCGGCGGAAGTCGAAGGCGCGGGCATAATTATTTTCGATGCCGTTACTGGCCGGGAAGTGCTGCGATTCGAACGTCCCGTTGCGTTCCCGCCAGCGTCACCCCTCGATCATGGCGATTTATTTTTCAGCGCCGATGGGCGTTCGCTGCGCTTTGTAACCACCGAATACCAGGGCCGAGACACGATCGCATCTTTTGACACCGTCCCTTGGAATGTCGACGCGCTGCCCGGTGAAGCGAACCAGACGCTTGAGCAACGAATCGATGCTTACAAACGGCAACAGCGCCTCACCCGCGCGCAGGAGGCCACGCAATGGGACCGTGCGTACGAATGGATGACGGGGGAAGTTGCGCGCAGCCGGCAGCGATTTGCGGGTGCAGCGCCGCAACAGGACCTGTTCGCCAACGCCGCCGAGAAGGAATGGGACATCTCCCCGAGCCAATGGTCCATGCTGTTGCAGATGGGCCGCACCCGCCTCAAGAACCTGCGCGACGTTCATGGATACCGCGGCATGGAAATTTCCACCGACCTCGTCGTCGACAGAAGTCTCGCGGAATTTCTCGCGGTGCTCGGATTCGAGAATAACGACATCATCGTGCGTATTGACGAAACCTCGACGCCGGGCTACGACATGTTCATCGAGGCCCTCGAGCGGGCGCAACGCGAGGGTTCGACGGAAATCTCGGTGTATTTCATGCGCTCCGGCGAAGCCATCATTCATCGCTATTTCAAAACTGAACCCAAGCCCGCCGAAGCAGCCACCGCGCGATAAACTCGCCGCAAGGCCTTGGAGTGCGGGAGCGGTAGCTGCCGCTTTGACTTCAAGCGACCAACAGCGCGGCGTACCGCCCACTTGCAATCCGAAGTGAAAGCGGTAGTTGCGTCCGAAGCGGACTGCGCTACCGAAGTCCAAGGCCTTGGAGTGCGGCGTGTCAGCGCCGCTTTCACTTCGGATACCCCGAAATACTTTCAAAAATTCGCAGACTTCAGGTGAATCGAAGGATTTGATGAATGAGGCTCATTGTCCGGCACATTTACCGGACTGGCGAGATAATTACGGAGCGGGATTCCTTCACGCACTCAGGTTTACGATAGGTCGGTCCTATAGGTGAACGGCAGGAAATACGTAGCGTCAATGTCATTGAGGTCCGCGACTTCGATGAGCTGATTATTCGTCGCGACAGACTGGCGCCGCTTTTTATCGATCGTCTGGAATTTCAACAAAACAGATTCCTGCGACATTTGGGCAAACACACGTCCCAAAAACTCCTTCACTTCTTCGGCGGCAATCTCAGCTTCCTTCACGCTGCGAATATAGTACGACTTCATAATGGTTGCCGAATACTCGGGATTACCGATTTCGTCCGTTCCCGCGTCGCCTTCAATTAGCGTATACCCGCTTTTTCCCAAAGCACAGGCAGGCAGCAGCACATCCTTGAGTTTGGACATGTCGGTGTGGACGCCTTCGGCGTTCCTGCCGATGCAGAACGTGAATTCCACGGCATATCGTGGTCCATCGTCCGCTATTCTCGCAGTTCCTTTACCCATCTTGGGTTCTCCGCCGATGCGCGCAATTCTGGGTTCCGGGTGTGCCGACAGTAATGTCCTGGAGGTACTCGACCTGACCATGGCATTCCTCCTATTTATTGTCCCATGAGCGTAAAGAACCGTTACGGGAATGGCCGTCGGCGGACGGCTGATTCCAGTGTAGGACGAATGCCCGTTTGAGGATGGCCGGGCGCGGGGTTACACGGTTGGTGCGGACTCCACACTAGCGACGCTGGCCCGGATCGTGCCAATGATAAGACCCTCGGAAGCATCCCCTTTGGTCAAATATGCGACCGCTCCCGCTTCCCGGAGCGCATGCGCTACGTCGTCATCGGTGTGCATCGACAGCCCGATGACCTTTATGCCTGGCTGGTTGCTCATGATGACGCGCGTCGCCTGAATCCCGTTCATCCCGTCCATGTTGACGTCCATGATAATGACATCGGGATTAAGCCGGCCTGCCATTTCGATTGCTTTCAACCCATTTTCCGCTTCGCCCAACACCTCGATGTCCGGGGCGGTTCGGAGCAGGCTGGCGAGGCAGTCCCGCATGATTTTGTGGTCGTCCACTACCAGAACGCCTATTGCGGGGGGCCGGCGTAGCGCTACGGGGCTGCGACTACCCGACCGATCGTTCGTTCCACTCGGCGCGGATACCGTCGCGTCGCGCGTCATCCCCGGTGGTGTCATCAGGGTTATGCGTGTTCCACGGCCGGGGCCCGCGTCAACGTGTACCTCGCCGCCAAGATGGGCAAGCCGCTCCTGGATGCTAAACAGTCCAAATGTCGAATCCTCGTTGATGCGGCTTCGCACCGCGTCAATGTCAAACCCCCTGCCCTGGTCTTCCACGGAGAGCTTGATGCGATCATCATCCGTCCGGACCAGGTTTACACGCGCTTCTGTTACACCGGCGTGCTTGAGCGCGTTGAACAGAAGTTCCCGCGTGCATTCGAAAAGCAGGCACCGGTCCTCCTGCGTCAGTGGTTCGGCCGTAGTGTCCACATTCACGTCCACCGAAAAATTGTTCTTCTCGTCCATTCGGGATGCCAGCCATTTCAGCCCTGCGCCCAGTCCCACTTCCTGCAAAATCGGCGGGCTGAGTTCAACCGTGAGCGAACGCGAAACATCCAGCGCTTCCTTTATGAATCCTTCCACACTTTTGATGGTATTTCTGGCGGACTCTGGATCCGTGTCCCGCTGCGCGGCAGCCAGGTGCATTTGCGCGGACACCAGGATTTGCTGCACGCAATCGTGCAGAACGGTCGCCAGGCGCCGCCGTTCGCGCTGTTCGGTCTGCGTCAGTTCAATGGCCAGCGCGCGCAGTTGGCCGACCAAATGTTGCACTTCTACAGTGCGCTCCTCGACGCGCAGTTCCGCCTGTTTGCGTTCCGCAATCTCTTCCTGCAACGCTGAATTCACGCGAAAAAGGTCAACGAAAACGGCTACTTTAGATCGCAGGACCTCCGGGTTGCAGGGTTTGTTCAGATAATCGACGCCGCCCGCGCCATACCCGCGCAGAATTTGATCGTTTTCGCGGTAATACGCCGTGAGGAAGATGATCGGCACGTGCTGAGTTTTCTTGCGCTGCTTAATCAATTGGGCAAGTTCAAGACCGTTCATGTCCGGCATGCGCACGTCGAGGACAAGCACCGCGAAATCTTCGTGGACCAGCGCGTGCAGCGCTTCATCCGCGCTGCGAGCGCGGACCAGCCGGTAATCAGGCGCCGTTAGGATGCTTTCGAGGACATCCAGATTTCGCGGATCGTCGTCAACCAACAATATGTTTACCGGCGCGATGGACTGCCCCGGCAGTCCGGCTTCCGCGAACGGTACAGCGGTACTACTGGGGGTTATGTTCGTCATCGAACTCATTGTCTCCATGCCTTACCTGTAAAGCCATACGCGCAGCAGGGACAGCAATTGTTCGATGTTGACAGGCTTTGCGATATAGTCCGACGCGCCCGCTTCGAGACATCTTTCGCGGTCTCCCTTCATCGCTTTGGCCGTAAGCGCCAGTATAGGCAATCCGCGGAAAAGAGGGTTATTGCGTATTTCACGCATCGTTTCAAACCCGTCCATTTCCGGCATCATGATGTCCATAAGAACCACATCCACATCCGGTGTCTTCGACAGCATTTCGATGGCTTGGCGGCCGTTGGTCGCGGTGAGCACCTCCATCTCCTGATTCTCCAGAACACCCGCCAGCGCAAAGATATTGCGTGCGTCGTCATCGACCACCAGGACGGTCCTTCCCCGCAACGCTTCGTTCGATGAATGCAGAAGATCGAGCATTTGCCGTTTGGACTCTGGCAAGTCCGCGACCATGCGATGCAGGAACAGGGCCGTTTCATCGAAAAGCCGCTCCGGCGAATGTACGTCCTTTAGCACCACGCTCTTGGCCATGGTCTTGAGCAGCGTTTCTTCCTCCGGCGTCAGCACCTTGCCCGTGAACACAATAATGGGCAGGTTGCACAGTACTGTTTCAGCCTTGATTTTGCCCAGCAAATCGAATCCCGACATGTCCGGCAACCGCAAATCCAGCACGCAACAATCGAACGGCTGATCAAGCAGCATCTGCATCGTCTCCGCACCGGTCCTCGCGACACTGATGTCGAGATCGTCGTGGGCGAGTAGTTCCACAATGCTGTCCCGCTCAATGTCGTTGTCTTCAACCACCAGCAGCCGCTTGAGATGCGGCGTCACAAACGACTTAATGCGATCCAGCGACATTTCGATTTCTTCCGTCGTCACTGGTTTCACCAGATAAGAGAACGCCCCGCGGGCGAGTCCGTGCTGGCGTTCGGATTCCAATGAAATGATTTGGACGGGGATGTGACGGGTCGTTGGATCTATCTTCAGGCTGTTCAGCACCGTCCAGCCCAGCATGTCTGGCAGAAAAATGTCCAGTGTAATGCCCGTTGGATGGTATTGGCGCGCATACGTCAACGCCTGTTGACCGCGCATAGCGACGATGCCTTTGAACCCTCTGTCGCGCGCCAACCCCAGCAGCACACGGGCGTAGTGCGGATCGTCT
>JAWXCN010000178.1:0-21783 GCA_034408725.1 Candidatus Hydrogenedentota bacterium
ACTCCAAGGCGCTCCGCGCGGATTTTAGACGTCAATTGGCCGCGCGCAGCGCCTTGGACTGCGGCGTGTCAGCGCCGCTTTCACTTCGGGGTACTCGAATGCTCCAATATATTTGAAGGCTTCAGGAACTCGTGAATAGAAAACAGGGCAATCACACGTAACTGCGAAGCGACTTTACCCAGGAAATGGAAAGCGGCATCTACCCGCAGCCGCACTCCAAGGCGCTCCGCGCGGATTTCGGACGTCATTGGCTGCGCGTAGCGCTGGTCCCCCGACAGCGCCGCTTTACTTTGGCGTCGCCGGGTTATTCGGGACTTAAGCGCGATTGCCCTGGTATTTTCCCGTTCGTCCGTGTTCGTCCATGTCATTTCAATACAAACGAATCAATCTCCTTGCCCTCATCATTCACCGCCCGGAACTTGATATTCCGCTTCGATACGTCAATGACCCAAAAATGCTCATCGGCCAGTTCGACGGCGTTGTACCAGCGAGGTTGCGCATCAATCGTGCGCGTGCCGCGGCCAAAGCAGCCATCGCCAATATAGACGATCCCGTCCTTCTTGACGACTTTGTCGCCCTTTAACATCTTCGAGCGCTTGAACACGTGGTCGTGGTGTTCGAGGCCGGCTGTCAAGCCGTACTGATCAAATACGGGCAACCAATGGGTCCTGCCTTCGACAGAACCACCGCCTTCGGTGGGCCGATGGGCTGGATAAAGCGGCACATGGTACGCCGCGAACTTGTATTTCACGCCCTGGAACTTGGCCATCTCGCTTTTCAGCCATTCGGTTTGCGCGCCGCCGTGGGGCGCCAGATGGCCCGAGTCAAGAAAAAACACGACCAGGTTTTCGCCGAACTGGCGCGAATAATAAATATTCTCGCCCTGCCGCCCAAAAAGGCCCGTGTACCACGGCGCGCGCATATCGTTCCGCTCGCTCTCATAACGATTGGTCTCGTGATTTCCAATGGCGGTTGTAATCGGGATCATGCGGCCATCGGTGGCGACCATGAGTTGGTCCCAGTTGTTGAGCCACGTGTCCCACATCGCGAAACTTCCAAGCAATCCGTTGACATACGCAATGTCACCACCTATCAAACCAAAATCCGGGTCCTGTTTGCCTGCAAGGGTGAGCAGCGGAATGACCTTTCCGTCGATCCCCATGTCGCCGCCATTGACGATGCGGAAAGGCTTGTCACCGCCGGGTAGTGTCCGGAATTTGCGCTCCCTCGACAATCCATAGATGGCTTCACCGGCGATAAAGTGGTAGACCGTGCCGGGCTTGAGGCCCGTGATGCGCGCGACGTAGAGCGAGCGCCTGTCGCTGAGTTCCATCGTGGTCTGCACGTAATCCGCTTTGACGTGGTGTTTGTACGCCGCCGGGTCCGTACCGCGCGCTTCGGTATCGTAATGAACATCGACAGACTCGATCTTGCTTTTATCACGTTGGAGAATGTTGATGTCGATCGAGGTCTCCGGCGCGCCCGAATACGTCAGGTAAACGTGAAGCGGTTCTGCATTCGCACTCGATACCACAAGCAGCGCAATGACAATCACCACTGAGCGCCAGCATTGGACATAATTCTTCATCAGATTTACCTCTTTACATTGTTGCGGCAGCGTCCACCCGTTACTTTTGCGCCTTCTCGTGACCCCGCAGTTCAACCGTCTTCTTCTCGACCGCCTTCAACTTCGCATCGGACCAACTGACCTTGGGCGCATTGATATAATCCGCATACCGGTCCGCAACCTTAGCCGCTTTCGCGTCGCCGCGATGAACGTAGATGCGGTAGTTAAACGTCAGCAGTTCGCCCTGTTTGATGGTGTAATCGCCGTTCTTTTCCTTCTTCGTGAAATCGGAATACCCGAAGCAGTTCGCGCCCATCAGCCCGTAATCGCGCACATGCCATGTCGTGGGATACCGCAGGTTCGCCGGATTGTCGAAAACCGTGATGCCGTGCGCCCCCTTGCCCTCGACGGGCCCGGTATAGTCGCACCACGCCGAGGGCTTGCCCCACGTCGCCCCACCGGTGATGCCATCGGCGTTTGTGATCTCTCCGCCATTTTTGAGAGTCATCGAATCACGCATGCGGAATGCCACGATGCCGCCTTCTTTCGTGTCAATGAACTTCACGTCCTGATCAATGGGCGTAAACTTAACCTGCACGTCCAACAAACGCGCATCCTTTTTACCCGGATAAAAACGGTACTCGCGCTCTTCGAGGCAGACCGGTTTGTGGTCCTTGTCGGCCCAAGTATTTTTCGCGTGAATCCAGCCGTATCCGTCCCCGGAACCGTAGGTCACTTCGTTGGTTTCCTGCCAGCCTGCATTGTCTGTCTCGCCCCAGCAATCCGCCCCATTCACATTGCCGTAGGAGGACCAGAACGAACGGTGATGTGGATGGTCGTCGGTCTGTTCTTTCTCTCCCATCGGAAACGCGCGCGTGACGGGCACGTCCCCGTCGCTCAACACCGGCCAAAGATATGGTTTGCGGGCCTCTTTCGGATACCAATAGGTCGTGAAAGCCACGTCGTCGATCAGGACGTCGATGGCGTTCTCGTTTTCGCGCTTCGTGACTCGCACGCGCGGAGGCACATTGTCCTTCTGGACCTTGACCGCGAAAAGGTGTTCGGTTCCCGGGCGCGCGCCTTCGGGCACGAACGTCAGTTCGCCGTTGCGCAATGTCCCCAGAAATTCCTTGGCGGTCTTGCTCTGGATCAAGCGAATGACTTCGCCTTCTCCAATCGTGCCGTCGAACGGAATCGAGACGGGAACGTCCACGCTGGTCTGGTCGCCGGCCTCGAGCAGAATCGACTTGCCGTCCAACGTATCCGCCGCCACCGGAACGGTCAGCGCGACGGCAGTGAACATCAAAAGCAACACGCGGTACGACATGGGTATCCTCCTGATTGGAAGGTTTGCACCTGCGATAGTTGAACGAATGGCGCGCCGCTCATGCACCCGCGTCGAGACCAGCCGCCTCCGCTTTGATCCGATGATACCAATCGATCTCAACCACCTCAATGCCGCGGATTATGATGGGGAACTCGGCGGGGTCGAGTGAACGGAACAGCGCGAGGCCCCGCGTTAACACCTCATGGCCCAATGCAAAACCCGCGAGTTCCTCTTCGTGGTAGAGATCTGGGCGGGATTCCATGAGGCCCTTCGAGTTGCGCATGATCTCAACGGTGGCCTCAAGAAGTTTCACATTCGAGAGATGGTGAAAAAGTTTGAGTGTCTCGTCCCGGAATGACGTCATTTCGGTTTCCGGAAGGGACGCGACCATGCGGACCATGATATCGTGATCGCCTATAGATTCCGGCGGGAGTTTGTGCTTCGTCGCGTAGGCCAGCAACGTATCTTCAAGCTTGCGGGTCTCGATATACGCTTCCAACGTATTCTTGCCGGCCGAAACCGCGGAGGGAAACATGCGCCCCAGTTTCCATACGGACTTGAAGGCCATGGACATGAGCGGCACCATGCGCTTGGGTGATCGGATAATCTCGCCCATGCGGTCAAAGGCATCGTCCAACCGGTCGCGGTCCTTCGACGCGGGATAAATGCACTCCAGAAAGAAATCGCGCAGCGCGTCGAGTTTCGCGTTGGAGATAGCGTCCAACTCGGGAAAGCGCCGGCAATTCTCCGCCAGGTAGCGTTGCCGGATTTGCTCGCGAAACACGTCAATGATAGCGTGCTGCAGGTTGTCGCTTTTTGTAGGGGGTGCCATGTACTGATTCACGATAGCGCCCCGAAGTGTGGTTGGCAAATCGAAGGAAATTGCCTTGAAAAAATACCAGGTCGTCGTCGTTATCGTTGTCGTTTGTCTTGCGGCAAATTGCGCACGAGTCAGAACGTCTGAACGTGAACCTTCAGAAGATCGCATCGCCTGGATCGAGAATAACCTGCGATCAGCGTTGGAGAAAAAACACGGAGCAAAGCCCCATACAATCGCCGAGGAGATGGCGCGCGCAAATGTTCCCGGCGTCAGCGTCGCCGTCATCGAGAATTATAAGATTGCATGGGCGAAAGGCTATGGCGTGCGCGAAGCCGGAGAGCCGGACCCTGTGACCGCCGAAACCCTGTTTCAGGCCGCATCCATCTCCAAACCTTTCGCAGCGCTCGCTGCTTTGCGACTCGTCCGCGACGGTAATCTGAATCTGGACACGGACGTCAACGGCGCCCTGCAATCGTGGAAACTGCCCAAAAGCGATCTAGGACCAGTCACGCTGCGGCAATTACTCAGTCATCGCGCGGGACTGAATGTCAGCGGGTTCCCAGGATACTCCGCGGCCGCGCCGGCGCCGTCAGTGATTCAGGTGCTTAATGGCGAACCCCCTGCAAACACGCCCGCGGTGCGCATTGAAAAGAAACCGGGGGCGCAATTCCAATACTCTGGTGGCGGATACACCATCGTACAGTTGCTACTGACAGACATTGATCCAAAACCGTTTCCTGCTTTGATGCGCAGCCTTGTACTCGAGCCGCTGGGCATGAAACACAGCACATTTGATCACCCCCTGCCCGCGCCGCTCTCGGACAGCACCGCGACAGCGCACTTGAACGGAAAGCCGGTCGAAGGCCGCTATCATGTCTACCCCGAAATGGCCGCCGCGGGTCTCTGGACGACACCGTCGGATTTGGCGCTAGCCGCCATCGCATTGCAACATACAAAATCGGGCAAGGCATCGCCCGTGCTCGATCAAGCAGGTATCAACGAAATGTGGACGAAACAGGGCGATGGTCCGTGTGGCCTTGGCTTTTTTCTCTCCGGCGAGGGCGACGCATCGCGCTTCGAACACAACGGCGGGAACGAGGGGTTTACCTGTCTGCTTGTCGCCTACCAGGACAAAGGCTACGGCGCGGCAATCATGACAAACTCGAGCACCGGCCCAAGACTCTACGAAAAACTGCTACGCGCAATCGCCGACGCATACGATTGGCCAGAATTTAGCGAGTAGCGAGAATTTTCAAACGTACGTAATTGTCGCGCGTAGCGAGTTGAAGTGCGGCAGCGGTAGCTACGCTTTTTTCTCTCACACCTGGTTCAGCGGAATCGATTCGTCAATCAGCATGATCGGGATATCATCGCGAATTGCGTACATGTACGCACGGTCCTCGCGCACAAGACCACCGTCGATACGCTCTTCGATTTTTTCCCCGCCGCGATTTTTCAGCGTGCCCGCCTCAATGGCGGAATTCGCCTTCGCGATTAAAGCGTCGTCCGCCACCGAAACGGGCGTCTTGTTTTCCGGACACACCAGTATGCTGAGTAGTTCTGCGTCAACCATGTTTTTCGATACCTTGTAGTTCGTGCGCCGCCCCGCCAACACGTGTGCGCCGCATTGTAATCATCCACGGTGTTCCGTGTCCATGCCTTGCATTCGCGGCTACGCCGAATAATCCTCGAATACGGTGCGAATGGCGTGGAGCGCGGTTTCATGCAGCAGACCGTTCGTCGCGACGATGCCGACATTACCGGTCAATGATCGCCCTTGCGTGAAATCCAGTGGTTTTCCCGTTAGGTCCGTGACACGGCCGCCTGCCTCCTCGACGATGATCGATCCGGCGGCGTGGTCCCAGATGCGTTCTCGGTAGTCCGGCTGCGCCTTCGTGAGCAGGCGAAAGAGCAGGTCGCCATAGCCCGCGGCAATGACGGCGTATTTTGCCTGACTGTCCATCAGCACGGGTTCGTGCTTCACACCCAGTAGTTCCATCAACTGCGCAACCCGCCCGACGTTCGTATGCCCGGCATCGACCGAGCGGAGCACCTGCGCGTCAGCGGAATCGGTGTTGCCCGACACCTTCAGTTGCGTCAGTGCGCCATCGCTGCCGGACATGGATTGCGTCCATGTGCCTTTTCCGCGTTGCGCAACGATAATTGATCCGGGTCCACTATGGTCGGGTATATGGCCATCTCGAAGGTTTGGGCAGCCAAGCACGCCAATTTGCACCTGCCCATTGACCACCAGCGCAAGCGCCACCGCATATTGGTCTCCGCGCAGAAAACCTTTGGTGCCGTCAATGGGGTCGAGAGTCCAGTATCGGTCTGAGGTGGATGCGCCGCCGCGATCGATCCATGCACACACGGTTTCCGCAGTGGAATAGGCCATATGCCGGCCAATAAAACTCGCAACTTTTTCGAGAGTCTCGCGGGAGTCCGGATCGCGCAGGTGCGCCGAATCTTCTTCAGCTACGAGGGGGTCATTTGGAAACACGCGTTCCAAGAGGCAGCTTACGATCGCCTGTGCTGCGAAATCGGCGACCGTGACGGGAGACTTATCGGTCTTTGTGATGGACTGGTTCACCAGTTCGCGCTCGACGCTTTTCACAAGCACTGATGCCTGGCGCACTGCCTCCATCGCGAATTCAACTTCCGGCGCCGTTCGGTCCAACTGCATGATGCGAATACTCCCTGCGTGCGTGTGAAGCCGCACATAATAGCGGATGCGGCCCGGCCATCCTACTCAAGAAAAAAAATGAGCGCGGCCCTGTACGTCCTGTTTCAGAGACTGGACGTATGCTATACTTCGCCGCCCTGCCCGGAACGTGGAATCGGGCGCGGCGCATTGAATGCACGGGAGCGGAACCGCTTCCCACACGTTTGCAAATGGGAACACCGCCAATGACGCTCGCACCGGAACGGCATGCAGGCCGCAGTTTTCCCATGCGCCGGCTGCCCTCCATTCTCGGGCGCGCAAAGTACCCAGAATGAATCTGCGCGCCAAAGTAATTCTCATCTTCACGCCCGCCGTGGCGCTGATCGTTATCACCATCTTCGCGGTTCTCGATGCCCACATGATGCGGGGTTACGAGGAGATCGAAACCCAGTACGCCATCGAACGCGCCATGGGCGTCGCCGGCACGTTTAACCAGCAGCTCATGCTCGATCTGCCCCGCGCGGATTGGGCCGCGTGGGACGAGGTGTACAACTTCGTAGCCGACGGCAACAAGGAATTCATCCTGGCGAATATCAGCGGACAGTCTCTTGCCGATATTGGCGTCAATTCGGTTGTAATCGTCAATGAAGTAGGCCGCGTGGTCCTCGCGCGATCCTACGATTTGGAAACAAAAAAACAACGGCCCGTCTCCGCGTATCTCCTTGACGCATTGGCGCCCGGAGCCGTGCTCCTGGACCATCCGGCTGGGGTGGCGAGCAGCCACCAGTTCGGAATCATTTTGACACCAGACGGCGCAATCCTCGCCGGGTCTCGGCCCATTCTCAAAAGCACCTATCAAGGTCCAGCCCGCGGCGCGCTCATTTTCGCCCGCGATCTGACACAGGACCAGCTCGACGCCCTCGGCGATCAACTGCGGCTCTCGGTGCAAGCTTTCGTGCTGAATGACACCGCTCCACCAAACATCGCCGATTTGGCGCGTTCCCTCCCCAACCCGGACGCCAACCGCGGCAATCACATCCATGTCATGCGCGAAAATGAAAACGAAATCGTGGGATACGCGCATCTCCACGACATAAACGGCGATAACGGCATTGTCCTGGCAACGCGGTTGCCACGCACCTTCTACCAGCAGGCACGCGCGGCGCGTACTAATTTTGCCTGGTCTATGTTTGGAATCGGCGCCGCCACTATTGCCGTACTTGTAACCGTGGTCGAACTGCTCATTGTTTCGCGGCTTCGCCGCTTCAGCCGTGATGTCGCGCGCATCCGCGTGTCGGGCGATCGCGGCGCGCGCGTCGCGCAATCCGGGCATGACGAAGTATCCAGCCTCGCCGAAGGCGTAAACGCGCTCATGACGACACTCGATGAAGCAGCGCGAAAGGACCTGGATCGCGAGGAGCGTTTCCGTCTGCTCACAACGCACATCCCCGTGGGGATTTTTGAGGCCAATGTCCACGGCGATTGCCTGTTCGTCAACGATGCATGGTCCGGCATTGCGGGCATGACACTCGATCAGGCCATCGGCGACGGCTGGCATTCCGCTCTCCATCCCGAGGATCACGCATGGGTCCGGCAACGCGGCGGCGAGCGCGTTGGTAATGGAGAACCGTTCGACTTCGAATGCCGGTTTTTGCGGCCGGATGGCGGCGTGCGTCACGTCCTCGTCAACGTCGTCCCCGTGCGCGACGCGCACAACACGATCATTGGCAGCATGGGCTGCATCGTCGATATCAGTGAGCGTAAGCGCGCGGAACAGGAGTTACTCGCGAGCGAGAAGCAGTACCGTGGAATCATCGAATTGCAGGCGGAACTCGTGTGCCGCTACCAACCCGACACGGTCCTCACCTATGTCAACGAGGCGTATTGCACGTATTTCGGGAAAGAGCAGCATGAATTGGTGGGCAAGAGCTTTCTCGAAGTTATTCCATCTAGCCAGTCCCTGGCGGAAATTATCGTGGAACTCGAAAATTCGCACGGCGCCATAACGACCCGCAACGAGGTAGTCCGGCCCAACGGCGAGGTCCGCTGGCAGGAATGGGAGGACACTCCAATCCGCGCGGCAGATGGCCGCATCATCGAATTTCAGGCTATCGGACGCGACATCACCGAACGCAAGCTCGCCGAAGACGCGTTACGCGAGAGTGAAGCAAAACTGCGTTCGATCACCGCTTCCGTCGCGGACGCCATCATCATGATGGATGAGGACGGCCTCGTCAGTTTCTGGAACGAGGCCGCGGAACGTATCTTCGGATATTCGCGCATGGAAGTTCTCGGACGTCCATTGCACGATACGATTGTGCCCCAACGATACCGTAGCGCGTTTGCGCGCGGACACCGCCATTTCCTGGAATCTGGCGTCGGCGCGGTCGTCGGCAAAACTCAGGAAGTTCAGGGTCTGCGAAAAGATGGGACCGAATTCCCACTCGAACTCGCCATCACCGGCGTCCGTTTTGGTGAAGAGTGGCACGCCATCGGCACGGCCCGCGATATCACCGAGCGCAAACGCTCCGAACAACAACTTGAAACGAGCGCGCGCGCGATGGAGGCCGCCAACCTCCAGCTCGAGGAGGCGATTGGTCAAGCCAACCAGCTCGCGCTCGAGGCGCAGGTCGCGAGTGTCGCGAAAAGCGATTTTGTCGCGAATATGAGCCATGAAATCCGAACCCCGTTGAACGGTGTAATCGGCATGACGACCCTCCTGTTAGACACGGAACTCAACCCCGAACAGCGCGAATTCGCGCAAATGGTCCGCACTTCCGGCGAAGCCCTGCTCAGTGTCGTAAACGATATCCTTGATTTCTCGAAGATCGAGGCCGGCAAAATGGAACTGGAATCCATCGAGTTCAATCTGCGCGCCGCCATCGAGCAAATCGGCGACATCTGCGCGCCCCGCGCACAGGAAAAGGGCATCGAGTTCACCATTCTCATTCACCACGGCGTGCCAGACTTCGTCAAGGGCGATCCGGGAAGAATCCGGCAAGTCCTCCTGAATCTCGCCAGCAACGCGCTGAAATTCACCGAACGCGGCGAGATTGTCGTCTCCGCAGAGTTGGAAGCCCGCGAATCCAGCTTGGCGATGCTCCGGTTCGAGGTATCCGATTCGGGCATCGGAATCGCTGAATCCCGGCTTCCGTTCCTCTTCCAGCCCTTCACCCAGGCAGACTCTTCCACCACGCGAAAATACGGCGGCACCGGCCTTGGCCTTACCATTTCCAAGCGGCTGTGTGAGGCGATGGGCGGGCAAATCGGCGTGAAAAGTGAAGTAGGCAAAGGCTCGACGTTCTATTTCAACTTGCGCGCCGAAATCGTTCAAGGTCCGGAAAAACAGGCCCCCCTCAGCCTCGACGCTCTCGCCGGGTTGCGCGTATTGGTCGTGGATGGAAGCGCGACCGCCCGAAAAGTATATCGAGAACAACTCCGGAACTGGGGCGTAGCGGTGGAAGAGGTAACGGACACCGATGCGGCCTACGATAAGCTCAGGGCCAGTGCAACAAACGCCGTGCCGTTTGCCGTTGCGCTTGTCGACTCAGCACAACCCCGGACGGATGCCGTGGCATTCGCGGAACGCGTCAAGGAAGACCCAGTCGTCAACAGGGTCCGTCTTATTTTGATTACCTCTTGGCCCAAACGGGGCGATGCCGCAAAAATGGCCAAACGAGGATATGCGGCCTACCTGAGCAAGCCTGTCAAACGCGACCATCTGCTGGAGGCCATCGCAGCGGTCGCTACGCGCTACGATAAAGCGACGGGATCAATTCCGGGTCTCGTTACCCAACACACGATTATGGAGGCTGCGCGGCAACGCGTAAAAATCCTGCTCGTCGAAGACAATCTCATCAACCAAAAAGTCGCCTCGCGCATGCTCGAACGCCTGGGGTGCCGCTGCGACATCGCGAACAACGGGCGCGAAGCCTTGGAGGCCGTAAAGCGAACAGAGTACAACCTCATTTTCATGGACTGCCACATGCCGGAGATGGACGGCTACGAAGCCACAAAAGCAATCCGCCTTTACGAAGGCGATCGCCGCTATACCCCCATCGTTGCCTTGACCGCGTCTGTGCTGCGCGCGGACCATGACTTTTGCATTAAAGCGGGCATGGACGCCGTGATGACCAAACCGCTGCACGCGGACCCTCTCGAAAAAATCCTGCGCGCCTTTTTGTCGGATGATCCCCCGGTACAAAAGAACCTGTCGCAACCCGTCTCAACATTCTCGTCCGATACCCCTGTGAATCTGGACCGGCTCGGAGAAATCACGATGGGCGACCCGGAATTGGAGGCAGACTTAATCATCACCTTCCTTGCCGATACCGCCCAGCGCATTTCCGATCTGGCCGAACTCATTTCCAGTGGCGATGTCCGCTCCATCGGGCGGACTGCACATGCCCTCAAGGGGTCCGCTGCGAATATGGGCGCAAGGACCCTCCAGGATATTGCGCAGAATCTGGAAGAGACGGGCAAGACGGGGGACATGGCCATCGCCTCCTCGGCATTCGGACGTCTGAAAACCGAAGCCGACCGTGTGCGCGAATATCTTTCTGGCTATATGCAGGCCTAATGCAAGGATGCAGCGCGATACATGGTAGGGTTAGGGGCGGCAAACTACAATATATTGTGTATTTCGGTGGACAATCATCGTAGGTTGTGATACGCTGTTTATGGTTCCTCACCTAGAAGGATTCGCCGCATAA
Organism: Candidatus Hydrogenedentota bacterium; assembly: GCA_034408725.1. Classification (GTDB taxonomy): domain Bacteria; phylum Hydrogenedentota; class Hydrogenedentia; order Hydrogenedentales; family SLHB01; genus JABWCD01. The sequence continues at coordinate 11,089 of JAWXCN010000178.1, forward strand.
ACCGGATGCGACAAACCGCTCGATGCTGGCCGGACGGCCCGCTCACAAGCGCCATCCTCCGAATCACCGGACACGGCGAGGTTCCCGCTTGACCCCACCCGGTGACCCACAACGCCAACTTCGCCCGCATTCCCACGCACGCCGCGTTGGTGTGCCCATACGATCCCACGCGCGCCACCCCGTGGTGCGCGTTCCGTTTTCCGGCAACAACGGGAAGGAGGAAACTGGCGGCCCAGGCAATTCCAAGGCGTCCCCGCGACCAGACCACAGGCAGCAACTGTTCCCCGGGAGTAGTGCCATGAAAAAAAGCTATATCCTCGACACGAACGCCCTGCTCGAAGACCCAAACTGCATACGCGTCCTGCGGAATGGCAATGAGAACGCCGTTGGAATTCCGTTTCACGTCATCCTCGAACTGGACAAGCTAAAAAAAGAGCCTCGCGTCAAACACCTGGTCGCCAAAGCAATCGACTCCATTCGCGAAAACCTGGAAGTCATCCATATCATCAAGGACGAAACCGCCGAGCCGCTCATTCCAAGCGTCGATCTTCAAATCCTGAAGGAGATTAAGGGCGCGGGACTGGATGATCCAATTCTCGTGACGAATGATCGCATCCTGCAACTGATGGCCGAATTCAGCGGGGTGCAAAGCCAGGAATATAAATGCTCGAAGCCTTTCGAGTCGGAGTCGCAACAGTACACGGGTTTCGTCGCGGAAGAAGAACCGGAAAAGCCCGCGAACTGCTTCTCCTGGCATGAAGGCCGGCCGATGTTTTATGGCCCGCACGGTTCGCATCTCGTCGACTACGAACACGAAGTCTGGAAGGTCCGCCCTCGCAACGCTTATCAGAACCTCGCATTCGAGCTGCTATTGCACGAGCACATCGACCTCGTTTCGCTGCAAAGCGACGCGGGCTACGGCAAGACGTTCCTCGCGCTGGCCGCGGCCTTGTACATGACGCTCGAACAAAAGCGCTTCGATAAAATCTATGTCCTCAAGCCGATGATCGAAATCGGATCCAAAATGGGCTACCTTCCAGGCGACGTCGACGAAAAGATGGAACCCTATGTGCGGTATCTCTACGGCCTTGTTAACAAACTGCACGGCATGCGGCCGGCCAACAAGGTGTTCCAGGAAGCCAAGGACCCCGCTTCCAAGTTTGATCCCTCCAAATTCGAGATTCTTCCTCTCGCGTTTATCCGCGGCATGACCATTGAGGACGCCGTCGTCATTATTGATGAAACGCAGAACCTGTCGCGCACGGAAATCCGTGCGTTGCTCACGCGCATGGGCGAAAATGTCAAGTGCATCTGCCTAGGCGATACGCGCCAGGTCGATAATCCCTACCTCAACGAATCGAACAACGCCTTGAACTGGATCGTCAGTATGATGAAGGGCATTCCGAACTACGCGCACCTGGTGCTAAAAGGGCATCGCTCGCGCGGGCCCATCTGCGACGCGGTCATCAAGTCCGGTCTATGATTGCATTAAACGGTTGACAGTCCGGGAGCCAGTTTGTTCCAATGGTCAGGGCGCTGCTGATATCAGCACGCGCCCTGATTCGCTTTTCAAAGCCCGCGCGGCCAACGTCCGGTTTCCGTCGCGGGGTGGAGCAGTAGATTGAACGACGCGAAATCCCATTGGGACGTCTGGACTTTGCCGGCCTACGCTTTGTGGCTGATTTTCTTCCTGTTCGGGTTTCATCCCGAAGCTGTTTTTCAACTCGCGCGCGCGGCAGGCCTCGTGGCCACACAGTCCGCAATCGTCAACTCACCGCACGTCATCACGCTCGCGCTCGCGGGGTATCTCGGGTATTTCGCGTATCAACGCTGTCTCGACGTGGGCATGGAGCGCCCCGACGCAAAGGCGCGCGGATTGCAGTTTTCAATCCTCGGTCTGATCGCGTTCCTAACGTTTTCTCCGTTTAGCCTGCTCGCGCTCGGCGAAATTCCAGTTCGGCAGTACCAGATGATCGTGTTGTTTGTCGGCGGCACAAAGCTTTTCACGTGGTTTTTGTTGCTCAGTGTCATCATGCGCTATTACCTGCTTGGGCATCTCCAGGTATTCGCGAATATGGCCTCAATGTTTCCAAGTACGTACCAATCCGAGACGAAAGGCCCGGGCAGCCAGGCGACCTCCGTCACGTGGATTGAAGGCACACAGGACCACGACACCGCGCCGAAACTGACCCAAACCGACGCAGGCACGAAATAAAGTCGCATGTGCGCGTTGTAACGCATCGTCTTCTACCGCATAGTATTGAGTGGATATGACCCGTAAGGAGAGGAACTTCACATGACGGATTTTGGCGGACTACTGACCCAACTCGCAAACGGACCCCTCGGAATACTCTTGTATCCCCTGTATCTGCTCGCGCTGTTTATCACGCCCTATTACCTCGCGCTCGTCCCGTAAACGAAACGTCACTCACCACGCCGCCTCCGCGTTGAAGTATGGACTGCGGTAGCAGAGTCCGCGTCGGACGGCGCTACCGCTTTGGCTATGCCCGCGCCTATGAAACGCGATTCGCAAGCGTTGCCGTTTACGTATTTCTGTCTGTAAACTGCTCGTATGCACCGCGCATATAACGAGAGGTATACCAATTGTCCTCAGTGATACTGGCCGTAGTGTTTTCTGTCGTTCAATCGCCACTGGCGGATGTTGTACTTTTGGAAAACAGCTTTGACTCATACCCCGCTGGTCCAATCCTTGGGGTAGTCGGCGCGCACGCTGAATATCATTATCTGCCCGAATCAACGCCGCGCGGGGCCTGGGCGGTGTCCACCTACCGCTCCGACGCGGCAACCCAACTTGCCTGGCGCGCGATCCGCGTCGAAGGCAAGTCCGCGCTGCTGATGGCGAGCGAGAACAAATTCGAACACACGCACCCAATCGTTGTCGCCGGCGAACCATTGTGGCGCGATTACACCTTCGACGTGACGTTCGTACCCACGGAAGGCAAAGGGCAATCCGGTGTCGCGGTGCGCTATGTGAACGACCGATGCCTATACTTCTTCGGCGTGGAAGATGGCAAAGCATCACTGGTGCGCGTGCGGCACGAGAAAGCATTTCGCGAACCGGATGAGCTGGTTCTGGCGGAAGCCCCGTTCACGTATACGCCGGGCGAGACCTTGCATGCGCGCGTAACGGTCAACGGCACATCGATCCACGCACAACTCGGAAACGCGGTCGAGCTCCAGGCGGAAGACGCAACATATACCGAAGGGCGGGTTGCGCTGCTCGCGGATTATCCCACCACTTACCTGAGCGCACGCGTCGAGATGACCGCCGATAAAAAGCAGCGGGTCGATCAGGCCGTCGATTCGCGCGAGGCGGCCGAGCGCGATCTTCAGGCGAATAATCCGAAGCCCGTCGTGTGGAAGAAAGTGTTGCTGGGCGACGCCGGTGTCGGGCGAAACCTGCGGTTCGGCGATCTGAACAGTGACGGCCAGATCGATTTTATTTCCGGTCAAGTCCGGCACTATGGCCCGAAAGACACGAACAGCGAAGTGAGTTGCATCACCGCGTTTACATTTGAGGGCGAGAAGCTCTGGCAGATCGGCAAACCCGATGCGTGGAAAAACCATCTCACCAATGATGTCGCGCTACAGATTCATGATTGGGACGGCGACGGCAAGAGCGACGTCGTGTATTGCCAGAATTTTGAAATCGTTGTCGCCGATGGCGCAACCGGCGAAATTAAAAAACGGGCGCCTACGCCCGAAACGCCGCCAAATTCCAAACCGCCGCACAATGCCTTTCCGCGGGTGCTCGGCGATTCAATTTACTTTTGCGATTTGCGTGGGACGGGCCGCGATGCTGACATGATTCTCAAAGACCGTTACATGAATTACTGGGCCTATGATCAAGACTTCAACATGATGTGGCGCGGGCAGTGCATGACTGGTCACTACCCCTACGCGGCAGACATTGACGGCGACGGAAAAGACGAAGTCATGATCGGCTATACCCTTATCGACAGCGACGGCTCAAAACTGTGGTCGCTCGACAGCGGACTGAAGGATCACGCAGACGGCATTGCCGTCACTAAATTCACCGAGGACGGGCCGTGGCGCGCGTTCTGGGTTGGAAGTGACGAAGGGACGATTGTCGCCGACATTCAAGGAAACGTGCTCAAGCACCATCGTCTCGGTCACGTGCAGAACCCCGCGATTGCGGAATTCCGGCCCGACTTGCCCGGATTGGAAGCCGTATCCGTTAATTACTGGGGCAACCAGGGCATCATTCACTTGTATAATGCCGAAGGCGATCCGTTTCTCGAATTTGAACCATTTCAACACGGCAGCCTTTGTATCCCGGCGAACTGGACGGGCGCGCTACCGGAATTCGTCGTGCTCTCGACAAACCCCGATGATGGCGGCATGATCGATGGTTGGGGCCGGCGCGCGGTGGCGTTTCCCGCGGACGGTCATCCGGACATGTGCTACAACGTGCTCGATGTAACCGGCGATTGCCGCGATGAAATCATAGTGTGGAACCCGCACGAACTGTGGGTGTACACACAAGACGACAATCCCAAGAGCGGCAAGCTCTACAAGCCCATACGCAATCCGCACGACAATGATTCAAACTATCGCGCCGTTGTCTCAATGCCGGCATGGTCGGAATAGGTGGCGAAGTATTCATGAAGTTTTTCCGGCATGTGCCTGCGCTTTACGGCTATTTGGCCCTTCTTGTCTTTATGCCCGTTTCCTCCGAAGCCGACCCCGTGGTAAAGGCCTTCCCTACTGCGGAAGGTTTCGGCGCAGCGACTCCGGGAGGCCGCGGCGGCGCGGTGCTGTTTGTTACAACGCTAGAAGACTTCGACCCCGGCAAGGAAAAACCGATCGCGGGTAGCTTGCGCGCCGCGGTCGATACGGATGGCCCGCGCACCATTCTATTTCGCATTGGCGGAACGATCGCGCTGAAATCCGACCTGTGGATCACAAAACCATTTGTGACCATCGCGGGGCAATCCGCTCCTGGTGGCGGCATTTGCATTCGCGATTACCAACTTGTGCTTGCTACGAACAACGTCATCCTGCGCCACGTTCGCATCCGTTCCGGCGACGTGACGCGAAAAGAGCAGATGGCGCTCGGCATTTTCGGCGGCAACAACAGCATTGTCGATCACTGCTCGTTGTCGTGGGCAATCGACGAAGTGATGAGTTCCTTCGGCGCGGTTCATAACCTGACCGTACAATGGAGCATCATCGCGGAGGGTTTGTCGAAGTCGTACCATCCGAAAGGTGAACACAGCAAAGGATCAATTCTGAACGGCGACGGAGGGGTCACAATTCATCATAGCGTGTATGCGCACAACGCCTCGCGCAATACCCGCATCGATAATATTCTGCTCGATTTCAGGAACAATGTAGTTTACAACTGGGGATACCGTTGCGGTTATACGCGAAGCGGTCCCATCTTCGTGAACTACGTGAATAACTATTTCAAGCCGGGGCCTTCGACGCGTAAGGCCGCGCTCACAAAAATATTTGTCCCTGGCGATAATATGGCGCGCATGTTTCTCGTTGGCAATGTGCTCGAGGGCGTCGATGAATCCACGGAGAACAATACACTGCTCGTGTACCCGCCGAGTGGCCATGACGCCGCGCAACTGCGCAATACCGTTGTCGTTCAGGAACCATTCAGTTCCCCCACAGTATTGACTGATAGCGCGCGTACTGCAATGGATCGCATTCTCGCGGATGCCGGTGCGACGAAACCGTTGCGTGACAGTGCCGACGTGCGTTTGTTGGAGGAAGTTCGCGCGGGCACGGGGAAAATCATCGATTCGCAAGACGAAGTAGGCAATTGGCCGGAGCTTGCGGCGGGTACCCTTTCGCCCGATAGCGACAATGACGGTATGCCTGATGACTGGGAAACACTTCACGCACTAAACTCCAAAAGCGAAAGCGCGGATGCGGACAGCGATGGATATACCGATCTCGAGGAGTTTCTAAACGAAACCAATCCGAATGCCGCGGAAGCCGGTGCATCACTTGATCCAAAAACTTTTACCTCTATTCAGCGTTCCGCGCTTGCGCTTGCGTCGAAGGGTATGCAGGAACAATTGCAACAGGAGCGTAGTGACACCGCGAAACGCGCAGCGCAAATCGAACAAATCAAGAAAACGCTTCGGGTGGCCTTCACCCCGATGCTTTCCCGCGACGGAATCGAGCGCGTGACTGTGAACCTGGGCAATGAGACTTCGCTAACCCTCGTCCGCATTCCGCCCGGCAATTTCCTAATGGGCTCCCCAGATAATGAAGGGGGACTGGAAAACGAACGGCCACAACACAAGGTAACGATTTCACGCCCGTATTACATGGCCGCAACCCCCACGACAACTGCGGAATATTGCGCGGTGTTTGGCTCGGAGGCCCGCGCACTCTCTCGGGAAAACGCTGAACTTCCCGCGAAGGAAATTACGTGGTTCGAGGCGGTTGAGTTTTGTGAAATACTTTCGGCGATCACCGGCGAAACCTTCCGGTTGCCGACCGAAGCAGAATGGGAGTATGCGTGCCGCGCTGGCACGGCCACCGCCTTCCATACCGGCGAGATGATAGCCTCGGACCAAGCAAACTTTAACGCGCTCGAAGCGACGCCGTTTAGTGCCGTTGGACATTTCGAGCGCGTATCCTGCCAGTGCAAACGTTTCCTCCAAACCCGTGGGGCCTCTATGACATGCACGGCAACGAGGCCGAATGGTGTCAGGATATATGTTTTCGTAAGTACACAGCCGAAGCGGTCACTGATCCCGTCAACGATGGTCCGGATGGCCCGCGCGTACTGCGCGGTGGAAAATCGGGAAGCAAGGCGTTCTACATACGCTCCGCCAGCCGCTATGGCTATACGCCGCAGGTCGGGTACAGCTTTCGCATCGTGATGGAGGTAAAGTAGACGCGGATAATTTGCCTATTTCTTAAGCGAATGGCACTATACGGCCTCTTTCCAACCACAGACTTTGCGGGTGCAATACTGCCGTGATTCACGTCGAGAACTTTCACAAGGCCTATCGCGACACCATCGCCGTGCAAGACCTCAACTTCGCGTTAGAAGCCGGGGACATCCTCGGGCTTATCGGCCCGAATGGCGCTGGCAAGACGTCAACAATGCGGTGCATCGCCGGAATCATTCCACCGACGAGCGGGACCATCTCCGTTGCCGGCCATGACATCGCGCGCGAACCCATTGCCGCGAAAAGCCAGATCGCGTATGTTCCCGACGATCCGAAACTGTTCGACACCCTCACGGTCTGGGAGCACCTCGAATTCGTGTCGGCGGCCTATCGCGTGAAAGATTGGCAGCCGCGCGGCGAGGAATTGCTGCATCGCTTCGACCTCACGGCAAAGCGCGGCGTCATTGCGCAGGAGTTGTCCCGCGGCATGCGTCAGAAAGTCGCGATCTGCTGCGCCTACCTCCACGAACCGCGCGCGATTCTGTTCGACGAACCGCACGTCGGGCTCGACCCGCGCGGCATCCGAACCATGAAAGATTCGATTCTCGAACGTGTGCGCGCCGGCGGGTCGGTTATCGTAAGCTCGCATTTGCTCGAGTTGGTGGAAGACATGTGTACCCACCTGCTTATTCTTCACCAGGGACAGTCCCTGTATTTTGGCCGGATTGGCGATGCGCGCGCCGCATTTTCCCATCTCGGCGACGCCTCGCTCGAGGAAATTTTCTTTCACGTCACCGAAGGCGGCGCCGTCGAGTCCCGTCCGTCGTGATTCATCCCGCGTTGTTGTTCCTGGTGCGGCTGCGATGGCGCGCCATGTTCCGCAAGGCGGGACGCGGACTCAGCACCGTGCGTGGCGCGCTCCTCTTCCTTCTCGGACTTGCGCTTTTCATTCTATGGCTGGTCCCGCCCCTGCTCATGTCCTTTCGTGGGGAGAAGGGCAACATCGAGATGTTCCAGTCGATCATGCCTCTGGGCATGTTGGGGATGTGCGTGTTCTCGCTAATGACTTCCGCGGGGGAGCGCGCAATTTATTTTTCGCCCGGTGAAATCGAGTTCCTGTTCCCCGGACCGTTCTCCCGCCGCGAAGTGCTCGCCTACAAACTGCTCGGCACCGTCTTGAACGTATTGCTTGGCAGCCTGATTTTTTCGATGTTCGCAGTCCGTTTTACGTCGATGTGGCTCGCCGCGTACATAGGCGTGGCGCTGTCGTTGATCTTCATTCAATATTTCACCATGGCCGCGATGATCGTCGGCGAGACGATGTCGCAACGCGCCTACACACGCGCGCGGCGCGTCCTGCTCACCGCCGTGGGCGTGCTCATCGCGATGGGCGCGGGCCAGGTCATGTCCATGCGCAACGACATGCGCGGCGAGAATTTCATGGTGCTCCTGCGCGAATCCGCGTGGCTGCGCTATGTCCTGCTGCCGCTCGAGCCGTTCGTGCGCACGGTCACTGCGCCCACGTTTCCAAATTTGTTGGGGTGGGCCACGGTATGCGTGGCAATTAACGGCGCATTGTTCTTCGTAATTGTCTGGCTCGACGCCGAATATCGCGAAACTGCTATACGCGTGAGCAAACGCATCTATACGCGGATACAAAGCGCGCAGCGCAGTGGCATGGCAAGCGCCGGTGTTACCGTCGGCAAACGCCGTATACCCGCATGGCCGTGGTTCGGCGGTGCCGGACCCATCGCGTGGCGTCAAACGGTGAACGTGGCGCGCAATTCGCGCAGCATGCTGATGATCATGGTCCTGCTGTCCGTCGCGATCGGCATTCCGGCGATGCGCGGTGGGGGCGAGAACACCAGCGTGGTCGCGCCGGTGCTTACGATGATCATCTGGCTGACGGTGATGCTGTCAATGATGATTCGTTTCGATTTCCGCGCAGACATCGAACGCATGGATTGGTTAAAGGCCCTGCCGATTTCTCCGATGAGCATGGCCGTCGGACAACTCCTCGTGCCCGTGCTCATGTGTACCGCCATGCAGGGGTTGCTAATTGCCCTCGCAACGTATTTCATGGGCCGGTACGAACTGATTCCGCTTGTGCTCGCGTTCGGACTGCCCACCAACCTCCTCATGTTCTCCGCCGAAAACACCATGTTCTTATTGATGCCAACGCGGACCGCCGCTTTCAGCCCCGGCGACTTTCAGTTGTTCGGTCGGCAGTTGCTTTTCCTGCTGGTAAAGTCCCTCGTAGTCGGCTCAATTTGGGGATTTGCGCTCGGTGTTGGCGCGCTTGTGTACCTCCTCGGAGGCCGCAATCTGATAGCCGGCGGTGTAACAGTCTGGGCACTGCTAAGCATCGCCGCGGCGGCAAGCATTTCCGCGGTAGCCTTGGCATACCGCCACCACGACGTAAGCCGCGATACCCCCGTCTAATTCCTCCCACCCGTCGTCTCGACTCTCCATCGTGCTCGTGCTTGTCATCGTCATCGTAATCGAACTTCTCGTAACCCTGGCTACATCCATCGCCCCCGCGGCGTCCCCCTCAACCCCGGATACACTCCAAAACTGTAGAACCCCGCCACAACCACACCCAAAGCGCTCAAGACAAACAAAATCACCAAATTAGGGTCCGCCACGGACGGCGCCACATCAGACATCTCCGGGATTACAGGTCGCCCTCCCTGACCACTCATTACATAACCGACCACTGTAAACGCCTGCGCATCGGGTGGTACGGCCAGCACCGGCCCACCGCCGCGGACCGTTTCAACACGCGCATGCGACAGCAACGGCCCATCCGGCGTGCAGTAAGCGTGCCACCAAGCCGTTAGCGGAACAACAATTGCCAACGCCGCGAAAATAAGCAGCGCTTCCGGCGAACCAAACCGCCGGCCATTTGGAACTCGGTGCATGGACATAACTCCCGCACCCCCGCGAAACTCCCGCGCGTAAACGCGCGCGGCCCAAGAAATAACTACAAACCCCTCCGCAGAAGGGGCTATTTATTATTGTCACCGGACTTACGCCCTGTCAATAGATTTTTCGGGGCTGGGGCGGCCACCGCCAGCCGGGGACAGCCACCGCCATCCAAAACGCGATGGCGGTGACAGTCCCCCGATCGCCTTCAATTCGCAATTTCCTTCCCCTTCGCCGCAATATCCGTTATAGTGTTTTGGGCTATGTTGCGTCCATGTGTGCAGGGGTTGGAGCCACGGAGTACATGCGATGAAGTTTGGGTGCAGGCTATGTCTTTTCTTGGTGTTTGGGGTAGGCGGAGCATGGGGGCAAGATTCGTTCACGAACTTCGAATCGTCCCAAGTCCACCCCGTCGATATCAGTCCTAACCGTTCAACGCTCGCGGTATGCAATACCGCGGACGCCCGGATCGAATTGTTCGACGTCTCAACGGGTAACGCCTCCCCGATAGGCTCGGTTCCCGTCGGCTACGATCCCGTCACCGCCCGGTTCCGCACGAACAGCGAGCTGTGGGTCGTCAACCATATTTCCGACAGCATCAGCATCATCGATATTCCGTCGCGCCGCGTGTACGCCACGCTCCTAACGGGTGACGAACCCTGCGACGTGGTCTTCGCGGGCCTTCCCGAGTTCGCATTCGTCTCGTGTTCACAGGTCAATCTCGTCCAGCGGTTTAATCCCGCGGACCTGACCGCCGCGCCTACGAGCATCCCGATTACGGGGGAAGACCCGCGGGCCCTCGCCGTCAGCCCGGACAAGCTGACCGTGTTCGCCGCGATTTTCGAATCGGGCAATCGCAGCACTCTAA
>JAWXCN010000179.1:0-4508 GCA_034408725.1 Candidatus Hydrogenedentota bacterium
GTCGAAGTATTGGCGGCAGCGGGTGTAAGCACGATCAGCATGGAAATGATTCCGCGCACGACGCGCGCGCCAAGCCGTTTGGCCGTGGCAATCGCCTGCAGTCCCGCCACGCCAGCGCCAATGACAAACACCCGCGACGGCGAAATCGTGCCGGCGGGCGTCATCATCATCGGCAAAATTTTGCGGAGCCGGTCGGCGGCATGCACCACCGCGACATACCCGGCGAGACTGGCCTGCGAGCTGAGCGCGTCCATTTTCTGCGCGCGCGTCGTGCGCGGAATCATTTCCATGCTGATCGTGCTTACACCCGCTGCCGCCAATACTTCGACCAATCCCCGCTCGTGGAATGGGTCCAGAAAACTGATGTGAACGCCGCCACGCTTGAGTGAGGCCGCTTCATTTGCGGGAGGCTTCCGCACGCGCACGACGATGTCCGCGCTCTGCAACATTTCCGCGCGGTCCGCCGTAACCCGCGCGCCGGCCTGCTCGTATGCGGTGTCGGGAAAATTGGTGGAAAGCCCCACTCCGGATTGGACGGCAACCTGCGCGCCCAGCTTCACAAGCTTTGCGGCGGTTTCGGGAACGAGCGGGACACGCAGTTCTGCCGGGTCTACTTCCCTCGGCACGAAAATCAGCATGCGGACTCCCATTTCAAGCGAGACTTAGCCGGAAAATCGCGATTATAGGCAGCATGGGCAAATGCCGCAAGCCGGTGGCACAGCTTCACGGTACGCGCGGCAAAGATTTACAAAAACGTGAACGTCCACCGGATTTCGATGTTCTGGTTCCGGTACATCTCGGGCACGCTAAACGGAAATGGTCCGAATGGGCCCGCCTGCTCGATCGCCAATTTGCACAAACCCGCGTACGTGGCTGAATCGCCATACTCAATGATGGTCACCGCATTCAGTTTTCCGTCCGGCGAAATCGCGCAATCAATGACGGCCCGTGTCGCGGACGCGCCGGAATACCGCATGTGAATCAACGCCTTCCACCGCTTCTCGACCCGATCACGGACGCTGCGAAGGTACGGGGCAAAGTCGCTTTCCATCGCCTCATAGCTGAGAAAACCCTTACTCTTCACGCCGCCTTCAACCGTGCTACGGGTCGGCCCGGCTTCGCGCTCGGGCATTCGAGGCGTGTCAGCCTTGGCAACGATGATCGCCGCGTCTTGTGGTTCCTCTGAATCTTCGTGTTCCGGCTGTTCCATGACCGGTTTTTTTACTTCGGCAGGCGGTACAGACTCTGGTTCCGCCTTAGGTTTTGGCGCCGGTAACTCCTTGGGCTCCGGTTTGCGTTCGGGCACATCCGGCGTAGGCGGCGCTGCCGCGACTGGCGCAGGCGCGGCGGTGGGCTGGGGAGTAGGCGGCTGCGCAGGCGCCAATTCGTTCGATTCGCCGACCCTGCCCGCGTCCGGCGTAATTCCGCCGCTGTCCCCATTCGTCATGTCCTGCGCCTTAGACGCGCGTTCCGCGATGAGATTCGTAGTGGGGTCAACGGGCCCCTGCGCGGGCGCGCCGGGTTCAATGAGGCTTTTCGGCGCATCCGGCTCGCGCAGTGAAACGATCAGCGGCTCTGGTTGCGGAGTGAATGGCACGAACCCGCTACCGGCGTTCGGACAAGCAACAGGAACCAATAAGATCATGGCATGCACAGCGACCGCCGCGATGACCGCCCATCGCATGCGCCACCGGTATTCTCGCGGAAGATGGTTTATTGGATCGTTTGACATGAACCTTGCGCCGCCTTGTTACTGGCGACGCAGCCATTCTAACAGAATGTAGAATCTTGCAACGTATATCAGGACAATGGCGCGGCAATTCCGCGTGAATGATCAACGAAGGTGCAACCATGACCTCTATTCCCGTTTTCTTCCTGCTTGCCGCGACACTCACCGCTCCAGGCGACTGGCCTGAACCGCGCCACAACCCTTCGCTGACTTCCATTCAACCCATGCACGGCGCAATGGCTCAAGCGCCAACCGCCTTGGGCAAAATTGATCTGGGCCAGTCCGTGCCTTCGTTGACGCCCGCCACCTTGAAAGACGGCGTGTCCGTCGGGCTTTCGATAGTTTCCGGTACGCTGCGCTGCTTCAACACCAACGGCTCGCTTCGCTGGGAATCGCATCCCGCGGGGTTGAACTATGAGTCGATCATCGCGCACGAAGACCTTGACGGAGACGGCGAATCCGAAGTCCTGCTACAAGCAGGCCGGCCAACGCAACCCTTCGGCGCAGCCTGTCTCGTTACACTTGAGGACGGACAATTGTTGTGGCGCTACGATGTCGAACCGATGTCCTACGCGTGGTATCTGCATTACGGGGCGTTTTGGCCCGGCGATACGAAGAAACAGATCGTTGTGCTGATGCACGCATACCCGCCGGACAAGGACAATGGCTACATTGCGTTGTTCGCGTTCGAGGGCCAGCGCGCGCCCGTGCGCAAGTGGCGTTATGCATTCGATGAGTACACGTGCTTTCCATCGTTTCTGCAAAGCGATATCGACGGCGACAACATAAAGGAACTTGTGGTCGAAACGCACAGCCGCATGTGGCATTTCGACGCCATCACCGGCGAGAAGAAGCATCACATCCACTGGAAAGTTACTCCCGCAAACGAACGCAGTTACGGACTCGTGAAATTTACCGATCTCGACAAGGACGGGCGGGAAGACTTCTTGTGCATCGCCACCTTCGCCCAGCATCACGAAGTGTTGCTCAACAAAGCCGGCAAACTCGAAAAAGTCTGGCACCACGGTTGGGACGAAAGCGTGACCACCGGCAAAGTCGCGACGACATACCCCGATGAACCAGACGTCGACGTCGATGGCGACGGTTCGCTCGAAGTGCTGGTCTCGATGTACGGCGCGGAAAAAGACACGCACTGGGTGTTGCGCATTTATGACGCTGTCACCGGGGCCATCAAATATCGCGTGCCTGGGCTTATCGCCGTCGGTACGGCGGACCTTGATGGGGATGGTTCGTTTGAAGTGCTTGCAAACGCATCCACCGATCCAGCCAAGGCGAAAACCGATGGCGTGCGGCTGCTGTCATTCAAAGACGGCCCGCCCACGGTTCTATGGGAAGACACTGCGTATCGCGCCGCCGCATCGAGCAAACGCGGGGACCTACGTGTCGAACACGGCGCAGAGATTTTGAAAGTCCTCATCGACCCTTCGGACACAGTCACGCTAGAACCGTGGTCGAAACCGCCGAAGGAAAACCGGCCAACATTCTCGAATGTTCCCGCAATTGTAGGTCCAGGAATTCCCGAACTGCTCGCGGCGGACATCACGGGCGATGGCCGGAACGATCTGCTTCTATACCAGCCACCCGATGCGCGCGTGTTTTCGTGGAATGGTTCCGGTTTTGATCAGGCTGGCGCATTCACATCGAGCACGCTACCAGTCATTGCTGACCTTGATGGAGACGGCAAACTGGAGGTCGTTACTTGCGCCGTGACCCCGGCGCAGACGCCAATCGTTGAAGCCACGACACCCGCGCTCGAAAATCGTCCGTTGTGGCGTACGCAACTCCCGGCGGCCGCGCGCGCCGGCCTTCCGCACGCGAGGCTTGCATATCTCCGCACGGCGCACTTCCTCGGCAACACGACGCCCGATCTCTACCTCTACGCCGGCACGCCAATTGTCCGTAGCGCCGCATTGAATGGGCGCACCGGGGAAATGATCTGGGACAAGGGCGAAACGCCTGGCCTCGAACGCTACTGGGCGCCTACCGTCAATCTCGCATCGACGCTGGATTTTGACGCCGACGGCAAGGGCGATCTGGTGTTCACGAACCCGGATTACTACTGCGTGGCTTCCGCGGTGAATGGTGAGTCGCTTCTTGGTCCGCTGTTTCCGCCAACAATATTCAACCAACCGAGTCAAGGTCTGTATACGCTTCCCGCGATTCTCAATCGTGCGGAGAATGGGCCATTGGTGGCGCTCGTCGGGGGCCACTATTTCCAGGGCGCGATGACGTTGCGCGCGGAACCGCTCTGGCATGCCTTACCTGTATGCGGGGAGGCGCGGAGCGGTATGGAAGGCTTTTTGCAAAACACCGATGGCGCCTGGCTCATGGGTTTCGGCCGGCAAAATGGCAGCTTTGCATGCGTCAATGTCAACGATGGCGCGGTGCGGTGGGAGTTGCCAGTGGACGCTTCGTGTACGGACGTGGTCGCGTGCGATATCGACGGCGACGGCAAGCAGGAATTCGTTTTCGGAACCAGCCACGCCAACCTCTATGCCGTTGGAGATGACAACGGACGTCCGCGCACGTTGTGGCAAGCCAAGCTCAATGCCGCCGCGGGCGCGCCAATCCTCGCGGACATCACCGGCGATGGCAAAACGGATATTGCCGTCCCGACGGCGGACGGCTATGTTTCGCTGTTCGCGTCGCCCGCGAGTAACTAGTGTCATGAATCCCAAATCCTTGGCAAAAGTCACACGCATAATCCGATCTTCAAAGTCCCCCTTTGAAGGGGGATTTAGGGGGATGTAAGGTCTGA
>JAWXCN010000180.1:0-8063 GCA_034408725.1 Candidatus Hydrogenedentota bacterium
GAACATACCGTATGAGCGTTCCGAGGTATTCCTCGACTGGACGCCGCTTGATCGCGTAACGGAATCCGGCAAGGACATGTTGAAGGTCTTGCTGGTTGCGGCGCGATATGAAGTAATTGAATCGCGTGTGCAGGTTGCGGCGGAGGCCGAATTGAACTATGGCGTACTCGGCGTGGACTCGCTCGCACTCGCGGACGCGGCCGAAGGCTGTGACTTTTTGCGGGTTGGAGAATCGGTGGCGCTAATCAATCTTGGCGCATCGAACACGAGCATACATTTCATAAAAGACGGCAGGTCCAATTTCATCCGAGACGTAAACTGGGGCGCAAAAGAATTGATCCAGGCGATTGCCAAGGCGCGCCGGGTTGAGTTGTCCGAGGCCGAACGGGCGCTATACGAATATGCCAGGCAGCGTCCATCGGCGGCGTCGGAAGGACCGCCGGACCTTCCACCGGCATTTGCCGCATCGGCCCCCGAATCCTTGGTCGCCGCGCAGGGAACGAATTTGTTGGACCCGTTGGAAGACGAACTGGGTTCGCTGGATTCGCTGAGCCCGATGGCGCCAGCGCCGAAGCCCGCGGCCCAGACCGCGCCGGTGGCGGACAAGCCGATGGACGAAATACTTTCGCCACCGCTGGCCCGGCTTGTGAGCGAGATACGGCGGTCATTTGACTACTATGAACAGCAGTTGTATGAGCACGCGGTTGATCGGCTGCTAGTCAGCGGGGGCGTGGCGCACTTGATGATATTGCGCGACACGCTGCGCGACGAGTTGGGCGTGGCGGTGGAGCTCGCAGATCCGGCGCACAGTGCGCTGGCACTCGGTCCGGACCACGCTGTCGGGCCAATGCTCGATCATCCGGCGCAGTACATGGTTGCCGTCGGCCTTGCGGCCCGCGGGATGGCCGACCTATGATTCGGATAAACCTGCTTCCCCATCATCTTCGCCCAATTAAGCGCACGCCTGTTCCGTATATCGCGGTGGCGCTTGCCGGGGTCCTTGCCGTGTTGTATATCGCGTTTTCGTTCATGTCGACGCAGGTGCTCATCATGAACATGAACGCGGAATTGGCCGGACACGAGAAAGAGCTCGAAGAAAAACGGGCGATTATCGAGGAGTCAAACGAACTCGAACGCACCAAGGTGGCGTTGGCGGACAAGATTTCGACGATTCAGGAGATTGCGTCGAACCGCATTGTGTGGTCTCGCCAACTTTTTAACCTCTCGCGGTTAAAGCCCGACAACTTCTGGTACAGCGAGGTCATCGAGTCGACCAAATCTTATCCGATTCAGGAGCCGGTGCTCGATCCGAAGACCGGAAAACAAAAGATCAATGAGCAGACGAAGAAACCCGAAGTAAAGACCATAAACGTGCCGCGCCCCATTTTGCGCGTGTCGGGCTTTGTCGTGAGTTCGCCGGACGGCCGCTCGGACGTGAGCCCGTTGACCGATGCGCTGACCACGGACCCGGAATTCACCACAATGTTCATTATGGAGCCTCCGTCGTTTTCCGATGCGGAGTTTGAAGGGTTCCCCGTGAAAAAGTTTTCGCTCGAATTCCAGATATCACCGGAAGGAGAGGCCATACCATGATGGACGCGTTAAAAGGCAAGGTGACACCAAAGGACTGGTTGGTGGTGGGCGTTTCGGTCGCCATTATCACTGCCGTGCTTGCCGTATACATCTTTTTTGTTCACAGCGCGAAACAAACCCAGATTGCGCAATTGGACGAGAAACTCACGTCGATTAAACGGGACGTTGCCGAGGCGCGAGACAAAGAGAAGAAAATTGCGGCACTTCGCGAAGAGACTGCGAAAATCGATCAGTTGGTGAAGGATTTCGAGAAGCGGCTTCCATCGCAACGCGAAATTCCGACTCTGGTGCGGCAGTTCGAGCAAATGGCGAACGACGTAGGTCTATCCCACGCGCTCAAGCCCGAAATGCCGATCAAAGACGAAAAGAAAGAGACGATTCCGTATACCATTTCGACGTTTGGCACCTTCCATCAGACGGCGAGTTTCATCAACCGGCTCGAGCGGTTTGAGCGGTATCTAAAAGTCTCCAACCTGAAACTTGAAGAAGAGAAGGAAGGCGTGTCGAAAGCGACATTTACGCTGAGCACGTTCCGTTTCCTCGCGCCCGAAAGCGCATCCGCCGCGGCGCAAAAGACCGCGTCCGCCACCACGCCCCCGGGAGGCCAATCGTGAACCCGAAAAATCGAAACAAGTTCATTATTCTAGGCGTACTGGGCGCTGCCTTCGTGTTTGTTATTGGAAGGGCGCTCCTGGGCGAATCCGATTTTGATCGGCAGTATCGTGAAAACATGGAAAAGGGCGCGCAGCCCCAAGCCGATGGCACGGTCGCCGCCGCACAGGTGAGCGAGCCCGCGCCTGGCGCCGCACCGCCGGTTCCGAAATCCCAATTTCAGAAGTCTGCTGTCGATGTCGGTCAACTGATCCAGAGCATTAAGGAAATCGACTTTAGCTATGACACGGATCGAATGGCGCGCAACCCGATGACGCCGCTGGTCGGTGCGACCGCCCCGGCTGCTTTCGCGACCGCATCTGAAGAGGGTGGGACCCCGGGCGCGATTACGATGGTGATGCCCGGCGGCGATGCCCAGTCTGTTCTGCGCAGTTTTCGTGTGACGGGAATTCTGTGGGACAAGCGTGACCCTATGGCCGTAGTGACCTATCCGGTCAAGGGTGAGTTAACGAGCGAAGTGATTACACGCGGGTTTACGTTTCCCGAGTCCGGGATCGTTGTCAGCGACATCGATCAGGAGCACGTGGTGCTTGACGCCAACGGCACGCTGGTATCCCTTCAGTTAGAGGAGCGGTAGGAGAATGGATCGTCTCATGTGGACACGTGCCGGGGCCATTGTGGCAATACTGGCCGCCTCGGCCGTCGTGGCGGCGGAAGTCGATATCGGCGTCCTCAAAGAGACGGCTATCCGCGCCGCTCTGGACAAACAAGGGAACACCGGCGACAACACGGCTTTGATCGCGTCAACTGCGAATGCGGCCGCCATTACGTCCGTTGAAGTGAACGGATTGGCTGGCGCGACTGAAGTCATCATCACGACCGACGGCCAGCCTGAATACACCTGGTTCGCGCTCGATTCCGGTAAACGCGTCGTCATCGATTTTCTTAATACGATTCATTTGCAATCCGGATTGCGGCTCGCGCCTATCGGCGCTGGTCAACTTGAGCGGGTCCGATCCAGTCTCTTCGCATTGGAACCTTCATTTACTTCGCGTATCGTGATCGATTTGCGCTCGAGCGTGGAGCCGGAATTTTCGCTCGAGGAAAACCGCCTCGTGGTGCGCATCGGCCCCGCAAAAGCAATCGAGGACCCCGCGCAGTCCGAGGAAGCAGTGCGTATTGCGAATGATCTGACGCAAGCGGAGCAGGCGATAACGGCCGCGCGCCAACGTATTGAACAAGAAATTTCCGATCGCGCGCTTCTCGCGGATGCGAACGCCACGGATGAATTGAGAGCGTTTGTCGCGGAGGCCAATGAAGCTGGCCGCGCGGCCGAGACCGAGCTTGCGAAACTTGTGGATGAATCCATCAACCCTCTCGCGGCGCAGCGCGCAAGGTTTGATGAACTCCAGGCGGCGCAGTACGCGAAAACCATTTCCGGCGAGAAGGCGGCTACGACGCTTGAATCGATCGATGCCGAGGTGAAACATGCCGCGACGAACGCGGACCAGGCGCTCACGGCGTTGGAGACAGCGTTCGTGCGGGCCAGCGAGGGCCGCCAGGATCAATTCGAAGTTCTCGTCGCGAAATCTATCGCGCCAGCGCCCGAAGTGGAACCCGTCGCGACGGCCGCGCACGTGGAAGAACCTAAAGCCCCAATAGTGGAAGTAGCGATGATCGAACAACCCGTGGTTGCGCCGGAACCGGACGCAACCGGCGATACCGTCGCATCGGCAATTGCGAAGATCGAACAAGACCTGGCAGCCGTGCGCGATGGAGACGCCGCGCCGGACGTCGTGGAAGTGGCGACAGTGGTCGAAGAAAAGCCCTTGCCTGCCGCGATGCTTGCGAAGCTCGATGGTTTGACGGCGGACATGGCCGAACTTTCGCAGGTCATCGAAGCCGCTGCCGCACCGGAGGTGGATTCGACGGAGGAACTTGCGACGACGGAATCGGTACCCCTGGAATTGGTTCAAACGCCGGTCCAACCCCCGACGGTGAGCGCGAGTGTCGCGGCCCCGGGCACAGATCAACCGATGATGCTCGCCCAAGCAGAGGCTTCGCCAGAACCAACTGAAAGCGGCGACACTCCAGTGGACGAAGCCGATGAATCGATGCCGGCGGAAGAACCGTCCATACCGGCTGAAGGAACTGGCGACGAACAACCCGTGTCAGACGTGGATGCAGCAGCACCCGCCGAATCCGTTGCGTCGGGAGACGCCGTCCCTGCGGCGCCGCCGACTCCGGAGGCGGTAATTTATGAAGCGCCCCAAAGTGAACCGATGGCTCCACCGACCATAATTGCCGCGCCATCCCCCGCGGAACGCGAAGACCTTCCGCCCGGCATGGACCCACTCGATCAACTGGTGAACATCGATTTTCGTGAGATGGATTTGAGCAGCGTCATCTCGTTGCTGGCGAAGAAGGCCCAGGTTAACGTGATCGCGGGCACAGAAGTGTCCGGCACAGTGACCGCGGACATTCGCAATGTGCCCCTTCGCAAGGCGATGGACATGGTGCTCCGAATGAACGGCTTGGGCATCGTCGAAGAGGAAGGCATATTTCGCATCGTTCCGTATGAAGAAGCGGTGGCATCACGCCGCATGACGCGCATGGTTGTTCTGACCAACGCGCAGGCGGAAGACGTGCGCACGACGCTGGAAGGGATACTGGTCGGCGGCCGCGACGCGAAACTCGTTTCGATTTCCGCGAACAAAAATACGAATGTAATCATCGTTTCCGGCCCGGAAGATAGCGTGGCGGAGTTCGAACGGCTTGCGCGAGAACTCGATGTGAAAGAGCCGACGCTGCCTACGGTGACCGAAGCAATCAAATTGAATTACCTCGATCCGAAAATGGCCAAACCGATTCTTGAAACGATCAAGACCGACAAAATCGGCAAGGTCGAAATTGATCAGGAAGGACGCCATGTCATCGTGACCGATATTCCAGCGGCTGTCGAGCAGATGCGCGCGCTTCTGGTGGACGTAGACCTGCCGGTGAAGCAAGTGGCCATTGAGGCAATGATTGTGGATGCGGTATTGCGAGACGCGTCGCAGACCGGCGTGGATTGGACCGTCGAGGCGATTCGCCGGCACAGTTCGAACGGCGATTTGGTGAGCGACTTGTCCCAACTGTCATTGGACGGAAACCTTGGCAACATCGGAACGGATGCGCTGGACGCCGGAGTTCTTCAACTTGGAATTTTATCGAGCGAAGTGCGTATCAATGCCGCAATCGCAGCCGAAGTCCAAAGCAGAAACGCCGAGATTCTCGCGAACCCGAGCATCGTGACAGTCGAGAACAATCCCGCGATGATCAGCATCGTGCAGGAATTTCCGTATCAGGAAATCACCCAGGGTTTGACGGGGCCGCCGGTGGCGTCAACGGAATTCAAGCCCATCGGTGTCACGCTCGAAGTGACCCCGCGCATCACGCATGCAAATGACACGATTGTTGAAATAACGGCCAAACAGAGTTCCGTTAGCGGGCTCACCGAGTCCGGCGTGCCGATTGAAGACAAGCGCGAAGCCACGACGAAACTGCGCGCGGAGAATGGCCGGACGATTTTCATCGGCGGGTTGCGCAACGTGTCCGACCGCCTGAACGTGAGCAAGATTCCCGTACTGGGCGATATTCCCGTATTGAACTTCCTGTTCCGCAACACCGATACCGAAAAGGTGAACACCGAACTGCTAATCTTCCTGACCTGCCACGTCATGAATGAATCATTGCCTGAACTGTCGGCAACGCAGTCGGAAGCTTACGACAAACTGGATTCCACGCCAAAGGTACCGGATGCGCAACGCGCAAACTTCCGGGACATTGTGAAACCGCAGGAGATGCGCGATCCAATGTGGAAATGGCGTAGATCGAATCGATAGGGGCGCAGAGGGGACAACAGGCGGCGGGCCGTAAGGCTTCGCCGCCTGTGGCATTTCCCGCCGAGGGTTGATAGACTTTCCATACGGACAACGCACGTGTCGTTGACTTGAAGGAAAGCGTCTGTGATTACCCGGGAATATTATATTGGGCCCTGACGAATTGCGCGATGTTTATCGCAGGACGAAGATACTCCGGAAGCCCACCTATGGAATTATCACCGGTTATCACGAATTGCCCTACGTGTGCCTGGGTGTGTCCGATGAACGCATCGCCGGTACGACGCAGGTCAAAGGAAAGGTCCAGGTATCGCCGCGCTTTGTCATTCGTCCGGCGGACCTTGAGCCGAGCTACGACGAGATTTTCGGCGGCGAGAATGTAGATAAGGAATTGTCCGGCCGGGTTTTCGGTTTCCTCGGATTCAAGGGGAAACCGGTTGAGTGCAAATCCGAACACCTGGAAGTACGGTTATTGGAGACGCACATCGAGGACGCAGTGTCGCGCACGTTGGATGAACTCGAACGTATGGAAGACATAACGACGGGCGTTATTATTACACCGAACAGCCGGTATTATCCGGTATCCATCGAGCGTTTCATTGCGAGTATTCTCGATGATGAATTCTCGCTTTAGTAACGAAGGAGGCACGACGTGAAAAGCGCGTTTGAAATCGCCATGGCGCGGTTGGAAGAAGCGGCCGGGCCTGGCCGCAAACTCACCGATTCCCAAAAAGCGGAGATCGCGGAAATTACCAAGAAGTATGACGCGCGCGCGGCGGAGGAACGCCTTTCGCTTGACGGCCAAATGGCGAAGGCCGCGACTTTTGAGGAGTTGGAAAAGCTCCGCGGCGAATTGGCCACGGCGCTTACCCGCATCGAAGACGACCGCGAAAAAGCCAAAGAAGCCGTGTGGGGCAGCGCGTAGAGCAAACGGCTCGACCGCGTCGCATGGGCCGCAAACGAAAAATCATCACCGGATGGCGGCTCATCGTCCTTACCCTGTGCGCGATTGCCGGTTTCAACGTATACGATTCGCGCGTCATAAACGCCGCCCCATTGCGCGGCTTTTACCCCGCCAGCACAAGTTACGTCCTAAGCTCATGGGACTTTCCCCGCGCGTGGCGGTCCTTGCTGCGGAACGACGCCGTGATCCGAATGCGCAAGGATTGGCCTCGTCCGTATGCGCCACTCGAACTGGCCGCGCGCAAGAAGACGGGTATTCGGCCGACTCCGTCGCGCTGGCAATTGTGGATGGGAAAGCGAATCGTATTTGCGGAATCGGACGAAGGCTTTGGAATTACCGCATATCCAGGTTCGCTCTTGCGCTGGGCCGATTGGGTGCGCAACTTCGCCGGAGCAAAACCCGGCAACGACGGCATTTTACAACTCGGCGACACGTACTACGCCTGGCGGGAGGGATACCTCATCGCATCGCCGGCGCGGGCCTATGTCGTCGCGGCGATCACTACGACGGACGCACCATCCCCAAATTCCGACAATACTGCCCTGCTTACGGTTCAATGGATGGGCCAGCACCCCGGCTTTTTTCACCTTCGCCCGGGCGCTGGATTACCCATCACGGGTGAAGTGGAATTTGACGCGCGCGACGGTCAGCGCCCGTTGACCCTTCCGCAGGCGTGGCCGAAGACGCCAATCGCAAGCGTAACGACGCGAAACTCCGAGGACTTCGCCCAACTGTGGCGCTTGGCCAGTGGGTGGTTTGATGGTTCGGAGACCCTGTCGGAACTGCGGCACCGAGCGGAAACATTGGCCAAAATCTGGAACGTTCGCGCGCTACGCCCGGAGTGGGACACTGGCGCGGATCATGTGGCCATTGCCCTCTTCGATGTTGATACCCGCGGCGGAATTCCCCTGGCCGAAGCTGCGCTGGCGATGCGATACGCCGAGGCAGCGCCTCAAACCAGCCCTTTCGATGGCGTGCTTGATGCCTCTCACGTGCTTCCGTACGAGTGGAAC
>JAWXCN010000181.1:0-15045 GCA_034408725.1 Candidatus Hydrogenedentota bacterium
CCCGGATCACCAACGTCATGATGACGCCGTCATTGTTGCGTATGCTTCCCGCACAGGACCTTGATGATCTCTGTGTCGTCGAGTCGGGTGGTGAGCCATGTACAGCGGGCCTTGCGGCGCTGTGGGCGAAGGGACGGAAGTTTTTTAACGCGTAAGGGCCCACGGAAACCACGGTGTGCGTTACCACGGCAACCTGTGAATCCGGCGCCGGAAGCGAGCCGCACATCGGGCGGCCAATTCCAAACACACAGCTTTACGTGCTTGATGAGCGCATGCGCATGGTGCCGCCGGGCACTCCGGGCGAGTTGTACATCGGCGGCGTCGGCGTTGGGCGCGGATATCTTAATCGTCCCGATCTGACTGCTGAACGCTTCGTTCAAAATCCGTTCAACTCCACCGCCGGTGATCGGCTCTATAAATCCGGCGACCGCGTGCGCTATCGGGAAGACGGCAACGTCGAGTTTCTCGGCCGCATCGACAAGCAGGTGAAAATTCGCGGCCATCGCATCGAACTGGGCGAAATAGAAGCGGTCCTTCAACAATATCCCGACATCGCCGAGTGCGTCGTCACGACGAGCACGGATACGTTAGGCGATCCGAAATTGGTGGCCTATCTTGTGCCCCGGCGCGCGGGCCAAACCTTTGACGGAGAACTCAAAGGCTACCTGCGGTTGCTTCTGCCGGACTATATGCTCCCGTCCTCCTATGTGTTGCTGGACGAGCTTCCCCTGAATGCGAACGGCAAGGTCGATCATGAGGCGCTTCCCAAACCGGGCCGCGACCATCATGAAGAACGCGACATTGCCGCGCCGCGGGACGGCGTCGAGCTGGATTTGAAACTGATATGGGAACAGGTGCTGGACACCCGTCCGATTGGCGTTACCGATCATTTCTTCGATGCAGGCGGTCATTCCCTTTCCGCCGTACATTTAATGGACCAGATTCATAAGCACTTTGGCGTGCGACTATCTCCCGCCGCACTGTTTGAAGCATCAACAATCGAGGCGCAGGCCGGACTCATCCGGCGCAGCGGAGAATCCGCGCCCGCCCCAATCGTGGTGCCGTTGCAACCCCTCGGCGACAAAACGCCTTTCTTTTGCATTCACCCGGCGCCCGGCACGGTTTTCTGTTACATGCCAATTGTGTCCCACATGGGTTTGGACCGCCCGTTCTACGGATTGCAGGCTCCCACGGTAGATGGCGTGGGCCGCGTTATCGACTCCATTCCCGAGGCCGCGATCACGTACATCGAAGCGATGAAGAAAACGCAACCCAATGGCCCCTACATGCTCGGTGGACATTCGTCCGGTGGAAGCATCGCGTACGAAATGGCGCAACAGCTCAGGGCGCAAGGCGATGAGGTCGCGCTGATCGTCATGCTGGACAGCATGGCGCCAATTCCGGGAGGCCGCTCGGAAGAACTGTACCGCCTCATCGTAGACGCGACCAACGATTCCGTGTGGCTTGCAAGCATCGTGCTGTTGGTAGAACATTTCTTCGATACGAAACTGGGATGTTCGTACGCGCTGCTGAAATCGCAACCCATGGAACAGCAATTTGAGACCGTGCTTGATGCGCTCAAGCGCGTCAATTTTCTGGCCCCCAGCGCAGACGCCGGCGCCATCCGGGGCATGGTCGAAAACTTCAAGCGCACGCTCGGAGCGACAATGCAGTATCAACCCAAGCTGTATGAAGGCCGCATCGCATTTCTTAAGACAAGCGATCTGTTCACCGCGGTTCCAGACGGCGTTATGCGAGAAGGAATCTACAATTACCTGAAAGCGTTGCTCGGCAACTGGCGAATGAGCCTGCGCATTCTCCCGCAGATAGTGCGGGATATTACAACGACTATCCGGCGCAGCGGCGCACTACGACGCTTCCTCGGAGACGAGTCGTTGGGGTGGCAGCAATTCTCCACGAAGCCGGTGATTGTCCGGCCCGTACCGGGCAATCATATTTCGATGCTTACGGATCCCCACGCCCAAGGCGTTGCCGCCGCGCTTGCGGCGTGCCTCAACGATCAGGAGCCGCCCTCGAGATCCTAGTTGTATTTGCGCGCGGACCTAATAGGCAGGTCACATCGTTGTACATTCCTGGCCCATTCATGCCGGATGACGCTGACTTCCCCATTGTTTTCCATGATCAACAGTTCAACTTCGTTTGGATCATCCACGCCACTTAGGCGCAGCTCTTCGAGCACGTCGCGTTTGTTCATGTGCTCCTTGCGCATACCCTTCAGCTGAAACTCGCCATTTTTCATCAGGACCGTCGGCGACCCTTCCAGCAGCGCGCCCAGCGAAGGCAGGAAATACGTCGCCCAAGCGTTGATCTGGTGAATCAGGGCGACCGCCAGGATGGCCGCGCCTCCTTCCAGAAACGTCACATCGGCAAAAATGATCTCGGCGACAATCTCCCCAAGGAGCAGCGCAATTAATAAATCAAAGGCGGTGAAGTTTCCTATCGCCCTTTTGCCGGAGAACCGTATGACCAGAAAAAGTAACAGGTATACGCTTACCGCACGAAGCGCGATCATGGTTAGCGAGGGCGTGTCCACCGCACTACACCGGGAAAGCCGCTGAGACGACCAGGACGACCCAATCACGCTTGCGCCTGTGCGCCTCATGAACAAAGAACTGCATGGTTCAAATCTCCAGAGATTAGCTTAACGGGAGTGGGTATAGACCCGGAGTCAGGCAATTGCCTATTTCAATGTCATTGGTTGTCCGATGAATGTGAAGGGCTGTGAAAACACACCGGGACATTATTAAAAACACTACTATATGTGGTCATAAAATCTTCTTTTTGGCCTGATTTCGTTCGATAGTTGTGACAAATCGCTACAATCCACCGCAATTGTTTGTCGAGCATGGAAACTTACCCCGAAACGGAAAGGTCAAATCATCACGGGAATCGGACCAAAGGCTGGCGGAGGGCAAACCGCGCCCCGTCCTACTTTGCCGTTTTTTCCATGGGAGTCGATATCGCGTTATGATATGTGAGCATCTTCCAGCCACGGCGCAAGGCGTCATTGCCGGAAACTTGGCGTCAACCGCGCCAGGGAGCGCGATACCGATGAAATTCCTGTTTGCACCTTTGGGCTGGGTGCTTGCGCACACATCCAGGTGCGTCGAGATCGCCAAGGTGCTGCGCAGTCGCGGCCACGACGTCGTGTTCATCGGCGAAGACCCGTCCCATCCCCGCTCTAAGCTTTCCCTGGTCGAGGACGCGGGATTCAGGCTAATCCACGCCAAAGAACCCTATCAGCCTTATGGCTGGGACCGCTTCGAGAAGTATGGTTTCGCAATTTGCGGGTGGGACCTGCTGCGCCTGAACAAATGGGTGCCACTACAGGAAATCATCGAAAAACAGGTGCGCATCATTGAACAGGAGAAACCCAATATCATCGTGGGCGACGCGTCGGTGAGCGCTAGCACCGCGGCGTATATCGCGGGCATCCCCGCGGCGGGCATTCTGAACGGGTACGCGAGTCATTTCCTCACGCCGGACTATATTTTCCATCCTGCGTTGCAGGCGTATGACCGGTTGCATCTGGCCCGGTTGCGCAAGCGCGCATTCAAAACGTTCGGCAAGAAACCGGTAAACTCGCTGAACCTGCTTCGGTCGATTCCATTGATTTCGCCGGACCTGCATGGACTCTACGACAACCCGAAATTTTTCCCGAATTACCACACCGTAGGCCCGATCTTCGCGGAGCATCCCTCGCCGTTGCCGGAATGGTTTGACGAACTCGGCGATGGCCGCATCAATGTCTATATCACGATGGGCTCGACGGGGTTTCTCGATACTTTCTTGCGCCGGACGTACAACGAACTCTCGCGGCTACCATACCGGTTTATTGTGACGACCGCGCGGCAGGTGCGCGAGGAGACGGCCCGGATGGCCCCGCCGAATTTCCGCTTGTGCGAATATGCACCCGGTTCGCAGATACTCAAGCATTGCAGCGCGCTGATTTTCCACGGTGGCAACGGGACAATGTATCAGGCGCTCGGCGCGGGCGTCCCGATGATTGCCCTGCCCTCTCACCACGAACAAGAAGCGATCACGCGTATCTGTGTTAACAACGGATTTTGCCTACGCATGAACGCGCGTGGATTCCGCACGGACGACCTTGCGAAGAATTTGCGGCGCATCATAGAGGAACAGCAGTTCCGCGAAGCCGCGGAGCAATTCTCGCATCCCGTGCGCAATGCCAATGGTGCGGAACAGGCAGCGGATTTGCTGGACCGTTGCGCCCGCGCGGGTGTACCCGCCGGCGCCGACCTCTAACCTTCACTTCTCGAAACCTGTCACGCGACGGAGTTCCTCGTGCTCGTACTCGTAATCGATTCTTCGATTTTCGTTCCTGGTTTAGGGGACAGCCACCCGCGCAGGAAATTCTATGTGCGTACGGCCGGGTTTCGAGCGCGCGGGTGACAGTCCCCGGATCAATTCCCTTCCACCCCAGCCGAAGCAAAGTATCCTGCCTCGAATGACCAACCATTGGCATGGTTTTCGATCCGCACATCGATTGACCGGCCCGCAAGCGGCGTCAGATCAATTCGTTCTTTTTGCCATTCGCCCTGAGTGTCAATCTTCCGCTCAAGTGACAGCGCTCCGTCGATGAACACCTTGAGAACATAATCGCCCTTCGGATCGGACGCAGTCTCAATTATCAATTCCGGCTTGCCCGTCGAGGGTACGTCAATGCGCGCCGAAATGACCGCCGGACTCGACTCGCTCACCGGATGCAACACGAGCACGTTTTCCCGGCCCAACGCCTCGGATCTTACGCCCGGCGCCATGTCCGTGCCGCACGCGATTACGCGCCACTTCGGGTCCCACCACGCAAGCTCCGATTGCGCAATTGGCGTTTTCATTGCCTCGACTTGGTCCGGCCATTGTTCAAAGGTCATCGGTGGAAGCGGCTTCTGTCGAGTGAACGTGTATCCGTCATCGGTGACCGTGCCGCCGGATCGGATAATAATGCGCTCCGACACCGCCTGACACACTGGAATCAACGATGAAAACGAGTAATCAGTATGCGAAAATTTCGTATCCGCCATTGCGGCTATCCCCGACGTGAATGTCGCATCGAGCGCGTCAAATCCTTTCATGCAACCCAGCACGCCGACAGCGTTCGACGGATTGCAGTCGGCGTCCTGTCCGCAGCGCGTCGCGATTTCCATCGTCTTCGCAAAATCGCCATCGCCGTAAAGCAGTCCCATCACGATATACGCGCCATTGAGTTTCGCATCGATGTTGAAATCGTCGCCTGGCGCGCAGTCGATGTCGTCTTGCCATTTGGCTTCGATTTGCTTCCATGCCGCAAGCCAAGCATCCGGCGCGGCATCGTGAAACACGATGACATCGGAAATACACTTGTGATACTGCGAATCCTTCGGAATGCACGCTAGCCCGGCATCGATGACGGCGCGCACGTCGTCCTCAAAATAAGCCGCCGCATACATTCCCGATACAAACATCCCGCCATAGAGACCATCGCCATAGTTCATAATCCTGCCGAATACATCGCATAGATGGTTCGATTCCTGTGGAAGTCCAGGACACAATATGCCAAACAAATCGGCCTCAATCTGGAAGTCGATGTCATCCGCGTGCCGGTTGTACAACGGATGGCCTGACATCGGAGGCATGATACCGTGCCGGCAATTTTCCCGCCCATGATGGTTCGCATGCCACAGCGGGTAGCCCGTATTCGCGAACGCCTTGCCTGCCTGTTCATACGAAACGTTCAGCCCGTGGTCCTCAATCGCCTTCAAAAACGTCATCTCGACATAGCAATCATCCTGATCGATCGCGCCCGCCACCATCTCCGGCGACCACGCGCGCAACGGCTCGGTAATAGGTTTGCCGTTCGACCGGAACTCATACGGCGCGCCATAACACACGCCGATCATCTGGCCGGCCCACGCGCCTTTGCATTTGTCGAGGTAGCGCGCTTTGGAAAGTGTGGCTGTGTCCGCCACCACACAGGACATCACAATAAAGGAGATTACGATTGTTCGAATGCTGCCCATTCTCATCCTTACCATCCACCTTTGTTGAATTGATTCCTAATCACCCTCAACTACCCACTCTGGAGTAAACGACGCGTGCTTGATTGACTTCTTCCCATCACGTGAGTGCGTATAGGTAACGTGGATGCGTCCATCCTTTCCTTCGATTGCAGTCGGATACGCGAATCCGCCTTCCCCTCTTTCAATGACGTCGAGATGCCGCACCGATTTCCACGTCGCGCCTTCATCGTCCGACAATGCAACTGCGAGCGAGTACCGCGCGTCCTCGGCGTCGTTGAACACATGCACCCAGCGTCCGTCTTTCAGTGTTACCGCGGCAATGCTCGCGCCGGGGTTTGGAATGTCCGTGTCGCGCGCCGCCGACCACGTGTCGCCATTGTCATCCGAAGTGCTCATCAGCACCCGTTGTGGCGGCCCGCCACTATCGCGGCAATACGCGACAAGCTGTCCGCTTTTCTTCTGAAATATCGTGGGTTGAATCGGCGCGAACCCGATCATCGGCAGGCTCGGCCTCCACGTCTCGCCGTGGTCGTCGCTAATTGAAACCAGTCCTGCATTAAATCCATCCGAATACAACGGCACCAGAATCCTGCCCGATTCGAGCTGCACCGGTTTCGCCCGCGTCATCCAGCCCAATTGGCGTTTCAACGGGTCCTTCGACGCCTCGATGATCAACCGTGTGTATTGCAGCGCATACTCGCCCCACATCGGCTTCGGCATGTTGAGTTCTTCAAACTTTTCTTCCGTGGCCTTCACGAACTCCTCGCCCGGTTTCAGCAGAATAATATCCTGCCACGACCACTCGGGCGCACCGTCCTTTCTATACTTTTCCGCGCGCCGGTACTTGAGCAACGATTGTTCCCACCGGTTCGCCTGCACCACGATCCAGAACAACCAAAGACGGTCCTTCGAATCAATGAACAGCGTGGGATTGCAATCCGGGTGGTCCGGCGTGTCCGCCATCGTGAACACGTCGCTCCACTCGTTCTCGCCTTTCCGCAAGCGCGCGCCCTGGACTTTCACGTCGTTCGCGCTACGCTCTCCCGACCCATAGAACCAGCAGGCGATGAGATCGCCGTTCGGCGCTTCAACAATGCTGCTGCCGTGGCAATGTTTGTCCTGTGGCGGAAATATGAGTTCGGATTCGTAGCCCGCGGCGGAAAATGCGACAAGGGAAAGTGCGACAACGTAAGTCATAAATATGCCTCGTTTCATGTTGCTCACGGGAGGGCGCGCGTCCCCGCGCGCCTGTTAAATTATGGTCAAATGGCAATGCGCGCGAGGACGCGCGCCCTCCCTACGCGATCACTTCTGCTATCACCCGGCCGTGTACGTCTGTTAGGCGCATGTCGCGTCCTCCAAATCGATACGTGAGCTTTTCGTGGTCCACGCCGAGTTGGTGAAGAATCGTTGCGTGAATGTCATGAATATCCACGGGATTCTCTACCGCGGACATCCCCATTTCATCAGTCGTCCCATACGTAATTCCATTGCGCACGCCGCCGCCCGCCATCCAAATCGTGTAGCCGCTGACGTGGTGATCGCGGCCGTCTTCCCCGCCGGAATGCGGGGTGCGGCCCATCTCTCCCGCCCACAACACTAGCGTGTCGTCCAGCAGGCCTCGCGCCTTCAAATCCGTCAGCAAGGCGGCTACGGGCTGATCCGTGATGCGCGCGTTTTCTTCGTGACGCAGTTTAAGTTCACCATGTTGGTCCCACGGCGCGTTGTTGCTGTGCGTGAGCGGACACGTAATCTCTATGAACCGTACACCCGCTTCAACCAGCCGGCGCGCGCGAAGACACTGCAACGCATAGAAGCGATCATAGTCATTGGCGCGGTCTACACCGTAAAGCTTTAGCGTCGCCTCGCTTTCTCCGCTGACATCACACAAATCCGGCACGAGCGACTGCATGTGCGCCGCGGTTTCGTAATTGCGAATGGCGGATTCGATCGCATCAGACCCGCCGCGCGCGGCGGCGATTGCGGCATCTTGTTCGCGAAGGAAATCCAGTTTTGCCGCCTGTATTTCGCCCAGATCGGCGGGCACAATATTGTCCACGGGCTCGCCGTGCGCGCGCACCATCGCGGCCTGGTGCGTGGCCGGTAAGAAGGAGCTGGCGAAATTCTGGAAGCCACCGTTCGGAACCCAATCATTGTTCAACAGCACGTAACCGGGCAGTTGCTCGTTCTCCGTGCCGAGTCCATACGAAATCCACGCCCCGAGGCTTGGCGCCGCGCCGATGCTGCGGCCCGTGTGCAACAGCAGGTTCTGCGCGCCGTGCAACGGCGTTTCGCCAACGACGGACCGAATCACGCAAAGGTCGTCCGCGATCTGCGCCACGTGCGGAAAGAGATCGCTTACCCACAATCCCGATTCCCCGCGCTGCTTGAACTCCCACAGGTTCTTCAACCATTTGCGCGACGGACTGATCGCCTGCGAGCCTTTGTCGGCTTTCCATTGCACAGGCTGCCCGTGGAATTTTGTGAGTTCCGGCTTGGGATCAAACGTGTCCACATGTGACACTCCGCCGTCCATGAACAGGAAGATGACGTGTTTCGCGCGCGGCGCGAAATGCGGCACGGGCCGGCGCGCCTCCGCCGCGGCCCAATTGCTTGCAAGGCCGGCGAATGCGAGCTGGCCAAATCCCATGCTCGTGCGCTGAAGGAAACCGCGCCGCGTGAGGGCGGGTTGCTCGCAGCCGGGACAGAGCGGGTTCATCGAGTATGCGTTCCCGCTATGTGAATTACTGGACGTAGATGAACTCCTTCAAATTGAAGATCGCGTGCGCAACGTCCTGCCAGACTGGTTGACATGATAGCAGTGCGGCAGTGTCCGCGCCGCGAACCGTGGCACAGTGTTGTGCCAATGTCACAAGGCGCGCCACCTCCTTACTCGCAGGAGGCCGCGCGAAAGCGGAAATGAACATTCCTTCCACGCGCTGTTCGGGCGATGCCGCCCGGTCCAGCATCACGCGCTCGCTCCAGTGTCTTGCCATCTCGATGACGAAGGGATCGTTTAACAACGCAAGCGCCTGATCGGGCACGTTCGTGGCGTCGCGCCGGCCGGTAGTGACCTTGGGAATCGGTTGATTGAACAGGGCTAGAAATCTAGGCGGTTCCATCAAGGTCATTTTAAGATACAAACCGCGGCGCCCATCGCCATCGATGGGCCCGCTATACAGTCGCTTCGTCGCGTCTTCCGCAACGCGATACGGATTCACCGGTTCGCCCGACAAACTTGCGTCCAGCCGGCCGGACACCGCCAGCATCGCGTCGCGAATAGATTCAGCTTCCAGACGCCGCATCGGCAGGTGATGCCACAGACGGTTCTCCGGGTCCGCCGCACTTGCCGCTTCATCTGGAACACTGGTCTGCCTCCACGCCGTCGAAGTGACCAAGTGCGTCACAAGTTTTTTCGCCGACCACCCTTCGTCCATGAACCGCCGGGCAAGCCAATCCAGTAGTTCGGGGTGCGACGGCTTTTCCCCAAGCTGGCCAAAATCATCCACCGTGCGAACAAGCCCTTCGCCAAATAAATGGCCCCAAACCCGGTTGACAAAAACGCGCGCGGTTAGTGGGTTTTGGTCACTGGCAATGCTTTGCGCAAACTCAAGCCGCCCGCTGGCGTGTTCATGCGCAATGGGCGCGGGCCCGCCCAGAAAGCGAATCGTGCCACGGGGCGCGGCATCGCCGAATTCGGTATACGATCCCCGAACGCCCACGCGTTCGTCGCGGCCTTCATTCCAATCGTCCACCGAACCCACCACACGGTCCGGCTGCAGCCGCTTTTCCGTTTCGCGGTACTGCGCGACCAATAGCGCGAGCGCGGGATTCGCCAGCGCGTCGTTTGGCAACCATTTCGCTGCAAGCGCTTCATTGATTAAGCGCACGTCTTCGCGCGTACACGCGCCATCGCGCCATTGCTCGACCGCCGACATCACGGCAACTGCAAGCCGCGCAGACAATTCTTGCTTGCTCGTGGGCGGGGCCGTGCTCGAGAATAACGCGCCGAACCTTCCCAGTTCGTCCTTGGGAGCGGCGCCCGCCGCATGTTGCACTACGCGTGAAACCCCGAACCACGATCGCCCATCCTTTTCGTCTACGTCTTTCACGCCCCCATATGCGGTCCGTGGCGGGAAATAATTGTTGAGCGATTTCGTCACCAGTTCGAGGTAAACACGGCGCGGCGTTGGGTCGGAACCTCCGGCCAATGCCGCGAAATTCCCAGCGGTGAGCGTGAGCCATGCCTGCGCGGGCGCGTCGAGAAATTTCATGCGCTCGCTATGCAGCGCATTCTCGACGACCAATGACTGCGCCGCGAATTGTCCCCCGCCATATTCAACCGATAACACCGGCGGCGGGTCCTGTTCAAACAGCGGACTGCGCAACGCCCCGGCAAGGCGCGAGGACCACACATGCGTCCAACGTCCCGCGGGCAACACCTGCGCGATTGCCGCGCCACCCTCGTCAGCCACGACAATTTCGCCGTCGCGCACCAGTCCGTGCTTCATGCCGGAGCCATCCAACTGCCAACCGGCGGGTATTGTCTCACCTGTAAAATCAGCGACTGAGAGCAGGTTCGCCGCGTTGTCCGCGACGCGCTTTTCGCGCTCCGACTTGAATTCAGCCGCGAAAGCCGTCCACGCCGTTTCAATCGAGCCGCTGTCTTTCGCATCGAAATTGATGCGCTGCCAAATCGCGCTCAACGATTCTGGAAACGGTTGGACCGGGGGGGCCGCCTTCGTATCGGGCGTACTCGTCGGCGCTGATGCTATCTTCTCTGCAATGAAATCGTCCGCCGCAAGCCAATGCTGTGTCATTTCACCCCGGATTCCTTGCTTGAGGCCTTTCAACTCTTCCAACACCGCCAGGTTTGGATCAACCGTGTCCGCGCAACGAACGGTCCATCGCGAACTCATAAAGATACCGGCCAAGCCGAAGTAGTCGCGTTGCGACACCGCATCCAATTTGTGATCATGGCACTGTGCGCAGGCTACGGTCGTGGCGAGATAGCCTTTGCTTACGGTGTCGATGATATTCGCCATCGCTTCTTGCGTGACGCCTTCGGCATCGGCATTGTCGCCGTGACGCCGTTCACCGAGCCGCATGGACATCGGGCCGATAATGGACTCGTTCAATCCCGTCGCAGCATCCGCGCGCGGCTCGATGAGGTCGCCCGCGATCTGTTCCAGAATGAGTTGCTTAAACGAAACGTCCGCATTGAATGCGCGGATAAGATAGTCGCGGTACATCCACGCATTCTTCGCGGGAGTATCCCATTCATAACCATGCGTATCGGAATAATGGACGACATCCATCCAGTGCCGCGCCCAGTGCTCGCCGAAATGCGGACTATCTATCAGCGATTGCACCAGTTCGCCGTAAGCGTCCGGCGAGGTACTCGAAGCGAAACGCTCGACGTCTTCCAGGCTCGGTGGCAACCCTGTCAGCGCAAAGCTCAATCGCCGCGCAAGGGTGCGCGGATCAGCCTCCGCGGCCGGCTGGAGTCCCTTTGCCTCAAGCGCCGCAAGTATAAAATGATCCACCTCGTTGCGCGGCCACGATGTTTCATTCACCGAAGGTGGCGGCGGCGCGGCAACGGGCTGAAGACTCCACCACGCGAGACGTTCGCGATAAACCGATTCCCAGTCCGTGCCCGCGGCATTCGCCGAAATGCACGGGATTACGCCGTACAAAATAACGCGGGAGATAAGGCCGAATTGAAGTCGAGCGGACAGCATGAGTTTCTACCTGGCTGCACATCAAGCACTACCAACACCCTATGTGACTTCAAAGATAAAACGCAATTTCAGACGGGGACTGTCACCGGCATCGCGTTTTGGATGCCGGTGGCTGTCCCCTATCGCCGAAAGCGAACAAACCAGAGGCACGTTATCAATAACGATTACAAGCGCGAAAAGTTAAAGAAAAAATGGCGGAGGGTGAGGGACTCGAACCCTCAAGCCCGAAGGCGCCGGTTTTCAAGACCGGTGGATTAGCCAGTTATCCTAACCCTCCGCATGCACGAAAGTGGCTATATTGTACTGTATTTCGCGCCGTTATGCCTTTCGAGAACATTTTCGTGCTCGTCATCGTAATCGTCACTCGGAATTCTCGTTTTTTAGGACCGAACGAGATGCGATATACGATTACGATGACGAGCACGAGCACGAGCACGAAAAACTGAACAGTTGGCTGGGTGAAGTAAGTGGAACTACGCCTCGCGCTCAATTTCTTCCTGGGACATCCAATGGTGCATCAGTGGTCCGTGTCCTTTGCCAAGTGGCAGCGCGTGTCGTATCGCTTTCGTAAGATAGGCTTTCGCGCCTTCGACGGACGCCACCACGCTAAACCCTTTGGCGAGCAAACCCGTTATTGCCGCGGAAAATGTACAGCCCGTTCCATGGGTGTTTTTCGTATCAATGCGCGACGCGGAAAATGTCTGAAACGCCGTACCGTCATACAAGAGATCAATGGCTTCCGGACCGGTCAGATGCCCGCCCTTGATTACCACGAACCGAGGACCTTTCGCATGCAACAGTTTTGCGGCGTGCTGCATATCATCCATCGTGCTTATGCGCATGCCGGTCAGCGACTCCGCTTCGGGCAGGTTTGGCGTGACGACGTATGCGAGTGGTAGCAATTCAGTATTGAGCGCGTCCCGCGCGGAATCCTGCAACAGCGCATCGCCGCTCTTCGCAACCATCACGGGATCGACAACGAGTTTTTCGATCCTGTTACGGCGCACGGCATCTGCGACCGCGTGAACAATTTCCGCGTTTGATAGCATGCCGGTCTTCGCCGCGTCGAGGCCGATGTCCTGCACAACAAGATCAATCTGCTGCGCGACAAACGCAGCAGGCACGTCATGTACGCCCGCGACGCCGACCGTATTTTGCGCGGTGATTGACGTAATCGCCGACATGCCGTAAACGTTCAACGCCGCGAAAGTCTTCAGGTCCGCCTGAATGCCCGCGCCGCCGCCGGAATCGCTTCCCGCAATGGTCAACGCGCGGGGTATGGCCAAATTATTCATAAACGATTATTCCTGCTATGCACGCGGTCATTAAACTTGCCAAAGCGCCGCCTGCAAACGCTTTCAAGCTGAGCTTGGCCACATCCGCCCGGCGTTCGGGCGCGATCGCGTCTAGCCCGGCAAGCGTGATGCCGATGCTGCCGGGATTGGCGAAACTGCAAAGGGCATACGTTGCGATGGTAACGCTACGTTGACTGATCGCGTTGGTTTCAATCAATTTCTGTAAATCCAGGTAACTCACAAATTCGTTGAGCACGGTCTTCTTGCCCAGCAGTTTTGCCACCTCCGTCACATCTTCACTTGGAACGCCAAGGAGCCAGGCCATCGGCCGGAATACATAGCCAAGTGCGTCCACAAACGTGTAGCCGGTCATGGTCACAAACAGAAGATCGAGTAAGAATACCATTCCAATGAAGACAATCAGGATCGCGCCCACGTGCAGGGCCATGTTCAATCCTTGCGCGGTCCCCTGCGCGGCCGCGTCAATGACATTGTGCGATTCGACAGGTACGTGAATGCGGGCGTCGCCTGAAGTCTCGGGCGTTTCGGTCTCTGGCACGAGGATTTTCGCGAGCAGGATCGCCGCGGGCGCGGTCATGAATGAAGCCGTCAGCAAATGGCCCGCCTCGGCTCCAAAGGTCGAGTACACGACCATTACACTGCCCGCAATGGTTCCCATGTAGGTCGTCATGATCACGCACAGCTCGGACCGCGTCATCTTCTGAATATACGCGCGCACCGCGGTACACGCCTCGATGCCCAAAAAAATCTGTAATGCCGCGCAAAAAGTTTCCGCACCGGACGTCTTCAGGGTGCGGCGCATCAGCCATGCAATCACGCCAACCACCGCCTGGATTATTCGCAAATGGTGCAGCACCGCCGAAAGCGCGGACACGAAAATAATGACCGGCAACACCTGGAAGGCGAATATAGCGCCGATCCCCGGATCGGTTGGCAGCTTTCCAAAAACGAATGACGCGCCAGAAAGGGTTGCATCAGTAAGAACATTCACCGCGGCCTGCGCCCGCGGAAAGATCGCTTCGCGCAAAGGCGTTTTAAGGACAGCGAGCGCAATGGCGAACTGCAGGACCAAGCCCCATGCAACCAGCCGCCAGGATATGGCCCGCCGGTTCTCCGAGAGGCCCCACGCGATGGCGATCATTACGATTAACCCCAGCGCGCTGATGAGCCGCAATGTCATGAAGCACCCACCTGTTTACGCGCCAACCACGCGCTTTTCGCCAATGTGTGAACGAAGTAGCGTGACGGGCATTGAACTGAACACGACAAAAAGTCAGTTTTCGGTCCACGGCCAAAATTCATTTCGATGCTCCCGGCATCGATATCGATACGACGGGGGGAAGAATTGCGCGGGCGCGCAGGTCCGCGGCGAGTTGTGTGGTAGCCCAGGCCCTGCCTTCCGCGCTCAGGTGATCGGAGTCCTTGAACATGTTGCTCTGCCCAAACAGCGCTTCATGATAGTTTATGAGGGTAATTTCAGGATGCGCATCGAGCATTCGCTGGACCAGCGCCTCCCACTCGGGCATCGGCAGCAATTCCGAGGCGGCTTCGTGATAGAGTCGCGTCACCGGAAGCCGCACCCATACCAATGATACGCCGTTCACCTCACACAGCTCTGCGATGCGGCGAAAGTAATCCAGGGATTCATCATCATCCCAACGGCGAGAAGCGAGGTGGTAGTGCGCGGCGAGGCTTGCCGCAACTTCGGGTGTGCCAATCGGGCCAAAAATCTTTTCAAGGCTTCGCTCCATCCGCTCACGGCCGGATTCGAGGCCCGTGACGTGGTTGATCACTTCCGCGGCTTTTCCGGCGTAGGGCGCTGCGCGAAACTGCACCCAATCCTGGAACACGGAGATATAGTCATTTCGCGAACGTGCGACTTCACAATAATCGACGTATGGCGCCCAGCCGGGACCTTCGAGCATTTCTGTCCGGTAATCCGAAAATGAA
>JAWXCN010000182.1:0-105442 GCA_034408725.1 Candidatus Hydrogenedentota bacterium
ACGTATGTATATGTGTCTAGCCTGCCACTTCCTTCGAGCGTAAAGTTCCGCAATAAGCTGAAAGCGCGGTTCAGCCACGTAAGCATGTCCCGCATCGTATGGCGGAATGTTCCGCCAGCAATCGTCGTTTGCGGCCGAAAGTAGTCCGGCGCTCGATTACGCGTTCCATTTCAACGCAAGCAGTGTTATGTCATCGTGCCGAGGCGCCCTGCCCGAAAAAGCATTCACGTCGTCGAGAATGAGCTTGGTGGTGAGTTGGGCGTTGTGGCTGTTCACGCGGCCCAAAACGTTGATCAAACGTGACTCGTCGTAGAGGTTGTGATCGGCGTCCATCGCCTCCGTTACGCCGTCGGTATATATCACGAAACAATCGCCGTGGGTAAGATAGAGTTCGCCTTCCTTGTACGCGGCATCCCCGTCGATGCCAAGGATTAATCCGCCGTAGGCTTCCATTTCCCTGACGCTGCCTTCCAAGGATACGAGGAACGGTGGGGGATGCCCCGCGATGCTGTAGACGATTTTTCCGGACGAGATATGCAACACGCCGTAGACCATTGTGACGAAAAAGGCCGTTTCATTTTCCTCGCTCAACTGACGGTTCAACTGGGTGAGGCAGTCCGCGACCGACGCCGCTGAACGGGCCGACGCTTTGAGAATGGTCAGCGTCATCGCCATCACCAGTGCGCCCGGTACGCCTTTTCCCGAA
This sequence comes from Candidatus Hydrogenedentota bacterium, assembly GCA_034408725.1. Lineage (GTDB taxonomy): Bacteria > Hydrogenedentota > Hydrogenedentia > Hydrogenedentales > SLHB01 > JABWCD01. Next base: position 707 of record JAWXCN010000182.1, read on the forward strand.
ACGTCGCCGATTGCGAATGCCAGGCGGTCGTCATCCAAGAGGTAGAAGTCGAAGAAGTCGCCGCCGACGTCGGTGGCGGGGACCATTTCGGCGTAGATTTCAAATTCGGAGCGTTCGGGAAACGCCGGGAAGTGTTGTGGAAGAAACGATCTTTGGATGGAACGCGCGAGTTCCATTTCGGTTTGAATCTGGGTCAGCCGTTCTTTCATTTGGTGTGCGCGTTTTTGCTCCGTGAGATCGCGCACGAATGCGGTGAAAATGCTTTGACTGCCCTGATTGGCGACAGACACAGAGAATTCGGCGTAGAATTCGTCGCCGTTCTTCTTTTTCGCAAGCACTTCCTTGCGGGTTGTGCCGCTTTGGGTTCGGCGGAACTCCAAAAATTCCTGCGCGACTTCGGCGTACAGCGCGCGCGGAACGATCAACTTTATCACCGGTTGGCCAATGGCTTCGCCGCGCGTATATCCGAACGTTTCCTCCGCGCTTTCGTTCCACCCGATGACATTCGCCATTTCATCAGTGATGATCACCGCATCAAGTGCCTTTTCAAGGACCAGCCGGTTGCGTTCTTCACTCTCACGAAGGCGCACTTCTGCCGCGTTCCGCTCGTGGGCCTCGAGCGCCAGCGCAACGAAATCCGCCAATGACGCCGCGAAATACTCTTCGTCGGGATGCCATTCGCGCGCCGGGCCGACGTGCTCATTGCACAAGATGCCGCCGAGGCGCTGTCCCATGCGAATTGGGGCGTCCAGCATGGAGTTAATATTCAATGCGGTGAGATACGATTCTGAGAATTCGGAGGTGCGCGGGTCCTTGTGGGCGTCGGACGCTGCGATGATCCGGTTTTCCGCGAGCGCTTTGAAGTAGGAAGGGTAATCCGCGCGCGTGAGGAAAGCGCCATCGGCGAAGTCACCCGTTGCCGCGTTATAGAGACAGATGCAACGAATCCGCGAATTTCCTTCTTCGAGAAGCCAAACACTCGCGCGCTCGACCTCGAGCGTCTGAACCGCCGCGGACGTAATCTGTCGTAGCGCATTTTCCAGATCGCCTTTTCCGATGGCGTCACTGCGGGCAAGCGTCATCAGGAGCCGGCTTTGCGTGGCCATCCGGTCCCGGCCGCTTTGCAATATATTTTCCACGCGCGCGCGCGATCCGACTTCCTGTTCGAGTTCTTCATTTTTACTGCGCAGTTCCGCGGTCTTGCGCGCGACCTCCCGGCGCATTAACGCACTCGCCGATATTGCGGAGACGACGCCCAGAAGGCCGAGTCCCAATGCCCACGGAATCCACCACGGCATCTCTTCGGGCATGACACGCCCCAGCCAACGGTCTACGGCGCGATTATAGGCGGAATCCGGGTCGCGCTTTTGTTTACGCAGATTGCCGTCAATGGCGTCTCGGATCTCCGCGTTCTTCCCTTTGGGAAACGCTATTCGCACCTGGATCGGATCGAGCACGATGGGGCTGCGCCGCACACCGTAGGTGCTTTCCAATCGCAGTCCGGCGATGCGGCTGAACAGTCCCGCATCCACACGGCGGTGTTCGACGGCCTGCATCGAGTCCTTGTAGTCGTCGAATTCAACGTAGTTTGCGGTAATTCCGAAATCGCCGAGCAACCTTTGCAACGGTAGCGCGTGTACGTCGTTGCGCATCACCGCGATGGTCTTTCCCTCCAAATCCGGTATAAACCGCATGTCGGAACCGGGCTGTGTGTAGATTTGTGCCCAGGTCGAGATGATGGCTTCCGATGAAAAATCCATCTTTTCCGCGCGCTCTTCGGAATAGCCGATATCGAGCAGCAGGTCGATTTCACCCCGGTCCAGCCGTTCCAGGCATTCCTGCCAGGTTCCGAACACGTACTCGATCTCCCAGTTTTCCTGCTGGGCAATATCGTCGAGGACGTCGACTTGCAACCCCGCGGCCTTGCCGTCCTGATCGAGAAAGACCATGGGCTGGTTCTCATATATCCCCGCGCCTACATGTATTGGTTGGGCGTGCGCGATGTGCGTGGCGCATATGCATGCAGCAAGCAAGGTGTGGAAGTGCCACAGGGTACTCATGGCCTGTTGCTCCATTTCGTCCGGGCGAGCAAAAGGCCCGTAGTTCCACCGGTGGTATGTGGCGGGTCAACAATAACGAGATTCATTTCTTACCATGCCACGTGTGTTTAGGGCGACTTCCATGCCATAGCCCCAGATGCCGTTTCAATACTGTAGCAAAATGAATGCATTTACCAAATGGAGCCGCAGGTCATTTCTTTCATATGTAGGGATTGCGACGCGCGCTTGAGAAACAGCCAAAAAATACGAAACTTGACCGAGTGTTGGTTGAATTGTCGCAAAGGGAGGTACCGTAAAACGACCGAGTCGTGCCCTTAAGCAGCAGCTTCACAGTAGGTTATGGCGGGCGCAGGTTTACGGCACAAGGTTTGCTCATTCCTAATCGAGGGATTGGAACAACGCAGGGAGGGTGAATCGTGAGACAGTTTATCGGCGGATTGCTTCTAGGGGCCGTGATGACCCTTGTGGCCGGAGCGCTGATTGGCCCGGAAATTACGCTGTCAAACGTTGCTTCCGGCAATGATGGTCTTGGCCAAGGCCGCTACGATTTCCAGATTGAGGAGAAAGACGGCGTAATTTGTTACGCATTGATCGATACCGCTGAAGGCATCGCAACCGTACGCAATGAAGACGGCACAACCATCACCGTGACCGCGCCGCCCGGTATGGAGAACCCGCCGCCTGAATAGTCAATGCCGGGGCCGTGCCGTATACTTCATCGCGTGCGTAACGAGATGCAGAATACGTTTTGGACGAGGGCACGGCCAATCGTTGCTCGCGCCGGGTTCCTCGCGCTGCTGCTCGCGGGAGGAGGATTGACGGTGTTATATGCCTTCCAAGAGGCGATGCTCTTTCCAGCCAGCCGGGATGTATGGCGCGTACCCTCAGACGGGCCCTATCAGTGGCAGTATGACGAAGTCCAACTCCGTGTTGGCGCGGAAAATACTCATGGCTGGTTCATTCCGCGGGAAAATGCGGCGGGCGTCATTCTCTTCTCACACGGAAACGGCGGAAACATTGCGGATAGACTTGAACATTACGCGATGTTTCGCGATCTTGGATACGCTTTGTTTGCGTACGACTATGGGGGCTATGGAAAAAGCACCGGAAAGCCGTCGGAACAGCGTTGCTACGAGGATATTCGCGCTGCGTGGAAGTACCTCACGATAACGCGCGGGCTATCTCCCGACTCCATCGTATTGTACGGGGAGTCTTTGGGCGGAGGAGTGGCTTGTGATCTCGCGGCGGAAGTGAAACCGCGCGCAACAATTTTGCAGAGCACGTTTCTATCCGTCACCAGGCGCGCACAAGAAATTTTTCCATTTCTACCCGTGCGATGGCTCCTGAAACACCGCTTCGACAGCGATTCCAAGATAGGGCGGTTGAATGCGCCGCTGCTTTTGATTCACAGCCCTGAAGACACGATTGTCCCGTTCCATCATGGTCGCGGCTTGTTTGATCTCGCGCCCGAACCGAAAACATTCCTCGAACTTCACGGGGACCACAATGAATGCATTTACGAAAGCGAAGATGAATTTCGCGACGGAGTGCGCGCATTTCTAGATGCCTTGTGAAGCCCGAAACGAGCGGAACCGGTTCGAGGCCGTTGTGTTCCCTGAAGATGGCGCGACGATTCTTTCCAGCACTGGCCGCCGTTGCGTTTTTAATCGCGGCGGCGCAACCACTCATTTACGGCTATCAGGCCCAGCTTGTTTTTAATCCGGGACACGCGGCGACTCCGACGCCCGAGGACCACGGTTGGACGTTCGAGGACGTCTGGTTGGATGTGCGATGGCGCGAAACGCATGCCTGGTACATCCGGGGAGAAAACTCTCGAGGGGTGGCCCTGTATTCGCACGGCAACGGAGGCAGCATCGCAGACTGCCTTGAGGACATAGCCGTGTACCGGTCACTTGGATTCGATCTGTTTGTCTACGACTATGGCGGGTATGGCTTGAGCACGGGCCAGCCATCGGAGTACCGATGCTATGCGGATATTCGCGCGGCGTGGAAGTATCTGACGGAATCGCAGGGATACACTCCTGATCGGATTGTTCTCGTTGGGCGATCACTGGGGACGGGGCCAGCATGCGAACTCTCGGCAACTGTACGGCCCGCGGCGGTGGTGCTTGAAAGTTCGTTCTACTCGATTGCCAAGTCCGCGGAGGAAGAGTTTCCAAACAATCCATTGCGATACTTGCTTTGGCACAAGTTCGATAACGCGGCAAAGGTCAAGGACTTTTCGGCCCCGACCCTGTTTGTGCATGGCGAAGAGGACGATGCGAACCCAATCGAGCACGCCGAATTGTTGTTTGACGCCACAGCCGGGCCGACGCAGTTTTTAGCGTTGCGTGGTGGTCATAACACCGCCTATTTGATCGAGAGGCAACGCTATGTGGATGCGTTGCGCGAGTTCTTGGATAGCGCGATGAACCACGAGTGAGACTTCCGCCACGAAGACCGTCGAAAACTGCGAAACTCTCTCATAATGGAACCCGCCGGGCGCTCGATCCACGGTCGAGCATTGTTAGCGCGATATGTCTGTGGTAAACTTCCCGCATTCCTCTCTTGGTGCAAAAGTGTGGGGCTAAACAACGATGCTAACTCTCGATAAGATTCTTGCCTATGCGGTGAAGAACGGCGCCTCGGACGCGCATCTCACGGTCGGAAGTCCACCGGCAGTGCGTGTGGACGGTTCCATTCGCTTTATCCGGGACGTGGAAAACCTGACGCCGGACGACACGCTCGGTTTTCTCGACATATTATTGTCCCCCGAAAAGAAGCAACGGTTTCTGGACACCGGGGATGCAGACCTTGCGTTCAGCATGCCGGGGCTGGGCCGTTTTCGTGTGAACGTGATGATGCAGCGCGGCTCGGTTGGCATTGTGATGCGCCACGTGCGCGGCAAGATTCTGGACTTTGGCCAGCTCAACCTTCCGCCGGCGATGGAGTATGTTTGCCGCATTCCCCGCGGATTGGTGCTGGTGACGGGGACGACGGGTAGTGGCAAATCCACCACGCTGGCTTCGATTATCGACAAGATTAATCAGGAACGGCGGTCACATATTGTGACGCTGGAAGACCCCATAGAATTTTTGCATCAAAACAAGAAAAGTATTATCAGCCAGCGTGAAGTTGGAATCGATACGAATAACTTTCACACGGCCCTGCGGGCGGCGATGCGCGAAGATCCCGACGTGATTCTCATCGGAGAAATGCGCGATGCCGATACATTCCAGGCGGCAATTTCCGCGGCCGAAACGGGCCACCTTGTGTTCTCGACCCTGCACACGACGAACGCGATGCTCACGGTTGACCGGATTATCGATTTGTTCCCGTCAAGCCAGCACGGGCAGGTACGGTCGCAATTGTCGTTGCAGTTGCGTGGATGTATCGCGCAGCGCCTGCTTCAATCCAAGGACGGCGAAGGCCGCGTGCCCGCGATCGAGATCATGTTCAACACGCCCGCCATCGCATCGCTCATCAAGGAAAACAATCTCAAGGTAATTCCCAACGCCATCGCCGGCGGCAAGGAAGACGGGATGCAGACCTTTAACATGAGCCTGGTGGATCTCGTCAAGCGGGGATTGGTGTCGCAGGACGAAGCCGAATGGAACTCGGACAACCCGGATGAATTGAAGATGAACCTGCAAGGCATCTTCCTCAGCCAGGGCCGCGGCGGAATTTTGAAACGCTGATTTTTTAGGGCGTCGCGATCGCGCGGTTATTGAAAAGGCCTGGAGCGGCCGCCACGTGATTGCGTTGTTGGATTCCGATGAAGTCCTTTTCGTTTTGCACGAACGCATCTACTATTTCCGGTTGGAAGTGGGTACCGCGGCCTTCCAGGAGGATGGCCTTGCTTTTTTCGTGCGAGAATGCGTCTTTGTGTTGATTCGCCTGGTTCGTGCAGTGCAATTGGACGTTCGAGCCGTTGACGATGGTCCAGTTGCCTGGCATTGCCACGCTTGTGCCGGGAGGGGTCACGAGTATGCTGCCTTCGCCGTCTTGTTCCATTGTGATGACACGGTACGTGAGCGAGCCGCCGCTGGAGGCTTCAGCGATGTTGGAAGTAATCGAAAGTCAATAAATAGGTGACTGTCCCATATTTGCGCTAAATCGTAGTTTGTCCCATCAATTCCCTGTGAGAAAAAGTAAGAACCGGTTTCAATATTACTTATTACGATTGAATATATCTGGTAGCTCAGACCGAATTGCCGATTTTGATTTTAGAAAGTAATTTTCGTCAAACGACGCTTTGAGTATTCGAATCATTTTTACGCCTGCCGGAGTATTGGTTAATACTTCGGCTTGACTCACTGTATCAACGATCAGCTTATTTATTGTCGCTTGTTCAGGTGTGCGCGCGTAAGGGTCGCCCCCCATGGCGCCCCATATGGCAGTTAATCCGCATTCTCGAATATTCGGGTCTTCGTTTAACATAAGCGTGAAAATGAACTCCCGTAACAGATTCAAATCAGCTTGAGATGGAGTGTTGTCAGGGGAAGGTCGAGAGGGCCAGCGATTTATCCCATATGCAATGCCCTTTAAAACATTCACGTCGTTGATATTTTTGAAGGTAGCAACTACATCTGGCATTTCCAATTCGGCTAGTATAAGCGCGGCACAGTATGAAGAGTGGTTTAGATCTGCAGGAAACTGGGATATTCGATTTGCGGCAGCTTTGGCGACACGAGGAGTGAGAGGTAGCGCTGCAGTATATATTTTCTCGAATAAAAGCAAATCTGCTTCAAGATTCGGCACCCCATTTTCCAAGTAATTGGCAAATGTACTCAGTATAAGATCGGGATGTTTTTTGGCCACGCCAAGAAGTCCACGCGCGCATGTAATCTGCACTTCGGGTTCCTCACGTTGAATCCCTGATCCTAGCAGCGATATGCAGTCGAGGCTATCGGTAAGGGGTGGAACTGTCAATGCCGCGTATGCGTTCAATCTTGTTTGCGGATTGAGAACAGGCGGGGAACGATCAAGCCAATCCTTGATCTTAGCAACAAGCTCCTCCGTGCCAAATTCTGTGGCAATATCTGCAATATCGGACCGGTCAAGTCTGGGTAAAGATATGACTGCCCATAGTTCTCTATCTATCGGTGACGTGGGAACAAATGGCATTGTTTCTTCGTCCAAACCGAACTCCCGGTTAATCATATTTCTCGCGGAATCCGAAAATGTTTGTTCCGCTAGCGCCTTGCGGATAGCCGCACGTACTTCATAGCGCATTCCGGCAGGAGCGTATTTCAACCCCCATGCGCAGGTGACTCGGGTCATTTCTGACGATTCATTCAACCCCTTCAGCAATGCGGCTGCGGCAGCAGGATCGGATGCCACCTTTTCATGTCTCAGAAGGTCGTAGGCCTTATTGCGAACTTTGGGATCTTTAAATTCAGGGGATGAATCCAGCCAACTTGTAATGTGCTTTACTAATTCCGGGACGTCTCGAGTCATATCTTTGAGCTTGGGAAAGAATGAAGTCTTGCCTACAAGTTTTTGTCGTATTTGTTCAAAGATGTCTGTCTGCTGCGCGGAACTGGCCGATGCACTCCCCTGCGGCATAGGTGCGTCGCTCATGCCAAAAAAGATCATGGAAGACATCACTACAAAAGCACAAGCACCAGACTTTGGTTTGAAGGAAAGCATTGGTTGATTTCCTGTTCTCCGCTATTGTGATAGCGGAAACTGTATATCGACGTTTACATCCATTGGTGCTGCTAAATTCAGAACAGTACCCTCATTTTCGCAAACGTCATACTGATATATAGCTTGATCGTTAACGAAAAGTTCATGCCAAGGAAAGCCGTCGTGAGCCCCGGCGAATGGGAATACTACACCCTCTTCGGTCCATTTTACGCAAAACCCCAAACACAGCAATACAGAAACCAGTCACCCAATTGTTCATGCACCAACTCTGGTGCGTTGGAGTCGCATTTATACTCCGAGCTGTCAATGGATTATATTTGACTAAATAGGGAATAGAGAACGCAGTCGAAGGCAGCTATCTCCCAATAATCTTGCGCAGAGTATCGATATGGCGCGGGATGGCTTCTTTGGGGTTTTCGTCGTCTTCGTATTCGAGCACAAGGTAGCCTCGGTAACCCGCGTCTTGCAGGATGCGTGCGACGCGGGCGAAGTCGGCTGGTTCTTTTTTTCCCGTTGGGTTGGACCAGCGCGCGGGGACGCGCGCCCTCCCGCATGCCCGTGATTCGACTATGAATACGACTAAAACGAGCATTGAAGGCCGTATTGCACCCGATGCGTCGCTCAATGTTTGCGGCATCGACGAAACCGGACGGATATGCATCGCGCTTACGACCTTGCTCTCCGTTGACATTGCACGTTACAATGCCATAGCCTATGATTGTGAATCACGTTATACAAATTACGTTGACGATCCTACTTGCTGTAACCCACGCGGCGGTACTTCCGGTTCATGTGGCAATCGATCACCATCGTGTTATGCCCCACGAAACCGGGACCGGCAGTCTGACGCATGAACATGACCATGAAGATGGTCTGACTCATCACCACGACGATCATGACACGGAAAAGCCGGGTCGGCCTGATAGTTCCGGCGTTTCAGAACACGACTTCCCGGATCAAAATGATGTCCATGCTCACAGCGTTACGGATCACAGTCTTTATCGAGACCGATCTGGCAGTATTCATAACATACTGCCGACCCTGATTCCCGTTCTGGATCGGCTGGTTTTTACGAAGCCATTTCAACCGATTGAAGTCAGGGTCCCCCCGCCGATATCGGCGCCATGCCTCAGTTTCCCTTCCCTCCGCGGACCCCCATTTTGTTAGCACTTCGCGAGTTGTTGCTAGCTTAATTCCTGGGTGTCAGCGTTCCCGCGCTTCTTGCCGTGGTGAACCCGCGCCTATTCGCTTGACGAGAGGAACCACATGCGGTATATCTGCCCAGCGGGGATCATTGCTCCGAGCCTGTTGCTCATTTTTGCGGGCTGTCAACATCTACCGCCTCGGCCCCTGAACCTGCCTGAAATCAAATTGTCTCTCAAGGAACGCCCGGTGGATGTGGCGCCGGTCCGTGCCTACGCGGATGCCCTCGCAATAGCGTCGGCGGAATCCGTTCCAACTTTTGATACGAGCGATGGGCTTAACTTGAACGAAGGTCTGGCGGTAGCGCTTTGGTACAACCCGGACCTGCGAATCGCCCGGATCGAGATGGAGCAGGCAAGTGCTATTGCACAAACCTCGGGGCGATGGGTGGATCCGGAACTGAACGTCTCGGGTGGCCGGAAGGAAGTGACAGAGAATACGACTGAATCGGTAACCGTAGGACAGGGCGAGGGGGAAAAGACCTATACCTGGGATGTGCGTAAAATCGCGCGCTCGTGGATTAGTATCGGCTCCTTGAGCATTACCGTCCCGGTTTCCGGCCGGCTGCGCGTCGAGAAAAAACTTCACCAGTCCGAATATTATACGCATATCCTGCGCGTCGCCGAAGCTGAGCTATTCGTGTTGGAGGAAGCGCGCAATGGCTGGGCGCATTGGAGCGCTTCTCAAGAACGCATCAAGTTACTGGATGAATATCTCGCACTCCTTGGCCGCTTTGCCCAGACGGCTGAGTCGCTCGCGAAGGTGGGCGAGCTACCATCGTCCAACGCGCGGCTCTTTATGATCGAACAAATGCGCAAGGAAGCCGAACGCGACCGTGAGCGAGCCAACGAGGCGGAGCGGCGTGTATCCCTCTTGCAGACGCTTGGACTGCTTCCGGATGCCGCCGTCGAGCTTGTTCCCCAGTTGAGCATCGTGTACCCGCCAGAAGTTGACATTCTCGCGTTGGACGAGCACCCCACCATTAAACGTGTTCGCGCGGAGTACCAGAGCGTTGAGGATCGGCTCAAAGTGGAACTCCGAAAACAATATCCCGACTTGACATTTTCACCCACTTACACCGAAGAGAAAGACGAATCTTCCTTCGTGCTGGGATTCGGGTTCCCCTTGCCTGTCTGGAATGCGAACAGACAGGGTATCGCAGAAGCGGCCGGCGCGCGCGATATTGCCCGCGCGAAGTTCGAGATGGAGTATCAGCGATTGATTGCCGAAGTTGCGCAAGCGCGGGCCGCTCTGGCGGGGAGCCGCGCGCAACGCACGCGTCTTATGGAATCGGTAGTGCCAGTTATTGACCAACAAATGAGCGAAGTGCTGGCCCTGATGAACGTCGGCGAGGTCGATATTCTCCTCCTTTATGAAACGCTTACTCAAATGCTGGAAACCCAAAAAGAACTATTGAACGCCGCATTGGCGGAAGCGCTCGCGGTATCGCGGCTTGCCGCCGTGGTCGCGTCAGACGCAACGGCCATTTCGGCGAGCGTGGAGGTCGAGCATTGATCATACAAATCAATCGGCGGCGGCTGTTCCTGGCAGTGGCCGTTCATATGTCCAGTCTCGCGACGGGTTGTGCGCCGCCGCAATCTGATCAATCGCAAGTTGCGCGGGTGGATGCAGCGTCCGCGCAGATGCCTCCACCAAAGGGCGGGATACCGATTCCGCCCGCAGTTCGCGATAACCTCGGCATTACCTTTGCACAGGTACAGCAGCGTGTCGTGGCCGAGACCAGGCGCGTGCCAGGTCAATTCGAGTTACTTCCGACAGCGCGCCAGGAATATCGCGCAGTTCTCGGTGGCCGGATCGACCTTCAGGTTGAACAATTCCAGACGGTCAAGGCCGGTGAAGTGATTTTCACGATTGATTCGCCGCAATGGCGTCAAGTTCAGCACGAAGCGGTGGAGGCTGAAGGTGATATTACCATGGCGCAAGCCGGGTTGGAAGTGGCACTCGCTCGCCGGAAGGAAGCTCAATCTTCAATGGAGAGGCAAGAAGAACGCCTTCAGAACCTTTCCTCGGTAAATGTCCGCAACGCGGAACTGGAATCGACAGTTTCCATATTGCGGAACAGCCTGCCCCGGCTCGACGCGGAAACACGCGCACTGGAAGCGGGGCTGCGCGAGGCCCATGAACACTACTCGTCCCGGCTTAACGCGCTTTCATCGGTAACGGGTTTTTCCATCGAGGAGCTACGTGAACGAAACGGAGTGGATGCAGTGTGGCGTTCAATTTCCGTGCTTGCTGTCCGCGCTCAATACACGGGCATTGTAGAAACGCTGGCAGCGAACGACGGCGGGTGGCTGGAAGAAGGAAAATTGGCATTGACGATACTTCGCCCCGAAAAAATCCGCTTTCGTGCCGAGGCTCCACAGTCCGATATCACGCTTTACCGCGAGGGGCAGTTGGCCAGCATCGTGCCACCGCAGGGCAGCAGCGTGGATATGCAGAGCGCCTTGTCCGGCGGGTTGGCGCTTGGACTTACCGCGAATGAGCGTGACCGGACACTGTCGCTCTACGTCACTCCAGACACAATTGCACCTTGGGCCAAGGCTGGCGTTGGCGGGTTTCTGGAAGTCACTCTGACCGATGAGGCCCCCAAACAATGGGCCATTCCCGCGTCGGCGGTTATTCAGGATGGACTTGAACATGTTTTCTACCGGCGAGACCCAAAGGATCCGGATCGTGCTCTTCGCGTGCTGGCAGACCTCGGCGCAAGCGATGGACGATGGATTGCGCTCAAGAGTGGCGTGAAGGAAGGCGACGAAGTCGTCCTCGACGGCGTCTATGCATTGAAACTGACAAGTTCGGGACAACAGGCTCCGCCCGGATACCACTATCACGCCGACGGCGGGTTGCATAAGAACCACTGAGAGAAACACGCATGTTGAAGAAACTAATAGCGTTTTCCCTCGATAATTCGGCCCTCGTTCTGATACTGGCGGCGATGGTCGTCGGTCTGTCGGTGTTTTCAATGATGCGCATGCCGGTAGACGTGTTTCCCGAGCTCAACGCGCCAACCGTGGTCGTGTTGACGGAGGCTGGTGGCTTCGCCGCGGATGAAGTCGAACAGTACGTCACCTTTCCAATCGAAAGCGCCGTCAACGGCTTGCCCGGTGTGCGGCGCGTGCGAAGCAGCAGCGCGATGGGGCTGAGTCTTGTCTGGGCGGAATTCGATTGGGGTACTGATATCTACCGCGCGCGGCAGGTTGTGAGCGAAGGTATGGCCATCGTCCTTGAGCAATTGCCGGAACAGGTGCATGCGGAGATAGCGCCGATCACGGGCATCACCGGCGAGATAATGCTCATGTCGTTGTCATCGCCGGAAGGCGTTTGGTCGCCGTTGGAGTTGCGCGCTTTCGGAGAATTTGATCTGCGCCAGCGCCTTCTCGGCGTCGCAGGAGTGGCGCAAGTGGTCGCCATTGGCGGGGAATTACCTGAATACCAGGTAAATATCCGGCCGGACGCATTGCGCCTCTATGACCTATCCGTGGAAGATGTGACAAGGGCAGCCGCCCAAGCCCACAGCACCGCGAGCGCCGGATATCTCGCCAACGTGCAAGGCATCGAAATTCCACTACGTCAGGCCGCTCGTGTCCGTTCGGAGCAGGACATCAAGGACACTGTTCTGAAATATGACGATGGAAGTCCTGTTACCATCGGTCAGGTGGCGGACGTAATACTGGCGCCGGCTCCGCCTCGCGGTACGGGTGGGTCAAAAGGCAATCCCGCGGTCGTTGTCGGAGTAAAGAAGGCCCCCTTCACCAACACGCTGGAAATCACGAAGAATATTGATAGGGTACTCGACGATCTCCAAGCGGCATTGCCCCAGGGCGTCGAACTCGATCGGCATGTGATGCGACAGTCCGAATTCATTACCCTGTCAATCACGAACCTGCTCCATGTCCTGCGGGACGCCGCGCTCTTCGTGGCGGTCGTGCTGGTGCTTTTCTTGCTCAATGTCCGCACTACCCTGATTACGCTCACCGCAATTCCGTTGTCTATTGCCGTCGCGATGCTCTTCCTCGATTGGATCGGAATGACCATCAACGTAATGACCCTTGGGGGCCTGGCGATTGCAATCGGCGAGCTTGTGGACGACGCCATCATTGATGTGGAAAACGTGTATCGAAGGCTGGCGGAGAATGCGCGTCTACCAGAAGAACTTCGCAGGCCGAAGGTCCGCGTTGTTTTCGAGGCCAGCAATGAAATTCGATCTTCGGTGGTATTCGCTACAATAATAATCGTTGCGGTGTTTGTCCCGTTGCTCTTTTTGCAAGGCATGGAGGGCCGTTTTTTCCAGCCCATGGGGCTGGCATACATCGTGTCAATTCTTGCCTCGCTCCTCGTTGCGCTCACGGTCGTGCCGGCTCTATGTAAGCTACTGTTGAGCACGGACATGAAACACGCGGAACAGGAAGGAGCGCTCGTTCGCTGGCTCAAGCGCGCCTACGAACCTCTTCTTAGGTTAGCCCTTCGCTTTAACGTCGCGGTATTGGCCTTCACCGCGATGGCCACTGTTGCCACGCTCCTGCTCGCTTCGACCTATGGCAGCGACTTCCTGCCCGAATTTAACGAGGGCACGTTCACCGTATTTACCGATGCCCCGCCGGGAACGTCGCTTGAAGAGAGTGATCGGATGGTAAAAGGTGTTGAGCGGCGAATGTCGGAAATAGAGGGTGTAAACGCCGTCGTGCGCCGCACGGGCCGGGCCGAGCGGGACGAGCATGCACACGGCGTGAACCGAAGCGAAATCGTTGTCACGGTTCATCCGGGGCACACCAAGGGAAAAATCCGGCGCGAGATCGACGCGGTGCTGAAAGACGCGCCTTCCATCAGGACCGAGGTGGGCTCGCCCATCGGACACCAGCTTTCTCATGTGCTGTCCGGAACCCAGGCTGCGATCGCCATCAACGTGTTCGGAAATGATCTTGATACGCTCCGACAAATTGCGAAGGAGATCGAATCCGCATTGCAAGACGTGCCCGGGGCGCGAGACATACTCGCCAACCGGGAAGCGGTAGTCGAATCGCTCCCCATCCGCTATCGTCACGAGGATCTCAGACGTTGGGGCCTCACGCCCGCGGGCGCGGCGGCGCAAGTGGAAACGGCATTTAACGGAGTCACGGTCGCGTCCGTCAATGAAGGCGTCCGCCGCTATGAGATTATTGTGCGCTTGCATCCGGACAGCCGCGGAAACATCGAAGACGTGCGGCAATTTCTGCTGATCGGACAGGAGGGGGCGCAGGTGCGCCTCGAGGAAATCGCTGACATAGGACCGGAGAACATGGCGCTCGGCATTCAACGGGAAAATGGACGGCGGAAGGCCGTGGTCTCGTTGAATGTTGCGGATGGATTTAATACCGGCGACCTTGTCGCGCGTGTCGAGGATGTGGTAACTCCAATCGTTCAGAAATATGGCTACAGCGTCACGTACGGCGGACAGTTTGAGGCGCAACAATCCGCAAGCCGCGCCATCTACCTGATGGGCGCCTTCGTCTCGGTGGTTATCCTCGTGCTTCTCTCCAGCGCGTTCGGCTCCACCCGCGCCGCCGTACTCGTAATGCTGAACTTGCCGCTCGCGCTCATCGGCGGGATTGTCGCGATTTTCCTAACCGAAAGCGATAATATTTTTACGAACTTCATCGCCCTGTTCGGCCTCGGCGCGTATCAGGCCCCGGTCATTTCCATCGCGAGCATGGTTGGTTTTGTCACGCTTTTCGGTATTGCCGTTCGCAACGGGATTCTGCTCGTCAATCACTATGCCCACCTCATGCGAAATGAAGGCAAGGACTTCGAGCAGGCCATCGTGCAGGGCAGCATGGAGCGGCTCATCCCGATTCTCATGACAGCTCTCACCGCGATACTTGGACTTTTTCCCATTGCGCTCGCCAAGGGAGAACCGGGCAGTGAACTGCTCGCCCCGTTAGCGATCGTGGTTCTTGGTGGTTTGGTCACGTCGACTTTTCTCAATCTTATCGTTATTCCGGCTGGGTACTATCTCCTTTTCCGGAATAAGCCACTACAGTTTAAGACCGGCACGGACATGGTGTCCGAGCCGGAGCAAACCTGACCAAGGAGTCGAACATGCACCGGACACTTGCAACCCTCATCGTGATCACTACCGTTCTTGCCGGATGTGGCGATCAGCAGCCAGCCGCACCCGCCGCGTCCACGCCGCCTGCTCCCGCTTCCCAGGGTAAACTCGCAAACGTTCCGCCGATGCGCAACTTTGCGCCCGTGAAGATTGGCCCTTACGACGTCCAGCCCATGTTTGAAGAGGAGATCGTAGATGGCCACTTTAACATTCGGACCAGTGGAGGTGACGTAAAGGCCGTGCGGATATGGGTAGGCCCCGAGGATGCCACCGGCGTCATGGTAGTCAAGACCGAAATCGAGAACGACTACAACCACGGCCATGTCGAAGTTCCAAACCCAGTTCCTGCCGACGCGAAACTATGGATCGAAATCGAAACTACAGCCGGCGAGACGCATAAGGGCAGCACCTTGCTGAAGCAGGCCGTGTGAGGTCGACGGGGTAAAGATAGGGCCAGCGATCAATTTACTGTGTTTCGGCCAACCGAGCACTGTAGTCAATCGTCTCTGGCGCAACGCACCGATGCTAGCTCCAGATTTATCTGCCTATAATTTTGCGCAGAGTATCGATATGGCGCGGGATGGCTTCTTTGGGGTTTTCGTCGTCTTCGTATTCGAGCACGAGGTAGCCTCGGTAACCCGCGTCTTGCAGGATGCGCGCGACGCGGGCGAAGTCGGCTGGTTCTTTTTTTCCATTGGGTTGGACGGAGACTTTGATCTGCGCGTTGACGGTGTAGGGTGCGATCTGGGCCATGTCTGCGTAAGGGTCGGGCGTGTGGAAGTTTCCACCGTCGAAATTCACGCCGAACCACGGTGATTCTTTCACACCTTTGATGATACGCAGCATGTGTTCGCCGGTGGCGGTAATGCCGCCGTGGTTTTCGAGCGCGAGCACGACACCCTTTTGCGCGGCATAGTCCAGAGATTCATTGATCGCGCTGATGCAACGCTCGAGCGCGGCGTCTTCGGTGTCGCCTTCGGGAACTTCACCCGCAAAGATGCGGATAACAGGAGCGCCCAAGAGCGCGGCGTGGTCGATCCACTCGCGGGTCATGCGAAGTTCTTCCTCGCGTATCGGGCCTTCGGGCACGCAAAAGTTGTTGCCGATGGCCGTGCCGGAAATGTCCAGACCCAGCCGGAACGTGAGCTGCTTTAACTGGAGCAGGTATTCCGGCGTAACCTCCGCTGGAAAATAGTAGGAGGTGGGCTCGCACCCGTCCAGATTCAGTTCCGCGCAGTACCGCACGAAATCTTCGAGATTCATGTCCGCCTTCGCATACTCCTCCGCCGGCGCGCGATTCGGCAGCATCCGGTGGAATGAATACGCCGCAAGACTGAGTTTCATGTAAGGTCCGTGCACGCGCTCCACCGGCGACGCCGCCCGCGCGCCCTCCGGCAACAACGCCCCCGCGCCCAGGGCCGCAGCACCAGCAATAAACGAACGCCGGGAAAGTTCGGATAATGACATGGAAAGTTTCTCCTCGATGACTGATGTGAAAGATAGCGGTCATCGTAGCGGGGGAAAGCACGGAATACAACGCGATTGGCTATCAAGGTGGCTTACTCGACGAACATTCCTTCTTCTTCAAGTAACTCGAAAGCCAACAAAAAAGGGCACTATATGGGACGGGCACCTATTTGGCATTCTATCTCGCGCGGCCGACCGGGAGTGGTTTTTGCTGATTTGCATGTTATCGTGTCGCAATGGGAATCTTCCAATAGCCCTCGACACATTCTTCCAGTTTTTTAAGACACGCGGTCGCTTCCGGGGTAACAGGGCCGTAGTGCATTTTTGTGAAGTATTTGTACGCGATCGCGTAGGCTCGGGCGGATTTTGCATCGTATGCGCTGACCCGTTGGACGATCTCCGGAGTTTCGCGGAGGCGCGTTTCTTCATCCATGTATTCGAGCACTTTCAGGGCAAAAGCTGGATCCTGTTTCCAGTTTGCGTAGGCGTATTGTGCATCTTTTGGAAGGGTTACCGGAGTGCCACGGGTTCGGAGCGCTGCGACAGCGTAGATTGCGTCAAGTTCAGTCCCGTTAATCAAACAATCAGCGAGAATTGACTCATCTCCAGATATGGGGTTTGATTTAATGTAATGAACGATGTTTGTTCTGAAGTGGGGATATTTTTGTATGAGTCTTGAATAATTCTTGAAAAAGTATCGCAGATTTTGTTTGATGAATTCATCATTCATCATTGATGAAACTACTTGAGAAGCTGCAAACGTATCACGTTCCAACGATTCGCGGAGAATTCTGTATTTGAACTTGCTCTCCGATTTCGGAACAAACCCTATGAGCCGCACGGGATAGAGGACGTTTTCCCGCTTTCCTGCTTTCTTGGACACCAAAATCCGTTGTCGAGCCCAGTTCAGCGCAGCAGGGTCGCCGGTTTCGATGTAATACTGAGCAGCCGTCAGTCGGACTTTGTCGTCTTCCGCTTTGTCGTCCGCAATATCGCGCAATTCGTTAGCGTGGCTGGATGCGTTGGTTTTCAACCATTTTCGCGCATCGGGATATACCGGCGCGTAATAATCACCTCCAGAAACTTCCTGAGCGGCAGCTTCGACATAATTGTGTACGCTTTCAAACGTTGAAACAGTTTTGTATTGCGGACGCGGTTTCGGACGTGGAGGAAGCGGGGACATCGCGCTATTTTCCGCCCACCATGCTTTCCAGCGGCGCGCGGCGGCAGCGTACTGATTATCCGTCATGGTATATTCCAGCGGTATTGAAACCGCGGTATTGTAGCGCAAGATGGCGGGAATGTTACCATCATTTCGTGATGGACGATACGGTAGGATTTCGAATAGCGCGTCAAGCCCTTCATATCGGCCCACCTTCGCGGCGGATGTACATATACCGGCGTATCGATGCACATAAAGCCACATGCTTTTCTCTTCGGTAATGGCGCGGCGCACTACATCCTTCTCGGAAAGGATAACTTTTATGGTTGCAGTTGCAGCCAATGAAGGGTCCATTTCAATAAGCGCCGATGCGCACCCCGCGCGCAAGATCATTAGTTGTTCCGCCGCAACATCCTCCCATGCCTGCCATGAATACTCTAGTAGAGACGACATGGCAATTCTCATGTACAGATCGTCGAGTAGTGGCTTTGGCAGTTGATTTACCATTAAAGAAGCGAGCAGTGGAGCAGCTTGTGTTGACTTGGTACTGCTTAGGACAGACACACAGTGGGCGTAAAGCGCCCAGCGCAAATACGGCATTCTTGCTTCGCAGTAATACGAGTCCCGAACAGGAGCAGAGATGTCTTGTGGAAGACCGCTTTGAAGATATTCCATCAGCGATGCTGAATCGACTTGTAGACCGACATTCGAGAGTATCGCCGCCGGGTCTTCCATGCTTGCATGAGCGCAAGGAACAAGAAGCGCAATGACGAACCCTAATCCTTTTATGGTCCGGCGACGGAGTTCTTTTAACTCTGCCATTTTTATCCCCTGCAAATAACCTTACTATTTAATCCAGGCGGGACGTTTCTGGTTGCATATCTGGCTTATTTTTAAGCGTTGGGGTGTCGCGATGCTTTTTACGGTCCAAACACCGCGCTGTCATTTCATTTCTTCTTTGCCGCTTGCCGCACCCTGAATTTGACTATCCGGCTGATCAATTCGACTGGGATCGGTTGGTCGAAAGGAAATTGGACGGTGCCTTTGCCGCCGTCGTAGACGGAGAGTTCTTCTTTGAATTCATCCACACCGCGTGGGGCGGGGTAGAGTCCGATGTGGTTTGTGAAAGCGGCGAAGTGAATCAGATTTTTGCCGTTTAATTTGAAAGTGGGTATTTGGTAGCTGATGGCCTCTTCGGCTGTGGGTGCGGCTTTTTTAATTGTCGCGCGGATTTTTTGCATTTGTTTCCGCACGTCACTCGGGACCCGGGCAATGTATTCATCAATGTTCTTTGGGGTATCCGTCGATTTGGTTTTCACGGCCTGAAGTCTCCGGGTTGCTGGCTCAAGTGTAGAACGTTTGGCGTATTTTACCAACTATCAATACAAGAATTTGTGCAATACAAGCGGCCTCACTATGATCATCTGGTTTTTCAACGAGGAGAAGGTCCGATGGGGATGAACCGTTTGCATCGTCGCGAATTTTTGGGCTTTAGCGCGGCGGCACTTGCTGGCGCGACGTTGGCCGGGGTTACGGACCGGACGGACGCTCCACTTGCCCCGGATTCGCTGGCGTTTGCATCGGCGCTTGAAGTTGCGCGCGCTATTCGATCCGGTCAGGTTTCGTCGCTCGAAATCACCGAGCATATGTTGCAGCGGATTGAAAAGCACAATCCGGGGATTAACGCCGTTGTGACGGTGTCGGGCGAACTGGCGCGAACGATGGCGAAGGCAGCGGACGAAGCTTTGGCGCGGGGTGAATGGTGGGGGCCGTTTCACGGGGCGCCATGGCTGGTGAAAGACACGTTTGAAGCCGAGGGTTTAAGAACCACGGCTGGTTCAGTTGAATTAAAGGACTACGTTTCAAAGAGTGATGCAGTCGTGGTTGATCGCATGCACCGGGCCGGCGCGGTGTGCCTGGGAAAATCAAACGTGCCGTTGTTTGCCGCTGACATGCAAACGTTCAACGAGGTTTTTGGAACAACGAACAATCCGTGGAACACGAAGTTATCGCCCGGAGGTTCTACGGGGGGAGGGGCGGCGGCGTTGGCCGCGGGTTTATGTTATTTGGCGCTGGGCAGCGATATTGGCGGGTCCATACGCAATCCATCCCATTTTTGCGGCGTCTATGGCCATAAGCCGACGTATGGGATCGTGCCGACGCGCGGAGAACTTGCATCGCTGCCGGACGCGCAGCCCTATCCGCCAGACCAATTATCGGTATCCGGGCAGCTTGCGCGTTCCGCGGCTGATCTCCGCGCGATGCTCGAGGTAATGGCGGGGCCGGATGAGGCAGACGCGCTCGCGTACACATGGCGGCTGCCCCAGGCGCGCGGGTCGTCCATTCGCGATTTCCGCATCGGGTATGTTCTGGACGATCCGCTGTGCCCTGTGCGGCCTGAGGTAAAGGCGAAACTGGACGAAGCGGTGGCAGCGTTGCGCAAAGCCGGGGCGAAGGTCGACGAAGGATGGCCGGAGGGGATTGATGTGCAAGCGCAGTATGGCACGTACGCCTACCTGCTGCTCGCATCGTATGCGGAGGCGTTGTCAGACGAAGAAGCGGCGAAAATAAGGGAATTGGCGAAGGGGAGCAACGTGGATTTGCTGACGATGCGGGCGCGCGCGTTCACGGATCGGCACAACGGGTTTGCAATGGCGAGTCGCGACCAGATGCTGCATCGCGCGGCATGGCTGTCCTACTTCAAGACGCACGACGCGTTTTTACTGCCGACTGCGTTTACGGCGGCATTTGAACACGTGCAGACCGAGCCGCTGGAATTTCGATCAATTACTACCCCGGAGGGGGCGCGGGCGTATACGGATTTATTGTTCTGGATATCGTTCGCGACGATGACCGGTTGCCCGGCGACGGTTGCGCCAGTGGGGTTGGCGGCGAACGGTTTACCGGTCGGCGTTCAGATTATGGGTCCTTATATGGAGGACGCCACGCCCATCGCCCTAGCGGGTCATCTCGCTGAAATTGCCGGAGGGTTCGTGACACCTCCTGGGTATGGCGTATAAGCCTTGCGTTGTACGAGGCCGTGGGTGCAGACTAACATTCGCCGGAAATCAAAAACGCAAATGTGAGTGTCTGGAACAAAAGGTGATCTGGTCGTACATGCTCATTCAGTGCATTTTTATATTTATTGTATCCGTCGTATTCATTATCCGTGTCCAACTTCATTCTCGAGCATGGCTGGGAGGCCCAAATGTCCACACGTATCATCCGCACCTTGTTTTTTCTTTCGTGCATTCTCATGGGAGGGCTTTGGACAAACTACATCGTTACGCAATGGAATGATCGTGTCCTTCCGCAGGCGTTGACGGCGGAGGACATTGCAAAGGCGGTAGGCGATCCGAATTCGGCGAAGTTGAGTCCGCAGGAGCGGATGCGGCGAATCGACGAGCGGCTTATCCCCGCGCGAGTCGTTCCGTTTCTGGTGGTTGGTGGCGGCGTTATTGGGGCGCTGTTGGCCGCGGGGGTAATTGTCGGGCTTCGCTTTATCACGCAGGAGGCGTTCGAGCGCTTCTTTCCCGCGCTGGTGTCCGTGGTGCTTGCAATGGCGACGGGGTGGTTTCTGGCGTGGTACATCTTGCAGCTCTGGGAAACGGAAGACCAGACCATGCAGCTATTCCTGCAATTTTCGCTGGTGCTGGTGTTTGGGTTCATCGGAGTCAATCTTGGTTTGACCCGCGCGTCGAACTGGGAGTCGCTGGTGAAGGCGGTGAGCCGGAAGCCTTGGGAGGGCCGGAACCCGAAGCTTCTGGACACGAGCGTAATTATTGATGGGCGAATCGCGGACGTATGCAAGTTTGGGTTTCTGGAAGGGGCGATCATTGTGCCACGATTTGTGTTGCGCGAGCTTCAATCGATAGCGGATTCTTCCGACATGCTGCGCCGCGCGCGGGGGCGCCGTGGTTTGGATATTCTGAAGCAATTGCAGGCGCCCGAGAGCAACGTGAAGATCGAGGTGATCGAAGACGATGTCGAGCAGGTGCGCGATGTCGACGGCAAACTTGTCGCGCTTGCGAAACTGATCGGCGCGAAAGTGGTAACCAACGATTTGAACCTGTTCAAGGTCGCGCAGATCGAGGGTGTGCCGGTACTAAATCTTCACGAATTGGCCAATGCGCTAAAGACGGCGGTGTTGCCGGACGAGCATATGCATGTGCGGATCGTGCGCGAGGGGAAGGAAGCGCAGCAGGGCGTGGGATATCTCGACGACGGCACGATGATTGTCGTGGACGGAGGGCGGGACCATATCGGGCACAACGTCGCGGCGACGGTGACGAGCGTTCTTCAAACGTCGAATGGGCGGATGATTTTCACCAAACTGCAATCCGTTCTGGAATAACCGCGCTGAATGCGAACGCAACTGCTGATTCCCGCGGCAGGCATGGGAACGCGTCTTGGCGCGAGCCAACCCAAGGCGCTTGTCAATCTTGCGGGCACGCCACTATTGGTCCACACGCTTCGCAACTTTCAGTCACTCGACCTGATTCGTGATTGCCTCATTACTGTTTCCGCGTCAGCAAGAGAAGCGTATGAGAAGTGTCTGGCCGCGGCATTTCCTGACCATGCATTTGAACTGGTTGACGGGGGCAATGAACGGCAAGATTCGGTATTGAATGGATTGGCTGCGCTTCATCGAGACACGGAACTTGTTATTATTCATGATGCGGCGAGGCCATTTGCGCCGGCGGACGCGATTCGCGGGTCCATTGATGCCGCGGGCGAATATGGCGCGGCGACTGTCGCGATACCAGCGGTGGACACCGTATTGGTCGCGGATGAATCCGGGTTTCTCGATAATACCCCGGATCGCAGTCTGTTGTGGGCGTGTCAAACGCCGCAGACTTTTCGCGTCGAGGTCATTCGCGCTGCGCACGATGCCGCAAGGCGTGCGGGCCGCATGGCGACGGACGATGCCACGCTCGTGCGGCTAAACGGGGGACGCGTGAAACTGGTGATGGGTTCGCCATTGAATTTCAAAATCACTACGCCGATGGACATGAAAGTCGCACGTTGCGTCCTCGATGGAGTAACTGAATGATTCGCGTCGGAATTGGATATGACTTGCACAGGCTGGTCGATGGACGGCCGCTGGTGTTAGGTGGCGTGACAATTCCTTTTGAACGGGGATTGGATGGGCATTCTGACGCGGATGCGTTGTCGCACGCGATTACGGATGCGCTTTTGGGGGCAGCCGCGCTCGGCAATATCGGCCAATTGTTTCCCGATACGGACGTGAAATTCAAGAATGCAGATAGCATCGCGTTGTTGGAACACGTTGTCGGATTGCTTCGGGAAGCGGGCTGGCGGGTTGTGAACGTGGATTCGAATGTCATTGCGCAAAACCCGCTAATGAATCCGCATTTGGGCGCGATTCGCATGCGGCTGGCGGAAACCCTGTGCATTGCAGTGGAGTGCGTATCGGTTAAAGCCAAGACCAACGAACATGTCGGCCCGGAGGGACGGGGCGAAGCAATCAGCACGAATGCGGTAGTCTTGATTGAGCATGACTGATCGGATATTTGTGGCTATATCATGAAATTCCGTTTGGATGCCATCGTCGCGCGGCAGGCGAGTGTTTCCAGGACGCAGGCACAGGGAATGGTGCGCGCGGGCAAGGTCCTTTCGGTGAATGGTGAAGTGCTCGACAAGCCCGCGCTCATGGTAGACCAGGAAATCGAACTCGTCATTCACCATGACGCGGCATTTGTAAGCAGGGGCGGGGAAAAACTCGCGGCCGCGTTGGATGCGTTCCAATACGATGTTGCGGGGCTTATTGCCATTGACGTTGGCGCGTCAACCGGCGGGTTCACGGATTGCCTGTTGCAACGTGGCGCGGCGCGCGTGTACGCGGTTGATGTTGGGTATGGGCAACTCGCGTGGAAATTGCGGACCGATCCGCGCGTCATCGTGATGGAGCGCACGAATATCCGTCATTTGAAGGCCAATTCCTTGCCGGAACAGGCAATTTTCTTTACGGCGGATTGCTCGTTCATCTCATTGAAGCTTGTGCTGCCTTCACTCAAGACTTTGCTCGGGCCGCGTGCGCCGGGTATCGTATTGATTAAGCCGCAGTTTGAAGCCGGGCGGGAAAACGTGGGGAAGAAAGGCGTCGTGCGCGATCCGGACGTACATCAAGCCGTCATTTCGGCTATCCGTGAATCCGCGGGCCGCATCGGGTTTGTGCCGGGCCGTGTAATACCATCTCCGCTATTGGGACCCGCCGGAAACCGCGAGTTTTTGCTCGAACTGACGAACACCGATTGATCATGCTTGAACTGCTCCGCATTCAAAACTACGCGCTAATAGAAGACCTCGAAGTCGAATTCTATTCGGGGTTCAACGTGCTCACCGGAGAAACCGGCGCTGGCAAGTCAATTATTGTGGGCGCGCTGAACCTGATTCTGGGTGCCCGCGCGTCCAGTGATACCGTCCGGGACGGCGCGGCACGCGCGACGATTGAGGCCGTGTTTCGTTTGGTCAAACCGAGCCGCCGGCTTCAGGCGCTGCTTGAAGAATATGGCGTCGAACTGGATAACGGCGAGTTGCTGCTGTCGCGACTTATTACGGCCGATGGACGTAGCCGCGCTTTTGCCGGAGGCACACTACTTCCCCTCAACCAGCTTGCACAATTTGGGGATGAACTGGTTGATCTTCACGGACAGCATGAACATCAGTCATTGTTTCTACCGGAGAGGCAGCTTGATCTAATAGATGGTTTTGCATCAGTGGAAAAAGAGACTGCTCGTACTGCTGAGCTCGTGGGAGAGTTGCGCGAGGTTGAAAAGCAAATCGCCACACTCGAATCCGACGACCGCGAACGCGCGCGCCGTGTTGAGTTTTTGAAATTCGAAGTCGCCGAAATCAATGCAGCAAACCTTCAGCCGGGAGAGGAAGAAGACGTTCGCGGGCGGCGCAATCTTATTACCAATTCGGAGCAAGTTTACACGCTCGCCACCACGGCGTACTGTGCGCTTTACGAAGGCGATAGCGACACGGCGATTGATCAAATGGACGCAGCGCTGCATGCCACTGCCCAGTTGGAAGCGATTGATCCGCAGTTCCGTTCGTTAAGCGAAAACCTGTTGGCATTGCGTGCAGGCGTTGCATCTGTGTCGGAGGAGATACGGGCCTACACACAAGCCGCGGAATATGACCCGAATGAACTAGATTCGTTGAATCGCAGATTGTCTCAACTTTCCGATCTCAAACGAAAGTTTGGTGATTCGGTGGACGCCATCCTTGCGTATCGGGAAAAGTCGCAGAACGAAATTTCATCATTCGAGCATCGGGCCGATCTGCTAATTGAACTGACGGAGAAGCGCGGCGCGTTGCTTCGGGCCGCGGAGTCCGCGGCTGGCACGTTGTCCGCGAAGCGGAAAGCCGCGGCGCTTCGGCTGGACAAGAAAGTGACGGCCGCGCTTCAAGACCTTGGAATGAAAGGCGCGGCTTTCGAGTCGCGGTTCGAGTTGATAGCGCTTCAGCGCAACGGCATTGATCGGATTGAGTTTTTGTTGTCCGCGAATCTTGGGGAACGACCGAAACCATTGCGCCAAGTCGCTTCCGGTGGTGAAGTTTCACGCATCATGCTGGCCATCAAAACGGTGCTCGCGTCCGCGGACAAGATCCCAACGTTGGTGTTTGACGAAATTGACGCAGGCGTGGGAGGAGTGGTCGCCAACAAGATTGCGGCGCGGATGCAGGAACTTGCGCGGACGCATCAAACGATTTGCATCACGCATCTGCCGCAAATCGCGGCGGCGGCTAGAAACCATTTTACGGTAGAAAAATCAACGGTGAAAGGGCGGACTTCGACACGCTTGCGCAAGGTTGACGGAGAACCGCGCATTCATGAAATCGCCCGGCTGCTTGATGGATCGCTCACGGATGTGAGCATCCGGCACGCCGCGGAACTATTGCAAAAGACGGCGACAGAATAAATCAGGAGCTTTCATGCGAATTACGTCTTATGGTGCGGCCGAAACCGTCACTGGCAGCAAGCACCTTCTTGAAGCAAATGGCAAACGCGTTTTGTTTGACTGCGGCATGTTTCAGGGCGCGCGAAAGGAATCGGAGCATCGCAACCGCGAACTTCAGTTTGATCCCAAGTCGCTCGATGCCGTCGTTGTCACACACGCGCATATCGATCATATTGGCCTGCTGCCAATGCTCCCAAAGCACGGTTACGAGGGACCCATCTTTTGCACCCCCGCCACGCGGGACCTTTGCGCGATCATGTTGTTGGACAGCGCGCATATTCAGGCGCGCGACGCGGAGTATCTTTCCCGCAAGCAACGGGCCTTCGTCGCGCCGCTCTATGACGACCACGATGTTTACGACACCATGTCGAAGATTGTCTCGCTGCCGTACAACATGCCGCTGGAAATCGTTCCTGGAATCCGCATTACTTTTCGCGAAGCGGGCCACGTATTGGGGTCCGCGATGGTCATGGTAGAGTGCCGGGAGAATGGCGTCAGCAAACGGTTTCTTGAAGGCGGCGACCTGGGCCGGAAGAACATGCCGATTCTTCGCGACCCCTGGGACCCGGAGGATGCCGATGTCGTGATGATGGAGAGCACCTACGGGAACCGGGAACACGATCCGATCGAGTCAATGGATCAGAAGCTTGCGCAAATTGTGAAGGACACCGCGGGGCGCGGCGGGAAAATAATTATTCCGAGCTTTGCTTTGGAGCGGGCACAAGAAATCGTGTATGCACTACGGCGATTGGAAACCAATGGAGACCTTCCCAAACTTCCGGTATTTGTCGATAGCCCGATGACGGTAAACATCACCGAAGTATTCCGGCTGCATTCCGAAAGTTTTGATGACGAGATTCGCTGGTTCATGTCGCAGGAAGGCGATCCGTTTGTACTTCAGAACATAAAGTATATCCGCCGCGTGGAAGATTCGATGAAATTGAATGATCTCCGGGAGCCGGCCATCATCATTTCAGCGTCGGGGATGTGCGAAAGCGGGCGCATACTGCATCATTTGCGCAACAACTGTCACGACGAACGCAATACGATTCTGATAGTGGGGTTCCAGGCGAAGAATACACTGGGAAGGCGAATCGTCGAGCGGGAGAAAGAGATCAAAATCTTTGGGGTCATGCGTCCGTTGAATGCTGAAGTTAAGGTGCTCAATGGATTCAGCGCGCATGCCGGGCGTGCGGAACTGATTGCATTTGGACAACGTTTCAAGACTTGCGCGGAACACGTGTTGTTGGTGCATGGCGAACCGGAAGCGATGGGCGCATTGAAGTCCGCGTTGGAATCCACGGGCCAGACCAATGTCTCGATTCAGAAGGAAGGCGTGCCGCTGGAGTTTTGAGTGAGCATGCGTGCACGGGGACAGCCACCGGCAACATAAACCCGTTGCCGGTGACAGTCCCCTGAAATCGGCAGCTACTTGTTGAAGGTGTTATCGTGTTAAAACGTCATGCAGAAGGTCGAGTTTTTCCGCAACACTCCGCGCGCGGGTGCAAAGGCTCTTGTAGATGTCGAGGGTGCGTGCGGCGAGCAACGCCGGGTCCGAGCCTTCAAGGTTTTCGCGGTCGAATCGCGCGGTGGCGACGAGGGGTTTGCACGACGAATGAATCTCGGCATAGACGCGGAGCTCTTCATCCAACGCCATGAGCATACTCACCAGATGCTTTGCCTGCCGCATTTCTCCGGGCCGTCTGAGCGTGTCAATAAGTTCCCGCGTAATTGTTTCACCTCTGTCGCCAATATTCGCCAGGCCCGACAATGCGTCATTTAGCGTGGACCAGCAGGCGCTATCCGCGGGTGCTGCGTAGTGGTTTGCAAGATTCTCCAGACAGTCGCGTTCAATCTCATTGGTCGATTTTCCACGGAAATCTTCGAGCCACATTGGACGATACGCCATTCGCACGATGTCCGAATGGGTGGCATTGCGCCGTGCGACTGGATACCACTGTAGACAGCCATCCGGCGCGAATTCCGACCGGAACACTTCCACGCCTTCGAGAGGGACCATCGCGACAGGCACATCGTCCTTGCTGACGACAAACTCAACCGCACTTGCGACATGGCTATCGGTAATGAGGTGTTCTGCACCTGCATCGCGTCCGCGTAGGTCCGAGCGGCCTACGTCTTCGCGTGCCAACTCGACTGCATAATGGCCGGCGCCGTAGGGACCTGTTTCGCGAAAATGAACGTAGCCAACAGAAACCAAAACAATGGGACATTGCACCGCGGCGGCGATGTGCATGGTTCCTGTGTCGTTGGTGACGAGAACTCGAGCGCGCTTCAGTATTGCGGCCAACTGGGGGATCGTCGTTTTACCAAACAGATGCGCCGCGACGCCGGGCGCGTGGCGTTCGAACTCGACGCCCAATGCGGCCTCTTCGCTGACGCCCAGCAATACAATGCGGGCGTTGTTTCGGGCGACCAGTACCTTTGCCAGCGCCGCAAACTGTGCTTCCGGCCAGCGCTTGTCGCGATCGCTGGCGCCCAGTTGGAAACATACGACGAAGCCGTCATCGCCGATACCGTTTGCGGCCAGGATCGACATGGCCTCAGCATGTGCTACGGCATTAACTTCCAACACCAATCCGTTTGTAACAGGAGGGGATTGCATGAAATGGCGAAACGAGTCGCAAAGATTTAGATCATTCGCTTCCCGGTGCAACACGCTGGTGATGAAATAATTCGGGCCACGCCCCCGCCACACATAGCGCCAGTCCTCGCTGAGGTGCGCGCCAATGACTTCCGGTATGCCCGCCAGCTTGAGCAGCATCGCGGAACAAAGGCTGTGTGTACAATTGTACGCAATGTCATAGCGTCCTTCTCGCAATTGCGCGATATAGGCGTCGGTCTGGCCGTAGACTTTCAATAGCCGGTCGGGGTCGTCACTTTGGAGGTCACGAAAAACTTCGTCTTCTTCATGGACCAGTATGTCATTGATGTCCGGATTGCATTCCGCGATGGACTTGCCCATGCGCCGGACCATTACGGTTATATGAGACTCTGGTTCGCGCTGCTTGAGCGCGCGGATCAACGGCGACGTTTGAAGCACGTCGCCCATGCGCGTCATCTGCGCAACGAGAATCCGTTTACGCGCCATCAAACAGCGCCAACAATTGTTCGGCTGACGTCCGGAGTTCTCGCAGGTAGGCAAAGACCCCCTCGGGATGCGAGAGGGGCGTGCCCATGACCGGAATGAAATTATTCAACGCGGTTTGGGAAAATAGCGTATTGGGCGGAAGGGTTGAGAGATAACGTCCCAGTGGAGATTCTTTTCCCGCCCGCTCCGCCATTTCCGAAACGGTGCGTTGGACGCGGACGCCTTTCGCCAACATTTGTCCGGCGAACAAAGACGTGAGGTTGTCGAGCATTTGCTGGGCGCGATGGGTGTATGTGTGTTCGCGCAGCGCACGGTTGCGCGCATTATCGGCCAACACGCGGCGCTCGTCCGGCGCTTTCAGAAAATGATCGATGAGTGTTCGGCACTGTTTAAGGTCGCGGTATACAGGCAGCTCCGATTCAAAATCAAAGAAGTTGCTGAGTCCGTTACAGGGATCGCAAATCTGGAAGCCTCCGCAGGCGGCGATCTCAAACACGCGGGGGTTGACGGCATCGCAGCGCGGGTCTACGCCGGAATGCGTTGCACTGGAGTGTAAATTCAAATTGATGGACGCGCCCGCGACGATCTTCGCGAATGTTTCGGGTGTGAAACGCTCTTCAGGATGGGAGAGAAATGGTTGCAATTCGCGCGCGTTCCATTCCGTCCCCCAGATTCTGAGGTGATAGTCGGTGAGGCCCAGAAGAAACTGGCTGCGATTGTTGTATCCGGCGCCGGCAAAGGCGACTTCGCATCCGAACTCATTTTGATCAGCATGCGAAAGTTCGACCGGTTTGTGCACGTCCGGATCACAACCGGTTTGCACAAGGGTATGGCGCCGGCACCCGGCTTCTTCCAGTTTCAACTCGAACTCACCGGGTTGAAGGTGAAAGAAACAATCGTATTCGCGGCAAACCTGCCGCCAATACGGCATGTGCCGCCAGTTTTCCACGAACCAGAAGGCTGAGACTATATTTTCTTTGCAGAGTCGAGCGGGGAACGATGGTCCTACCGGCGCCTGTGCCATCACGATGCAGATATTGGGCGCAAACTCGGCGACTTGCGCGTAGGCCCATTGTTCGAGCACGTTCGCGAGTAACGATCCAAGTTGTCCCGATGCGTTCTTCGAGCGCACAGTGCCAGTCACGCGCTGGTACAAATCCCATGCATCGCTGGTATCCACGAACAGTGTGCGATGGCCCAGATGTTCAAACGCGCGGGCGAGGTACGAAGCAATTGGCAGCGATCCGCCGTACATGGGTCCGACGACGGCGACACTAAGCGATTTACTGACGATCTGGATACTAGCCACATGTCGGCGCACTGCCGCGACAACTTCGGGATGCAATCGTTCAGTCGGCGGATGGACCAGAATCTGCAAATCTGCACGGGTGAGCTTCAGAAAATCTGAATCAGCAATCAACTGGTCCGGGTCTCCAATCGCCAGCATTACATCGCTGTCAGCGAGTGCAGACTCGATAGCAATTTTCGCGACGCAGCGATCAGGTTCAAAAATCGTTACCCGGTAGCCACGCGCAATCAACTCCGCAACGTGATACCCGCACCCGATACCGACGACCAAGACGGCGCGTACTATGGATGATAGGCCGGCGTCATCGATAAGCCGCGCGGCCTCTTCGCGAGGCCTGTACCGGCTGTGAAGGTAAACGCCCTGCACGCGCGCGGTAGTTTCTCCGCTTTGAGCGCGCTCCGTTTCAATGCCTTCGCGCAACGGCTCCGTGGCGAGGTCCGGCGCCCACGCACGCACAGATTTCACGGCGATGCTTCCCGTATTCGCGCGAGCAACGCATTCGCTTGTGCATGTTCAGGCTGTAACATTAGCAGGGTTTCGAGGCGCTCAACGGCTTCCAGCGGGCGGTTGGCTGCGTGCAACAGTTCCGCGAATCGATATCCAGCATCGGTGTTGCCGGGGTATGAATCGACGTAGCGTTGCACCACGGTGAGCGTTGGCTCGAACGCCGCAGTCCTTTCCGCGCAATCAAGAAGCCGCAGGACGACAGCGGCATTATCCAGTCGCGCATCAAGGGCGCGGATGAACCACTTCATGGCCAAATCCCATTCACCGTCCGACAGGGCGATCAAACCCAACCCGCCCAACGCGCGATCATGTTCCGGGTCTGTTGCGAGCGTTCTCTGCAGATGTTGTTCGGCTTCGACATTTTTCCCGGCTGCAACCAGAACGAGGCCCAGTTCCGCCACAACGTCCACATCGTCGGGCGCGAATGAAAGCGCCTCGGCATAAAGGGCAGCGGCCTTGTCCAACTCTCCCATCCGCGCCATTGCTTTTGCCATGATCCGCTTCTGATCGCGCAAATTGACGTCGCGCGCTTCAACGGCAAACTGATATGCCGACTGAAAATCCTGATTATCCAATGCATGACGCGCGTCGGCTAGCCTGTCCATCCCCGGCTTCGCCGCGACGACGAGGTACTGGTAGACCAACAAGTCCTGGTATTCGGCGTCATCCAGCGGCCCGAGGGTCAACTTTCCGAGGCGCAAGCAACCCCGTACATCACGCGGTAATTCCTTCGGCGGCCACATCGACAGCGGCTGAAGTTTTAGAACTTCCAGTCCAGCGTCGTGGACGAGTTGCGCCATGTCTGGCGCACAGAAA
Source organism: Candidatus Hydrogenedentota bacterium (assembly GCA_034408725.1). GTDB lineage: Bacteria > Hydrogenedentota > Hydrogenedentia > Hydrogenedentales > SLHB01 > JABWCD01. Next base: position 32,089 of record JAWXCN010000182.1, read on the forward strand.
AAACGTAGATGGGTTCGATCCATGATTCCGGCATCTTCGTACTGCCACCGTCCGTTGGCGTGCATCATAACGGTCTGCCAAAACCGGATATTTGGAATGCTCATGACGATTACGCCATCTCGCGACAGCACGCGCGCAACTTTTTTCAATGCTGCCGCGGGTTCGATGAGATGTTCGAGCACGTCTCCGAATACGACGCAATCGAAATATGCGTCGTCCCACGGCAGTTCCATATTTTCGATGCTGCCGTAAATCGCATGATCGAGGTGTTGCTTTGCAATGGTAAATGCGCGTTCAACGACTTCGATGCCGCATACCTCGCGCGCGCCACGGTGCTTGAGGGCTAGCCCGAATTCGCCGCCGCCACACCCGCAATCCAGAATACGTTGCGCCCGCAACGGGACGTGGGCCTGCAACTCGGGCCGCGGCGACCGGTAGTATCCACCGCGATTGAAGCGTGATTCGCCGATCAATCCCCCGAGCGCGCCGATCGATTCCATAACCATCAGCGTTATTCTACGCGCGCGTTCCCGATACGTGTGTTCGCGCAACACGAGGGATTTTCCCGCGGTGGCAATGCGTTCGCGGGCGGCATTATCAGCCAGATACTGTTCGATTCGGCAGAGCAAATCCGTGTCATTCCGGTAGACCACCAAATGCTTGCTATCGACGAACAGGTCTTCCAATCCATCGGCCTCATCCGTGATCAGCAACGCGCCAGACGCCATAGCTTCGAATACCCGCATATTGATATCGCGCGCAGCGCTGATATTCACGACGATTTTGGCTTGTGCATATATGCGGGCCATTTCTTCCGGCCAGTACTTGCCGAACACGACGTTTGGGAATCGTTCGCGCACAGCATCCAGCAATCGTTTTCGGCGGTCGTTTGGATCATTTGGAATGCTTCCCACGAAAGCAACGTCATAGATGCGATCCATGGGGCCAACGTTGTGGAGGCCCGGTGAACAGCCCAGCGGCATCCATGCGACGTTCGGTACGCCAGCGCGGACGAAGTCGTCAAGCCGGGATTTCTGCGCCAGAAACGTGAAGTTAAACCGGCGGGTCATGGCGAGGCGCTGATCAAAGGCGCAGTGCGTATCAATGACATAGGCGACCCGCGGAATCGATACTAATTCGAGGTCCGGCGGAATATCGTCTACACCGGAATCGACCCACAGATACAGCGACGGATCGAATCCGGTTGGGAGCGAGGCGAAGACGTCGGATACTGGCCCATCGATTTCGCGAGGAAAATCGTGGACATGCTGAACAGGCGGAGGCCCGTCGAATCCCCAATCCCGGACCAACGCATCAGGCACGCGCGCGCCAGTGGTCAGTACGTTCTGGTCCTCGCGTAGCGCGCGCTCGAAATAGCGGGCTGTGCTGAATGGCGAGGAACAATATTCCAGCACGACATTCAGGCGCGGTATGACTTCGAGGTCCTGTTTTCGATGCGTGGGCCGGCCGTTGTGGCGTTCAATGGCCTGCTCGATTGTTGTGCGCCACTTTTCGACGAACGCATCCATTGGAAAATGCGACGCAACAGTTTCGCGGCCACGAGCGCCGATGGTTCGCGCGAGGTCGCGGTCTTCCAATAGCGACCGAATCCGCGTGCGGAGCACGTCCGGATCACGTGATGTGAATCCGTCAGTGCCATCGGTAATAGGCGAGGTGGCGTTCGCCAATGAAACCACCGGCATTCCACAGGCCATCGCTTCGAGCATGGCGAGGTTGTATCCGTCCTCGAAGGCTTCGCGGGTCACGTGCAGCAGACATCGCAAACTCCGGTAACACCCGAGCAAGTCTTCAAAGTCGCGTGACGGGCGCGCATTGGGCATCGCGCCATCCTCGCCGACGATACGATTGGGAAAATCGGCGCAAACCTTTTCCTGAAAATCAACGTCAAACATAAGGTCGCGTGTTCGCATCGCATTGCCTACGCGCAAGACTTCCTTTGTGTCGCCCGTGTACCCGCCATATGCATCGGCGTCGATTCCGGGAGGGATAACGGCGCCATCCAAACCGTAGTCACGCCGTTTCGATTCGGAAATGAAAACGAACGAAAACTTTTCCCGCAACCGCGCCAGCAATTTTTCGTATGCCAGTTTTCCCTGTTCTTGATCGCCCGACACGGTAGTTTCGAGGAAGGTGCGCCTGTTGTGGCAGACCAAGATGCAGGGCACTTGTGCATCGATAATGTTGGCGGCGTTCATTTCATTGTGAGCGATCACGACATCGTATTTGCTGGCTCGCAGATCCTGCCGCCAGATTGTTTCTTCGGCAAATGCAATATTGGGAGGAATCGGCCGGAATTTGGTTTGCCAGGCCCGCGCGTAGGGCGGTTTTTCGTACAAACCGACGGTGATGCGAAGGCCTGCCTTCGCCATCAGACAGAGGTAGGGTTCGTGAAAGTTGAATGTGAGAACGTGCGGACTGGTCATTGCTTCGTCAGAACCGTCCGGCTTATTTCAAGCCTGCTTTTTCCCGCAAGAGCGACGCGATGCCCGCTTCATGTTCCGCGCGCGGCGCGAGTTCGTATTCCAGCAAATCGCCGAGCAGAATCAGGTCGCCCGATTCCAATGCTCCGGCTGCTTCGGAAAGAATCGTGTTCAACTCTTTGTGCGCCGCGGCAAGTGGCCGGCCATTGTAGGGCATCGCGTCGATTTCGACACCCAGCGCGTGCGCGATCATTGCCTGCCTGCCCTTAACGTGCGACCAAATCCCCGCGAGTTGCTGGAAGGGCTCATATCCCGACTGCGGCTCTGCGCCCTGAAATACCCGCGCAAGCTCACGGCAGACGGTGGGCAATTCCGGCAATACCGATTCCATTTCCGCGAGCGCGTCTTTGACGAGCTGTGAGGTTTGCTGAGATTGAATATCAAGACACTGGACGGCGTCTATTGGTTTGCCTCCGAGCGCTTCTACCAACCGCGATGAATCAATCGATTCGCCGTCCAACGAAACAGAAACAATAGAGCGATCCTGTTTTTGTAGCCATTCACTGACGGACGCCAGCGCGTCCATCACATCCGCCGGGGCAGTGGCCAACGCAAAATCCTTCTTACCGTCTACAACGACATCCATGTCATCGTCCCCTTTGCCGCGTCTTGAGTCTGCACATTACGAAATAAAGAAACGTGAAATATCTTCGACCTGCACAGGCGCCGCGGCTTGCGCGTTTTCCGCTTGTATGGCCTCGTATATTTCCTGCCGGTGAACTGCAACGGATTTCGGCGCCACGATCCCTATTTTCACCTGGTGTTCTTTCAGATCGAGGACTTTCACAACGATGTCGTCTCCGATCATGATGCTCTCGTCTTCTTTACGCGTGAGTACGAGCATGCGATGCCTCCGTCCCGGATTGTGCCCGCGCTTGCGCAAGATAGAATTGTATTGGGTATGTGCTGCGTTCGAGGATGCTTTGTTTTCCCAAGCGGTGTTTTTTGCAGATCAACACGGGTGCGCGCATGTTTGTGCGAATCTGGGCCGGATTGTGCGGCACGACGACGAGGGTGAAGATTAGCAGTTCCGAGGTAGAGGCCACTGCCAGCTCCGCCAATTCCTGCGGGCGCAAATCAATTTCATACTCGGGCATGACCGTGCGCGGATCGATTAGAATGAACGCCAAATCACCTGAATCTGTCGATTGGAGCCAAGTCAATTGTTCGCTGGGTCCTGGCAACAGGATGTAGCGGCGAAATTCCTGGAATCCCAGGATAGGCTGCGTGAAAGTAATCACGTCAGCGGGAGCAATGGCCAGCTTTCCGAAGCGAGTAGTTTCGAGAATCATCCACGGCCTTTCAGTTTGAGCACATCTCAATCAGTATGCACGAATTGATTTCATACCGCAACATCTTGGGGTAGTCAGAAGAATTATTCGATGCGAACCTTGAAGGATAATATTTACGAATACTGTGTAAATTATAGATTATGCTGTTGACATTGCTTGTACCCTATGCTACATTCCCCGCCTTAAATCGCGGCTCTGAGTACCGATCCGTGCAATCCGTCGAAAAAAAATCCCCTGCGCCCGGCGCGGAGTACAAAGACACGGTTTTGTTGCCCAATACCGCCTTCCCGATGAAGGCAAATTTGACGCAACGGGAACCGGAAATTCTTGCGCGTTGGGAAGCGATGAATTTGTACGCCCGCATGCGCGAGACGGCGGCGGGCCGCCGCAAGTTTGTACTTCACGATGGACCGCCGTATGCGAATGGGGAACTGCATTCGGGGCATGCACTCAACAAGTTATTGAAAGACTTTGTCGTTAAATCCCGTCAGATGTCCGGCATGGACGCGCCGTATGTCCCCGGATGGGATTGTCACGGGTTGCCAATCGAGCACAAGGTTGCCACGGATCTGGGCAGTAAGGCGAAAGCGATGTCGCAGGTGGAAATCCGCCAGCGTTGCCGCGCGTTCGCGCTTAAATATGTTGATATCCACCGCAAGGATTTCAAGCGGCTTGGCGTTTCGGGAGAATGGGACAATCCTTATCTCACGCTGGATCGTGAGTACGTCGCGACCATTATCCGCGTCTTTGCGGAAATCTATGAGAGTGGCGCGGTCTACCGGGGCCTCAAGCCGATATATTGGTGTCCATCGTGCGAGACGGCGCTTGCGGAGGCCGAAGTGGAATATGCGGACAAGACCTCGCCCTCAATCTATGTAAAGTTCAAGGCCGAATCTCCCGTTCCGGGAGTGAATGGCGACGTCTATTTCGTGATATGGACGACGACGCCTTGGACATTGCCCGCCAATCTCGCGGTGAGCGTTCACGCGGATTATGATTACAGCGCGATCAAAGTGGGGGAGGAGACGTACATAATGTCGTCATTCCTCGCACCCGCGGCGCTGGAAGCCTGCGGCATTACGGATTATAAAACCGTCGCGAAATTTACGGGCAAGGACCTCGAAAACCTTACGTACCGTCACGTGATTTTTCCAGAAAAAATATGTCCCGTGCTTCTTGGCGAGCACGTGACGCTCGAGGCCGGCACGGGGTGTGTCCACACCGCGCCCGGTCATGGTCACGAAGACTATGTTGTTGGCAACAAATATGGAATCGCGCCGTTTTCCCCTGTCAACAAAAGCGGCGTATTTACCGCGGAAGCAGGTTCCTATTCGGGACAGCATGTATTTAAGGCCAATCAACAAATTGTCGCCGATTTGAAGTCAGGCGGCGCGTTGCTGGCGCATCATCCGTACCAGCACAGCTATCCCCACTGCTGGCGGTGCAGCGGTCCCGTTATTTACCGCGCGACACCGCAATGGTTCATCAACATGGACCACGATGGACTGCGAACGAAGGTGCTCGCGGGCATCAATCAAGTCCAATGGATTCCCGAGTGGGGCAAAGAGCGCATTTACGGCATGGTCTCCCAACGACCCGACTGGTGCATCAGCCGGCAACGGGCGTGGGGCGTTCCGATTCCTGTTTTCTATGGCAAGGAAAGCGGAGAAGTGTACGCGACGCCGGAATCGTTCAAGCGTATTGAAGAGCTTGCGCTTTCGGCGGGTGACGGCATTGATCGGTGGTTCGATTCGCCGACCGAGGCATTGCTGCCTCCTGGCGCGAAATGCACGGTGTCCGGCGAAACAGAATTCGTTCACGAGAAAGACATTCTCGACGTTTGGTTTGATTCGGGGACGAGTCATAGGGCGGTATGCGAGCTGCGACCCGGCCTTGCGTGGCCGGCGGATTTATATCTCGAAGGCAGTGATCAACACCGGGGCTGGTTTCAATCCTCATTGATTCCCGCTGTCGCGGTGAAGGGCGCGCCGCCATATCGCGCGGTGTTGACGCACGGGTATGTGGTCGATGCGGATGGCAGGGCCATGTCGAAGAAGCTGGGCAACTATATTACGCTCCCGGATCTTTTGAAAAAGTACGGCGCGGATATTGTCCGGCTCTGGGTTGCAAGCGAGAACTACCGGCAAGACGTGCGTATCTCGGATGAAATCCTCACGCGCCAGCAGGACTCGTATCGCAAGTTCCGAAATACGATCCGGCACATGCTCGGCAACGTATCGGATTTTGGGCCGACCGATGCCGTGGCGTATGCCGATTTATGGGACATCGACCGTTGGGCGTTGCACCGGATGCAACTGTTGAAGGAGCGGGTTCTGAAAGCGTATGCGGACTACGAGTTCCATATTGTTTATCATTCCCTGCATAATTTTTGCACGATCGAGATCAGCTCGATCTATCTGGATGTTCTGAAGGACCGGTTGTACACATTTGCAACGGACTCGAAACCGCGTCGCGCGGCACAGACGGTCATCTCCGAACTGCTTACCGATTTGTTGCAACTTCTCGCGCCGATTCTGGTTTACACGGCAGACGAAGCGTGGGGGTATCTACCGGATCACCTGCGGACAGCGCAGAGCGTCCATTTGACCGCGTTTCCCGCGGTGAAAGCGGACTATGTTTTTCCGGCCGAAACGGCCGGTGATTGGGATGCGCTTCTGCGCATCCGCGCGGTCGCCTCGAAGCAACTCGAGGACGCGCGGCGCGCCGAGATGATTGGCTCTTCGCTACAGGCGTCGCTTCGCATTACGCCTCTGAACGCCGAGGCGGAGCAGGTACTCGCGAAGTATGAGGGCCTGCTATATGACCTGATGATCGTGTCTCATGTAGTAATTATGCCGGTGTCCGCCGACGTTAGCGGCGCCGATGAACCGGTGGTGGTGACCGTCGCGCCAGCGCCCGGGAAAAAATGTACCCGGTGCTGGCACATCCGCGAAACGGTCGGCTCGGTTTCGGGCCATCCACTACTGTGCCATGTCTGCGCAGAACAATTGGGAGTTGGTTGAGCGATGAACAAGAAGGACGCGAAGAAATACGAGAAGCTGCTGCTCGACGAGCGCGATCGCTTGAGCACGGGCATCAAGCGACTCGAGGAAGAAACGTTGTACCAGCCTTCCACCGATCAAACCGCGGACATCGCGAGTTATGCAGAGGTGGGTACCGATAATTTTGAACGGGAAACCGCGCTGAGCATTGCAAGTGGCGAGGCGGTGCGCCTTCGAGATGTAGCCGATGCGCTGGAACGGATTAAGGAAGGCGCGTTCGGCGACTGCGAAGGTTGCCAGAAACCAATCAACCCGAAACGGCTTGAGGTCTTTCCATCGGCCCGTTACTGCATCGAGTGCCAATCCAAGATCGAAAAGCACGGCTCGCTGTAAGCAAGACTGATGCATCCAGTTTTACTGAATCTCGGACCGCTACCACTCCACTCCTATGGGTTGATGCTTGCGCTCGGTTTTTTGATCGGATTGTTTTTCGCCCGCAGGGAGGCCCCAAAATTTGGGCTTAACCCGGATAACCTTTCCGACGCGGCGTTTTGGTTGCTCTTACTGTGCATCGCGGGAACGCGCCTGCTGTTCATTATCATGTTTCCCGAAGATTTCTCGTGGCGAAATCCCGTTGGATGGTTCGCAATCTGGCAGGGAGGACTGGTTTTTCAGGGTGCCATTCCGCCCGCAATCGTGTTTCTAATATGGTGGTGCCGGCGGCATAAGCTGGGTTTCTGGAATGTCGCCGACCTTGCCGTTCCCTGGCTTGCGCTTGGACATAGCATTGGAAGATTAGGCTGTTTCCTCAATGGATGTTGTTATGGTGCGCGAACGGAACTATTTTGCGGCATGTCCTTTCCCCGCGTGCCCATGAATACGACCGAGATTGCGACGGGATCGCCAGTTTACATCGATCACGTTCGGCATTTCGGGTTGAACCCGACAATCGACCAGTGGTCATTTCATGTCCATCCAACCCAATTATATAGCAGCTTAGGTTTGCTTGGGCTCTGTTTATTATTAATTACACTAAGAAAGTATTGTCGTCCATTCCACGGTTCGACAGCCGCTTATTATTTCGTTTTTTACGGTATAGGCCGGTTTTTCATTGAAGAACTCCGTGCGGACCATAATCCGGTCCGTATATTTGGGTTGTCTGATCAGCAGGTCTTGTCCGTCGCGGCAAGTGTTATCGGGTTAGTGCTCTGGATCGTTTTGTACCAGATGAAAAAGCGGTACATGACTCGTAAGTCGGCTGCGAGCTAGCGATTCGGTTTTTGCTGCCGGTGGATGCAGTCGTGCATTGACATTGATTGCAAATCTGTTTCATTTGAAACACTTGATTTTCTGAACGGTCTCTGATACACTTTCCAACGCTTGGGGGAATCATCATGATCAAGCGTCCTACCCGTCTCAGTGCACAAGTTTTTCTTGAATTGCCGCCTATTTTAGGCCATTACCTTGAAAACTCCCGGTCTTCCTGGATTGAGAGCAACCCCTCTGCGGGCAAGGTGATGTTTATGGGGCGGCCCGGTTTTTTTGAGGACCATGAGTCTGCTGCCGTCCAGCGACGGCAGCTTCTGAGTTCTTTTGGCCGCGATCGCACCCGGGCGGTCTACTATCGAATTGGTTTTGAACAGGGTCGCCGTGACGCTCTGCGTCACCTGGAGCAATATGATGGGAATGTGCGGCTTGCGCTCCAAGCGGCAATGGTATTCTCACAGATGACGGGAAAACTGTTCGCTGACGCAGTCCGTTTTGAGTTTGATCTTGAGTCAAATACACTTTACCGGGAAATGACACTTCCGAACTCACCGGAAGCCGGCGTTCACCGTCTTGCGACAACCGACCCCGCAGATTTCGTATGTTGGAATAGCTGCGGTTACATCTCGGGGCATACCAGTGAAATTATCGGCCGACAGGTGCTGGCACTGGAAAAGACCTGCATTGCGTCTGGAAAGACGCCGTGCCGGATTATCGCCAAGTTTGACCCGGAATGGGGCGAAGAAGCGGCTTGGGCGAGAAACGCGCTTAAGGGCGAGAACATAGACTCTGAAATGAGTGAGCGGGACGGGCAGCTCGCGCATCACAAGGAAGCGGCCAGCCGATCAATGGCCGCACTCAACAGTTTGAACCGCCGCCTCAAGACGGACCTGCTCATTGACAGCCTCGTTGCCGAATCCGAAAACATGCAGCCGGTCATTCGCAGGACGCGCCAGGTAGCGCAGTCGGACGTGCCCGTGCTGATGGTTGGCGAACCGGGCACGGGCCGGGCGACATTGGCGCGCGCGATTCATTTCGCCAGCAGCAGAAAGTCTGGACCCTTTGAAATCGTCGATTGCCGTTCGTTGGCCGCGTCGCTACTTGTGCAGGAATTGGCGGGATTCGAGGCGGGCGCATTTCTGGGCGCGTCGCGCGGACACACCGGCGCGCTTGCGCGCGCGCACCGAGGCACGATTTTCTTTGATGACATAGCCCAACTTTCGACTGAAGCGCAGGGATTGGTGCTGCGAGTATTGGAAGAAAAAACCGTCATGCCTCTTGGCGCGAGCGAACCGGCGAAGGCTGACGCGCGCGTCATTGCCGTGACACAAAGCGATCCGCTGGCGTTGGTGGCCGCAGGCAAACTGCGCGAAGATTTATATTATGCAATCGCGATCGGCCGGCTGGATGTGCCGCCGTTACGAGACCGGCTCGATTGTATTCTTCCGCTCGCGCATGGATTCATGGCAGAAGCCCGCGAACGTTATGATCGGCCTGCTGCCCAATTCTCAACGGAGTTCAAACAAGCCCTGCTCGATTGCGCGTGGCCGGGGAATCTTCGCCAGCTTCGCAATACGATTGAACATTCCGTTGTGTTTGGGCCAAACCGCGAGCTGGGAATTGAAGACTTGCCCGAGGAAATCATTTCGTTTCGTTCGGTCCGGCCGAGCCAGGAGCTAACACCCGACGTGCTCAGGGCAATGTTGAAGCGCACGCGTGGCAATCGTTCGGAGGCCGCGGAACTGCTTGGCATAGGGCGCACGACGCTGTGGCGGCTGATGAAACGTTCCAACATTGATTGATGGTTTCGCCGCTAGCGGTGAGTATTGTGAGAGGATTTTCGTGTACGCCAATTGCATCCGCATTGTAAGTTGCCTGTGGCTTGCCGCGTGCGCATACGCAGACATGCGCGTGCTGGTTACGGGAGAGGCCCCGTTCGCAAGTGTGAGCATCGTGGACGGGGATGTGCCTGTATTCACGCCAATAAATGGGGCTAGCCTGCACATCATCACCCCTTCCCTGGATGTTCCCCTACCGATCACCGAAATCAACACGAGTGACGGCGCTATGAATATCGTGCATGAATTGCTGGACGTTTACACGATAACGCAGACGTTTAGTCAACGTACTCCGAATCTGATTCAACGGACGGTAACGGTGACCGGCACGAACGACCTCCGATACGTGCTGGATTTCGGATGGCGTGCGGAGCAGGACGGCGCCTTGTACTCATTTACAGGTGAAGAACCGGAAACTAAAACTTACACTCCGAGTTGCAGCGGGCCGGAATTTGGCGGCGGATCTCATCAGACTTTTCCATTCGTGGGGTATCTCCATGCGGATATGCTGTATGGATTGATCGGCGACACTCCCGGTCTTTGGGAGAACCGGTGTTTCATGTCATTCGACACAGCCTCGCGCGCATTGCACCTCGCGAACGGCGACGGCTCGGCGAAGCGCGTTATCAGCATTCCGCGTGAATTGGACGCGACGACGGTGTACCGGGCCACGTTCGATGGCTGGCAACATCTTGAAGCGGGGGAGACGCAGACCTACACGACGTGGCTTTTTTCGTCGCCGGCGAAAACGCTCTACGATGTTCAAATGGGCGCACACACCGGCCTGGCAAATGCAAAGGGCTGGAACAACTCGGCGCTCGAAGCGATCCTCCGCAATACTTCGTACATGCTTCTACGGCGCAATTTGTTGCGCCCCGAATCCGACTATCAATTCATATCCGGCGTTGGGTACGGATGGAAGCAATGGGTCACCGATGGGTTTTACATGAGCCGCGGCCTGGATGATCCCAAATACGACGCGGCTGCGTTCAACGCAGTATTTTACGACAGAATTGCGTATGAAGATAATGCACAGTACTACTTGATCTGGGCGGTGCTCGTGAAACGCGCGGGTGGCGACATCGACATGCGCACGGTTGATCGCGCATACCATTTCATGCGCGCAAACGAACGCGACGGACTGTTCCAACCGCCGCGATTGAAACCGGACCATAAAGGGTTTCGCACCTACCACGATTTACTCGAATACGAGGACGGCGACACGCCATCGTCGAATCAGGGGTTTCATTGCGGCGCGCTGTTCGCCGCGCGTGAGTTGGGCTATGCCATAACCGACGACGAAATTGCGCGAGCCAAGTCTGGCTACGCGCGCATGTTTAATGTTGATGGCGGGTATATGCAGACGAGCCTGATGCAACCGCACCATATTGGCCAGGATTCATTGTATGGCGAAGTGCTTACGTATGCGGTGTTCGGCGAAAAATTATTGCCTGATGACATCGTGAAGAAACATCTTGAAACAACGATGCGCATTCAATCGCCCTACGGCATGCGCGTGATTTCCAAGGCCAACGGCGAGCTGCTCGAAGGCCATTCGGGAGTTTATGTTTTCGGCGGATCGTGGTTTCTCAATGACTCCGCGAACTACCTTTGCGGCTTGATCCATGGAATGGATCCGCAATGGGTGGATGATCAACTCGTTTGGCGATTGGAAAAGGAACTCGCGCACATGCCAGCTTTCCACGAGTCGATTAGTACGGTGAACGGCCAGCCGCACGGTCATCATTTGTATTCGTGGAATTCCGGCTATCACTGGCTGCGTAAGGAAGTCCTGAAACGCTTGAACCATACCGCGCCGGATGCCGTGGAACAACGACTCGACGTGCTATTGGGCGTGACACGCGCAGACGGTTATCTCGTAGTCGACAACGCGGCCACTGGCACGCTACGCAACGCGGCGAATGCAACGGCGAATTAGCGCGGCACCCACAGAATCGGATGGCCATTGAAATGTTGGCCGGCGGGTGGCGCGTCGCGCTGCACCCAGGCCGGAAGTTTTCCATTGGCCTTCTGTTTGTCGTAGAACACCGGCCACCACTCAGCCGGCAGACGGATCGTTTCACCCGGACCGAGGCGGGTCGCAGCATCCCACGCGGCCCGTTCCACGACATAGCGCACCCGATCGATAGGCATCAATTCAAAAGCAGTTTTACCCATGGTGTGTTGGCTCCCATTCCGCACCACAATACCGTATTTATTACGTTTTTGGAAGACCCTGATTCATTTTTTTTGGCGTGAACCGGTGTCCAGACTACGCAAAGTGTTGCAACTGCGAGAATGAAATACCGAAATAGGGCAGGATGCTTTCAACCCGGAGGGCGGGAAAATCTGAAACTCGCCGTTCCCCTGACGCGGAATCCTGAGGGTAAAATCGTCCTTCAATTATCCGGGTTCTGTTTTTGCGGGAAAGAGAATTCCCCGCCAATTGCATTTCTTGGTTAAACTTTGTTCGTGGGGGATGATAAAGAAGTCATGGGTGGGTAAGCGTGACGTCCGGCTCATTCTATAAAGCCGTCTGGCGCTGGCATTTTTATGCCGGCCTTTTCTCGATGCCGTTCTTGCTCTTACTTTCGGCAACGGGCGCAATTTATCTATTCGACACACAAATCGAGGAAATTCTATACAGGGAGTATTTTTTCGTTGCGCCCGCATCCACCCGCGCACTGAGCCTTTCTGCGATACGCGCGGCGTCGCTGGGCCTAGGGGAGGGAGAAAAGCCCATCACGTATTTCCCTCCCGCCGCGCCGGACCGATCGTCCGCGTTCACGATTCTGAACGAGAGAAACGAGATTCGAAACGTATACATAAATCCGTACACGGGTACCGTGCTTGGTTCGATTTCAGGCAACGAGCGGCTCATGTTTACGATCAAGCGGCTTCACAACCTCGAGATTGCCGGGGTGATCGGAAACAGAATGGTCGAGTGCATTGCGGGATGGGCGATGATTCTATTTATTTCCGGCGTCTACCTCTGGTGGCCAAAATCCATTCGCGATGCAGTGCGCGTTCGCGGCGGGCCCGGGCAACGAAGTTTCTGGCGCGACTTGCATCGTGTCGCCGGTATCGCGGCGGGCGGCGTGATTTGTTTTCAGGCCGCGACGGGGTTGCCGTGGTCGGGCGTCTGGGGGGATTTCCTGCGAAGGGGGATCGAGGCTGCGGGCCAGGGGATTCCTCCATTGGTGCGCGATGACCGGCCCGAGTCGATTCTACCGCGGAGTGAAGCTGCCTCCTCCGACATTGGTTTGGACAGGATAGTCGCCTTTGCCGAAACACTTGGCATGCCGCCGGGCTATGGCGTATCCATTCCTTCGACTCCGCAAAGTGTATATACGGCAATGACTCTAACGCCGGACGATCCAGCGGATCAGCGGGTTATTCACTTCGACCGCTATTCTGGAGAAGTGATCGCCGATATCGGATTCCGGGAGTATGGCGGCGCGTCGAGGCTCGTTGAATTGGGAATGGCTGTCCACATGGGAAACTATTTTGGAACGGCGAACCGGCTTCTCATGCTTGCCGCATGCATCGGCGTTTGGGTGCTTGCGGCGACAGGGATCGTGATGTGGTGGAAACGGCGGCCGAAGAGCGGCGGTCTCGTCACGCCACCACAGCCTGAGCGGCGAGAAGCGCGTGCGGTGTTTATCGTCACAGTGATCATTTCGCTGTTGTTCCCGCTGACCGCTTTGTCGCTTGTGATGCTTGTCGTAGTGGACCGATTCGCGCTCGCGGGATGGGGCAGACTTCGAAATGCCCCTCCTCGCGCATCCTAGCGGAAGACCAATAACCCGAACTCAAGGCTCTCACCCGATACGCCGCTACACACCGTCAGAATTCCTGCTGAACAGGTTGTATATCGGTTTGTATAATCTTTTTACGATTCCCTGACAACTCTGCGCCGAGCGAAGGATAGACTGGCAAAATAGGAGGTACAGGAAAAATGAAAACCCTACTCAAGTTTGCCGCAGTGATCAGTTCCTCATTACTCGTCGCGGGATTTGTAATGTACCGTGCGAGCACACGGGCAGATGCAACGCCACCCGATAAGAGGACTGGGGTAACGTATTCCCTCGGTTCGACGCCAACACTCATGCCAGGGTCGAAGAGCGCAATGCCATTTCCGTCACAACCTGCAAACGCGCAAGCCGGCGCGGAGCAATCGCGCACGCTATGGCACGGCACAAAGAGTGGCGCGGTTGCAAGACCTGCTGATGTGCCATTGAACAGTTTGGAAAAGGAAAACTCCGTTGAAGTGAATTCATCGCCGGGTCCCGTCCAACTCCTTCCCGGATCGAAGTCGATGGTGATTCGCGGGGAATCGCAATGAACGGCGTGTCGGCACTGCTGCTGTCCAGCGCGGCAAGTTTTCTATTTCTCTTCCTCGTGTTCCGGCCCTTGGAAACGGCATTCCCCGCGAAGACGGGCCAGCGTTTTTTCCGTCCAGAATGGTGGACGGACCTCTGCTTCTTTCTGGGACAATACCTGTTGTGGAGCGGTGTCGTCATAGGCATGCTGACATATTTTGGCGGCGGGCTGCGGGCGATGCTTCCCATCGGGTTTCGCGATGCCGTTGCGGGGCAACCGTGGTGGCTTCAGGCAGTGGAAGTAGTGTTGTTGAGCGATCTGGTGGTGTATTGGGGCCATCGTATTCAACACCGCGTGCCGGTGCTGTGGCGTTTCCACTCGATTCATCACAGCGCGGAACATCTCGACTGGCTCGCCGCGCACCGGGAACATCCGGTGGATACCGTGTATACCTTGGGGCTGATCAATTTGCCCGTGTTCTTCCTGGGATTTCCAATGGAGACGTTGGGAGGCCTGATTGCGTTTCGCGGCATTTGGGCGATCTACATTCACTCGAATGTGCGATTGCCGATTGGGCCGTTGCGTATGCTCATTGGCGCGCCCGAATTGCATCACTGGCATCACGACCGGGACCGGCATGCGGGCAACTATGCGAACATATCGCCGCTGATGGATGTGCTATTCGGAACATATCAGTGCCCAGATCGCGAACCCGAACGGTTTGGCATCAACGAGCGCATTTCGCGAAGTTATTTCGGGCAGATGATCCATCCGTTCCGGGGAACAAGAGTTGAATTGGATACTGTGGAATTCGATCGAACGCGCCGTGAACCTACTCCGGGTTAAGCCCGGCTGGTTCGGCGATCATGCAAATTCAGAATCCGAAGTGAGCACGTCCTCCTAAATCTCCACCGCATCGGCATGAGACGTTGCATGGAGCCGCAGCACCGCGCTGCGCAAGGTGCTTTGTGTCAGACCGAGAATGCGCAACGCTTCCGTGCAATCGGCTTCGAGGTTGCGCTCCATTTGGACGATATGATGGGCCAGCGCGGTCACCGCGACGGTGTCATGCGATTTCGGCGCGCTTTCGGGCGTATTCATGAAGCGGATCGTGTTCAGCACCGGTTCGGGCAGACCCCAGGCCGCGGCAAGCTCGGACCCGGCGTCACTCTCCGTAATTCCATACAATTCCAATTCACGTTGACGGCGCAGGCCGGCGGGATGAATGTTGAAAACGTCGGGATAGTTTGCGAAATCGAGATGGAGCAGGGCGAGCGACCCGATGCTGTGCAACAAGGCCGCTTCGTAGATGCCTGGCGCCGCGACGTTCGCGTAATTCTTTGCGATGTTCCCCGCGGTTTCCGCTACTGCCACGGCAGTCTCCCGCCACGCGGTGTACGTGGGTTCAGCGAAGCGTAGCTGTGTATCGAAAGTGGTTAGAGACTGGACAGTTTCAATCACGGCGCTCAGTCCGAGAATGCGGATGGCGTCGTGCCGGTCTACGATCTGTCTCCTGCACGTCCACTCCCGCGCGTTTGCAGTCGCGAGCACATGGGCCAACGCGATAGGGTCGCGGGACAAGATGTTCGCGGCGCGTTCCGCGTTGATCCCGCCTACACCTCCGAGCATTGAGAATCGGCCTTTGGTGTGGCGGGAAATCGGAAGTGACTCCAAAGCACGAACTCGGGAAAGGGTCTGCTGCGCGTTTGTTAGGGCTGAATTCTTGGATGGGGCGGGACTACTCGATCGCCCGACGGTTTGAACCGAATTCAATATCTCATAATCCAAGGGATACATGGTATGCGCCGCTTCGCGAAATTCCTTCGCGCGGCACAACACAGGTTTGACCCGGAGTCCTGTCAACGTCTCGGCAGCCTGGATACCCTCGATGTCAAACGGATAGACCATGACGACGGTGAGCAGGCGGCCAAGCCGATCGACCGGGAGCATTTCATGTTTCAGAACAAGGTCGCGTGGCAGCAAGTTGGCGACGTGATCGGAGACCTTGCAGTTGACGGGATTGAATGCAGGCACGCCACGCCGCGCGAGAAAGCGGTAAAAGTCGTCCGGGGCCAGCGAACCCATCTCCACGAGAATGCCGACTGTTTTTCCGCCCCGGCTTTGCTGATATTCGAGGGCCTGAGCCAGTTGGAATTCACTGATAAGATCAGCTTCGACAAGCAAATCTCCGACACGCGTGCATGACATAGCCTGGTCCTCTCACCGGTGATATTCACCTTTGTTGAGCGCGCTGGAGCTTGGAGTGCAACAACCGCGCCAATTCCCGATATGAGAGGGCGCATGCGACTAATGTCACGTATGGCAAGGGTTTTCATCCGATCCTGAACAGCACATTCTCGGTGACAGGAGAAATTTATATCGGCAAGTTGTCACTCCTGAATAACAATTACTCGCCGGAGCGCATGATTGCGCGAATCAAAGCCGTGGTTAGATCGCAAATGGCTTGACGATTCTTTTTTCCTCAATGCGCGCCATGATAAACTGACGCGTTTATGTCGCGTTTCCATGACGCGCAGATTTCAGGGAAAGACACCGATGCCGTTTGAACAGTTAGACCGCACAAAAGTTATGTGTAAGCCTTTGGCCCAACGGGCCAATAAGGTGCATATCGAAAGCGATCATGTTTCCCCCGGGACCCAACCCCGCCCACTGAATGAAAATGCCCAACACATCGTTCGTGAGATTGTCGAGCGCCTCAAACACGCGAAAGACAAAGGCGCGTCGCGCATGCTTACCTTTGGAGCGCACGCGATAAAGAACGGACTCGGACCCGTTTTTGCGAAACTCATCGAAGAAGGTTGGATAACGCATCTCGCGACGAATGGCGCCGGCATTATTCATGACTGGGAATTCGCGTACCTCGGACACAGCAGCGAAGACGTGCGCGCCAACGTGACGAAGGGAGAATTCGGAACGTGGGAGGAAACGGGCTTCTACATCAATCTTGCGATTCTCGCTGGCGCGTTCAACGGTTTCGGGTATGGAGAAAGTGTTGGGGCGTTGGTCGAAAACGAGGGATTGGAAATTCCATCTGAAGCCGAGCTCACGGACCTTGTGAAGTTTCACGTTGAGTCCGAACCTGACCGTGCGGCGGCGGCGGCGGACTTTTTGTCCCACGTGCGGAGTTTTGGTCTTGAAGCGGGCTGGATGTCCGTGCCGCATCCGTTCAAGCAGTACGGATTGCAAAGCGCAGCGTACCGGCTCGGAGTGCCGTATACAGGGCATCCCATGATAGGACACGACATTATTTACGTGCATCCGATGAACAATTGCGCGGCGATTGGCCGCGCGTCGCAACGTGATTTCCTTTCGTTCGCGCAGAATATATCCAAACTCGAGGACGGCGTCTACATTTCGATTGGTTCGGCGGTGATGTCGCCGATGATATTCGAGAAGTCATTGTCCATGGCGCAAAATATCGCCATTCAAGCGGGAGGGCATATCGACAATCATTTTATGGCGATTGTGGATTTGGCGGAATCGCACTGGGACTGGACCAAAGGCGAACCGCCTGCCGATAATCCCGACTATTATTTGCGATACAACAAGACCTTCGCGCGGATGGGCGGGACCATGCGATACTTGTCGGCGGACAATCGCGATTTTTTGTTGACGCTTGTTCATGCTTTGGAAAACGGATGACACTTCGTGCCCACGCTTAATTCTATTGAACAAACGATTCTCGACGGTATGCTGGCCCGCAGGCCAGACCTGAAACATTGCGCGGACTCCATCGTATTGTTGCACGACAGACTTGTCCGGATGTACGACGCCGGCGGAAAGCTGCTGGTGTGTGGAAACGGCGGGAGCAATGCAGATGCCATGCACATTGCGGGCGAGCTATGCAAAAGCTTCGAGCGAAAGCGGACCCTGTCGGTATCGTTCGCGAAGAAACTGCGGTCGCTGCCTTGTGGCGAGGAGCTTGCCAATCACCTCGAGTCCGGTCTCGCGGCGATACCACTCGGATTTAACGGATCGCTGAAGACGGCTGTAGAAAACGATATTGGATTGCGCGATATTGCGTTCGCGCAGGAAGCGATGGCGCTTGCAAAGCCAGACGACATTATTTTAGGCATATCGACGTCCGGGAATGCGACAAACTGCCTGATGGCCATGTCGGTGGTGAAGGCGCTGGGCGGTACGACGGTGTCGTTGACGGGTCCCCGCGGCGGCACAATGGCGGGGTTTGCCGATATAGCGATCAAGGCCCCGGGCGATTCGGTGAAGGTTATTCAGGAAGCGCATCTCGTGCTTTACCACACCATCTGCGCGATGATTGAGGCGCACTACTTCCCAGAGCCGCGGTAGCTTATTCGGAGGCTGGCTTCTTCTCCGTGATGAGCACCGGGGCGCCTTCCGGCACCAGCGCAAACACTTCGATGACATCGGAGTTTTTCATGCGTACACAGCCTTGTGAGGATGGCGTGCCAATCTTCTCTTCTTCGTTGGTGCCGTGGATGTAGATGTACCGGCTGTAGGAGTCTACATTTCCGCCAAGATTCTTGCCCGGTTCATAACCGTCAAGCCACAGAATGCGTGTCAGAACGAGGTCCTTCTTTGTGGATTGACCCGGCTTCCAAACCTCTTTCGTTGCGACTGCTCCACGGAAGACCTGTCCGATGGGCGCGCCATCGCCGACTTTTCGTTTTACGTTATGCCAGCCCAGAGGTGTTTTTTGGCTATTCATTGCCGAGCCGGCACCGTTCTTTGCAGTAGCGCAAGCCCCTTGCCAGACGATGGTGTTTGCCTGGATTATCCGGAGGACTTGCTCATCGACCGACACCCAGACCGCGAGTCCGTTGCCGGCCCATTTTTCCCAGTTCTGTTCGGCAAGGTACGAATTCTGATCACCGGTCAGGGATGTGGTCACGGATTCACCTTCTTTGGGCGCGTGCGCGGCGGCGCTGCCCGGTGAGGCGGTCACAGTGTTTGACTCCGAGTTCGCTCCGCCAAATGGCATCGCGGCATACAGAAAGATGGCTGCACCAACGAACGCGCCTGGGCCCGCAACCGTCCGTGCAAAAGCAATGGGGGTTCTCAATCAGTCCTCCGGAAAGTTCTCACACCAATTACACCATGCGCGCCAAAACAGGGCTGCGACGAAACAAATATGATAGCATACACCCGCGTCCGGGTTCATCCGCGCCGCAAGCCAAAAAAAGGGAGGGGTAGGGGAGCGATGTTGAGGAAAATCGTGGCAGGAATCATTCTGGGGATTGGAATTTCGTATAACACTATGGCAGACACCGCGTTACATGAAATCACGGCTGCGGCACAGGGCTTTTTGGCGTCGCTCACCGCTGAACAACGCGCAGCCACTGTACTGCCTTTCAATTCGGATGAGCGGCTCAACTGGCATTACGTGCCAAAGGTGCGGCAAGGCATTTCGATCAAGGCATTAACGCCGGAGCAGCGGGACGTTGCGTTGGCAATTTTGAAGACTGCATTGAGCGCGCAGGGATTTGAAAAAATAGAGACCATTCGGAGTCTGGAAGATATATTGCACATCTTAGAAGGCGGCAAAGGTGCGGCACGGGACCTTGAACTCTACTATTTCACACTATTCGGCGAACCCTCGGAAAGTGGGAATTGGGGGCTACGCTACGAAGGACACCATCTTTCGCTGCACTGGACGATTGTTAACGGTCAGATTGTATCTACCCTTCCTCAATTCATGGGATCGAATCCTGGTGAAGTGAAAAGCGGACCCAAGCAAGGGACGCGGCCTTTGAGCGCGGAAGAAGACCTTGCGCGCGCGCTCGTCACGTCATTGGATGAAAAGCAGCGTGCCGAATGTGTTTTGCAGCAAGCAGTCCCGGCAGACATTATCACTGGCGCGTCGCGAGAAGCCGCGATCGAGGGGCACGTCGGATTGGGATATGGCGCGATGACGGCCGATCAACAGGGCTTGCTGATCAGTCTGATCCAGGTACTCGCGGATGTTCAGCGAAAGGAACTCGCCGAGAAGCGCGTGGCGAGCCTGCGCGAGGCCGGGATCGAGAACATCAAGTTCGCATGGATTGGAGGATTCGAGAGAGGGGAGAAACACTATTACCGCGTGCAGGGCCCGACTTTCGTGATAGAATATGACAACACTCAAAACGACGCGAACCATGTTCATGTCGTTTGGCGGGATTTTCAGGGTGATTTCGGCATGGACGTTTTGAAGAAACATTATGTGTCGCACGCCGATACGGCCCATCCGCGGGAACACAAACACTGAGCCGTCCGTGCCGGTATTGACGCGACGTTCGTTGGCCGCGCTGTTGTGGGTTATTGGCGCGGGTGTTTTTGCGGCATTTGTCGTGGTTGTGGGTTGGCGTCCGATTGCGGATGCACTCGCCAACGCGCACGTGGGCAAACTGACGGGGATGTCGCTTGTCACCGTTGCCGCGCTCTGGTTGCGCGTGTATAAATGGCGCATCGCATTGGGGCCGGCGCCCGGCGCCATTCCCTTATTTTGGATGTCGAAGGCGGCGGGGGAATTCTCTCCCGGACGCGTGGGCGAGTTATCACCGCTGTTGTTGAAGCGCTACCGCACGCCGCGCATTGCGGCGTGGATCGTGTTAGATCGCGTGTTGGAAATGACGGCCACGATTGGACTTGGCGTGGCGGGTATCCTATTGATACGTGTGCCCAACCAAACTACTGCGATTCTTGCCGCATCTCTGATCTCTTTCTCCATGCTGGCCGCGCTCTACCTGATGTCGAAGCGTGCATTGTTCGAGTGGTTGGCGGCGTGGGCTGGCTCGGAATCCCGAATCGGACGCGCCTTGCTATTTTTCGCGGAGGCCGGCTCTGAAATACGCGCATTCAGGGGCGCCATGCCCGGCGCGATGGTGATTACGCTGATTGCAGGATTCGCAGATGTTTGGGCGGGAATGTTGTTGTACTCCGCATTCGGGACACACGTTTCGTTTGCCCTAATGGCGGCGGTAAAAGGTCTCCACGCCATCACGAGTGCCATTCCCCTCACCCCGAACGCGACCGGTGTTCCCTATCTCACCGCGGCGGTATTGCTGCATGAAGTTGGCGGCGTTTCCTCCGAAGTGCTGATCGCGGCAATTGCCGTTGCGGTAGCGATTACCAATATTGTGTTCTGGTTATCGGCGCTGGCGGCAGCGCCTTCGTTGCGCTCGGCGAATTTCTAAAGGTTTGTCGCCGAAGGCGCGTGAACGCCTCCGGCGACTTCGTTTCCCCCTGCAACCGCTAGAAAACAAGCCAGAATACAACCCCAATCATGATGGTAGAACCCAAGACCATTTTCGAGATTGCGCCCCAATCGAGTTGTGACTCCGCGCGTGACCGATGACCGAGTCGTTGCGCGGTGGTGTGGGTGCGGTGGCTGATCTGCTGACGGCAACTTGCGTGCGTAACCATTTCCTTATCCTCCCTCTAAGCCTTGCGCTCCTTCTTTTGCGCTGGCTTTGATTCCCAATCCCGTTGTCGCATTAGATAGAGCATGTGTCGTGCCAACAAGGGGAGTGTGCGCTATCGCATTTAATGGAAAGGAGTTGGCCTGGGAGGTTAGTTTGCGAGGTGCGGTGTGGGCAGATCCGCGTTTAGAAACTGAACAAGTTAAAGTAAAGTAACTGTACAATTCACGCCTGTGCGTGCGTACTGTCGCGGAAAACAACCCGTTCGACTGCGCGAACAGCCGACACAACGCAGTCATTCAGTCCAACTCCGCGATAAGCGTTCCCAGCGAAAACCAGGCCGGGGTTGCGATTCTCCGCGGCTTCGATGGCTGCCAACCGGCCGCCGTGCCCGAGTGTATATTGCGGGATACCGCGTGCGTGCCGAAAGACCTGTGTAAGTAGAGGTGCTCCGGAAATACGGAGAAGGGAATGCACCTCATTGCGCACGACGTCCATGAGTTGTTCGTGGTCAAGTTCTAACGCACTAGGGTCAGTCGCCCCTCCGATCATCGTCCGGATCAATACGTGATCGGCGGGCGCTTCGTGTGGAAAAATCGATGATGTCCACAAACACCCAAGCGTGCGCTTGCCTTCCCTTTTCGGGACGAGGTATCCGAATCCTCCGAGTGGATGATCGACTTGCTGACGGGTGTAGGCAGAACATACAACCGTGATGCCCGCGTATGGGATGGCTTCGAGATTTGTAGCGGCCTCGCCGTCTAAGGACGCCAACAGCGCCGCGGCACGGAATGCAGGTATCGTCACGACGACGTACTCTGCGTTAATGGAGTGTCCCTGCCCGGTCTTAATTTGATACGAACTACCGATGCGTTCGATAGTCTGCGCGGCATCCGCGATCAGGACACGGTCTCCCAGTGTGTTGCTGGACGCTTCCGCGAGATACCCCATCCCTCTGCGAAAGGATGTCAATACACCGCCCGGCCCCATGCTGTCTCCAGCTCGCGAATTCCTTTTCTTTGCGAACATTCCACGTAGCAGTGAGCCGTATTCGCGTTCCAGGGCCGCGATGCGCGGAAAGCAATCGACCATCGACAACTCTTTCGCGTCGCCACCATAGACGCCACTCGCCATGCAGGACACGAGGGTGTCGGCGGCTTCCGGACCGAGTCTGCGTGCCGCAAAACTCCAGACGGTCTCAGGATCGTTGCCACGTTTGCGGGACACAAGGGGCTCTCGCATAAGGCGCAGACGGCCGGACAATGACAATAGGGGACTCAGCAGGAACGCGGGCGGTTTCCGGATTTCGATGAGCGCATTATTCTTGAGAATGAATCGCCGTGCCGCCGATTCATCGGCGCGCACCAGTTCGCCACTCAATCCCAATTCGTCAATCCATTTCAAAGTCAATGGTTCACGGTCTAGAAATCCGTTTGGGCCCCAGTCGAGGCAGAATCCGTCCACGATATCTGTTCGCGCGGCGCCGCCGGTGGCGTTGGCCGCTTCAAGCAGAAGTACGCGGGTGCGTCCGAAAAATTCACTAAGGTAGTGGGCGGCGCAAAGGCCCGTGATGCCGCCGCCGAGGACGAGTGCTTTGCATTCGTATCGCATTACCAAACCATTTGTAAATAGGAAGTGTCAGTTACGGGATCACACGACGCCTCGTATACTATAGCTGAACCTGGGAATGGGCAAACCACCCGTCGTGTTGGAACAAAATATGAGCGACAACTTTTATCCCGCACCGCCTTCAGCTCCGCGCAACAAATATTTTTTCATCGCCGTGCTGGTTGCCCTCGCATTGACAGGAGGCATGGGAGTTGGCTACGCGCTTGCACGGTCCACGTGGCGCGCAGACGGCGAGCCGCTTGCAACCACCCTGACGAA
The DNA here is from genome assembly GCA_034408725.1 of Candidatus Hydrogenedentota bacterium. Taxonomy (GTDB): domain Bacteria; phylum Hydrogenedentota; class Hydrogenedentia; order Hydrogenedentales; family SLHB01; genus JABWCD01. The sequence continues at coordinate 55,595 of JAWXCN010000182.1, forward strand.
TACGAACGGCGATGCGGTATCCAACTTATCCGCTACGGCACGCGTATCGAATCTTCCGGCCGGCGAGTTCCGGCCCAAGCAGGAAGAAGGGACGCTGCTGACGTATCGATTGGACGCGGAGATCGCGGGCGGGGGGACGGAAGCGGGAGAATTTTCCGAAGTGTATATGAACTTCGGAAGCGATGTGTCTTTGTATACGAAGCGCGTCGCTCCGGATGGCAGCGCGGACCTTAGGTTTACATTCGAGAACACGGGGCTTGCGGGCACGTTTTTCGACAGCCCGTTCGAACTGCGGTTCAGCAACGCGGTGCAAACCACGGACAACACGGACACACCGGCTGGCGCGCCGGAAAACCCGCAGACGACGTTTTTGTCCGAACCCATAGAAATGCGGATTGGCCCGGACGGTGAGGTGCTGGCTATCAGCAACCCATCATCGTTGAAGGACATGTTGGGAACAATCGTGACGGTGCCGCAACTGACTTTTCCCGAAGGAGAACTGGCGGAAGGCAGACAATGGGTCACACATCTGTCGCTGCCCGTGCCCGGGATTGCAAACGCCGTCGATACACAGATTGTGAATACGTTTGTTGGCGTTGAGCGAATGGGGGAGTATGAATGTGGCGTCGTCCGGCAACATCTCGGTGCAACGGAAGTAGACACCCAGGCTTCAGCGCCTTCGGGGCCAAATGAAGAGCCCATGTTATTCAGCGTGCCGCTCTTCGATCTGACCGGCGAGAACTTGATCTATTTCGATACGGCGACGGGCCGGCTTGTCCACGCGACGCTCGATATGAAATTTGAGTTGCGCATCAAGGAGCAACTGGGCGAGGCGGGAAACTTGCTTCAACAAATACTTCCGCGGTTATCCGGCGAAGAAGGCGCTGAAAACATTGACGACATCTTGTCGCCGGAAGGAAAGCCTGATTTGATGGACCTGTCGCTGGACATTGATGGCGCGTTCTCCCTGGTGAACGACGGTCCGCCACTCCCCATTTGACGTCTGCTTACCGGTACTGAGACGCCCAATGTTCCATGCGCTGGTCTTCGTGCTTCATACGCCAGCGCAACATTCGCTGGCAAAATGAAGCAACCACGCCGGCGTACTTCTCATTTTCGGCGAGGTTGACGTGTTCTCCGGGATCGAGTTGGAGATCGAACAGCAGCGGTGGCAGCGATTGCGCGCCAAACTGGACGTACTTGTATCGATCGTCGCGAATGACCCACAGGACGCAGGCGTCCGGGTCTTCGTCCAGAAGACCATCATATTTCCCGCGAAAATCATATTCGAAATGTACCGAAGCTTTCCCAAATGACTCGTCGGGCGAGTGAAGCGCAGGCAACAGACTTGTGCCTTGCACACGGTCCGGTACGGGAACGCCGAGATATTCAAGAATTGTTGGCGCAATGTCAATCGATTCGCACAATCCACCAAACTGAGTGCCTCGCGAGCCATCTGCATTCGCGGAAGGATCGCGGATAATTAGGGGAACCCGCATGGTCTCGTCATAGAAATGGCCTTTGTCGAGAAAATAGTGATCGCCAAGATACTCGCCGTGGTCCGAGGTAAACACGATGAGGGTGTTTTTTCCCTGGCCCGTGGCTTTCAGTGTTTCCATGATCCGGCCGATGTTTGCGTCCACTTCCGAAATCATTCCGTAGTAGCAGGCGCGGGTTTCGCGCAAATCACGTTCCGATTCAAGTTGCGGGCATGACCGTGCCATCTGAAGGTACGGGTGCGTTGGGTTGTGTTCTTCCGCGCGCCGGTTTGCAGATGGCATACGTGACGCCTCGTACATGGCGTGGTACGGAGCGGGACAAATGCGCGGAGGGTGCGGCTTGATGAAGTTGACGCTCGCAAACCAACCCGCGGATGTCTGCCCGCTAATGTAATCGCACGCCTGGTCCGTAAGAAAACGGCATTCACTATCCTCGTGCGCATACAACGCGGGGAAATGAAGAGGAAGATGAGCGCCCAGACCTTCTTTCGGCACATCATGCGTAACCGTAATCTCCGGACCGCACAGGTGATCCGGATAGCCCTTTGCGCGGAGACTCTCGAAATATTGCGGTGAATGGTATTCGTGGTTGTAGATATGATCGAAGCCCGGCAGAAAATTGGAAAAACTCAACGAAGTTTTTCGTGGATCATCAGGAGGGAGTTCGCCAGGATCGAGCGAATAGTCGTTGTATCCGAATATCGCAGTGCGAAACCCCGCTTCCTTAATCTTGAGTGCAGCGTTCTCATTGGCGTCGCTAAGTGGCGTGTAGTTGTTCACGGCGCGTGTTGAACACATGTACCTGCCGGTGTAAATGCACATCCGGCTCGGTCCGCACGGACTGGTCTGCACAAAACACCGTTTGAACAGCACGCCGGATTCTGCCAATGCGTCGAGATTTGGCGTATTGATGATCGAGTTTCCGCCGGCGCCCAAGCAGTCCCAGCGGAACTGATCAGCGATGATTAAGAGGACGTTTCGCGCCGGGGCGATCATGCGAAATCGATTAGCGCCGGCGATCAGGAGAAGGCAATAAATCTGAACGATACGTTACACCCGCAATTTTTAGTTGATCACCCGATCCCGAAAAAGCGAATTCTACTGTGGCGGGGCCATGCTCGAATTCCGCATCGTACAAAGCCTGGGTCACGACGCCGGACCGATCCGATTCGACACTAATTCCCCGCACGGTTTTAATCTGGTATTGCCCAAGTGTCCGGCGCACGGCGCTGGACGTGCCGAGAAAGTCTTCCGCGCTGCTGACTTCTGCCAACGAAGGATGCGCATCCGAATAGACTTGCGCGAAATTGCCCGTGTTATACGACACGAAATAGTCATCGACCGCGGGTTCGACGGCATAGTCGCCGATATGCAGAAGAAGGTAGATAGATCCAAAGAGGAGCACCACGATCGAGAGCCCGCCGACAATACCCGCAAACAACCAACTGATGCCTCCTCTCCGGCCATCAGCGCGCACTGCTCTTACCGTTTCGAGATTTTCAGTCATCTGCCTTCCTTGCAAGTACCGAAGTGACACCAGTAGAAGATACGCATTCTTTAACCTATTTTCCAGGAACACACCGCACTGACTTGTCGTGCATTACCCGTGAATACCGAAGAATACTCCCACCCCCAGGCAAGATTATCTTCGTTGGCGATGCCCAGGTAGTAGGTTTCGCCCGCAGTGAGGGCAAGGGGATCGAGCAGGAGCTCGTAGTAGTATTCGTCCATCGCGTCGAAAACGATGTCATTTCCTGTATCAACGTGTGTTTTGGCACTGCGATCGATCGTTTAGACGAGATTGAATTCGTCGTCGAAGATCTACAGTGAATGGTGCAAACTGGTTTCAGGACGAAAACGAATTTCTGGCAGGTCCTGGCGAATTTGCCCACCAAATCACCGGTCCTGGCGGCCCCGCGGTAAAATTTTTCCGTATTCATTAGTCACTGCTGACAAACCCTTGTCTAAATGTTTGAGCAGTTTTTTTGTCAATAGATTACTCAATTGTCGTAACTTACTGGTATTTATAGTTTTGCAAAATACACCCAATGTGGCCCGAATCTTGCGCATCCACTATGCGTTGTACCCGCTACTTTTGGGGCACAAATTTCCGGACTTGTTGAGCAGTAGAAAAAGGAGCAGGGTTATGCGGTTGAAAGTGGGTTTCGTTGCCATCCTCATTGGGGTTCTCCTCTCGGGGTCAGCGGGCGCGAGTGTTATTTACGATAACGGGGCGTCTGTATTGAACTTTGGAGCCCTCGGCTCTTCTGGCCTTTTCCCAGCCGCCGACAATTTCATTTTAGCGGAAGGCTTCACAACGATTACTGACATTCATTGGTCGGGCTTCTACCTAGAGGGTGCGCCGTCCGACAGTTTCACCGTCTATATTTATGGAGATGACGGTGGTTCGCCCGGCGCCGCGCCGTTACACACGTTAACCGATACGGTCGAACGCACGGACAGCGGGCTAAACAACACCATCGTTTTCGATGAATACAATTACGTAATGAATATTGACCCGCTTGATCTGTCCGCCAACACGACGTACTGGCTTTCCATTGTCAATGACACCGGCGAAGAGTTGTGGTTTTGGTCGTTTTCGGATTTAGAGGACGGCGATGCCCATCAGAAAGCCGTTTCGGCTTGGGTCGACCTTGATGTCGAGCTGGCATTTCAACTCACGGATGATGCCGTCGTGCCGGAACCGGCCTCCATGACGCTGCTCGGACTTGGGTTGGTCGCGTTCGCGGTCCGCCAGCGCTATCTGCGCGCGCGCTAACGATCTTTGATCTTGTTATCCTCGCCGCCTCCCGTCCGGGAGGCGGTTTTTTCCCTTCGTTGGACGCAAGTTTTGAAGCGCACCATTCGCAGTGCCGGGAAGGTGGCGGAAACTTATCTGGTTTAGTCGGGAATCTCGATTTGGATGTCCTCACCTTCGACATGGACCCTGTACCGGCATACGCCATCTTTCGGGTCTTCGTCGCAATGTTTTACGTCAAACGACCACCCGTGCCATGGGCAGGTGACTTCCGTGCCGTCCATCCATCCATCGGACAGAGGTCCGCCGGCATGGGGGCAGGCATCGCTAATGGCGTGAAAATTTCCGCCAACATTGAACAGCGCGATTCGATGGTTCCCGCAGGTAAAACATTTGGCCTCGCCAGCGGGAACATCGGATCGTGTGCACACGGTAACAACTTCGGTCATTTCGGCTATAACTCCATGTTTCAAGCGAGGGTGGGCGGCAAGTCTAACGGGGGGTTAGGCCAACTTCAATATCGACTCACGGAATCCGCAACTGGAATCAGTAACGGTTTATATGGTGTTATAGGGAAGACCACCCATTTTGAGAAGGTTCCATCCATTTTGGATGCCAACGAGAGGAAGGAGTTCCGCAAATGCCTTACACATTGCCGGCGTTGCCCTATGGTTTTGACGCGCTGGAACCGCACATCGACGCGAAGACGATGGAAATCCACCACGGAAAGCACCATCAGGCGTACATCACCAACGTGAATGCCGCACTGGAAGGGACTGGGATGGACGCGCACCCAATCGAGGAGGTGCTGAAGAACATCAAGGATGTACCGGAAGCCAAGCGCCAAGCCGTAATCAACAACGGGGGTGGGCACGCGAACCACACGTTATTCTGGCTGATTATGGCGCCAAACACCGGTGGCAAACCCGGCGGCGCGATGGCAAAGGCAATCGACGCCGACCTGGGCGGATTCGACAAGTTTCAGGAGGACTTCACCAAGGCGGGTGCAACGCGGTTCGGCAGCGGATGGGCGTGGCTCGTTGTGAACAAGGACAAGAAGCTCGAAGTCCTCAGTACCGCGAATCAGGACTCACCCCTGATGCAGGGTCTCACGCCGATCCTCGGTATGGACGTGTGGGAACATGCCTATTATCTCAATTACCAGAACCGGCGGCCCGACTACATGAAGGCGTTTTTCAACGTCATCAATTGGCCGAAGGTTTCGGAGTTTTACGGCGCATAGTATCACCCGATTTGGCGCGCGGTCAGCACGCGGAACGCGTGTTGCCCGCGCCGCCTTTTTATCGGGAGGGCGCGCGTCCCCGCGCGCTGGATTGCTCGTGGTCCGCTTGCGATTTGGCCGGCGCGCGGGGACGCGCGCCCTCCCTTGACGAAAGCGGCGGCAAACCTTCATGCTCTATGGCAACCTATAGTTCATCTTGGAGTGCAGCATGCCCAACCCTCTTCCATTCACCAACGTAGACCGCCGCGCATTTCTGAAAACGGCTGCGCTCAGTCTCGCGGGCGCGACAGTCAGTGTTGCCGCCGTAGCGGACGCCATCGGCGAAATCAAACCCTGGGAGCGAGGTACTGACAAGAAAATCCGAATCGGTATCGTGGGTGGAGGTTTCGGATGCTCGTTTCATTGGCATCAGCATCCCAATTGCGTCGTCGAGGCCGTCAGCGATCTGATCCCGGAACGGCGTGATCGCCTGATGCAGGTCTATGGATGCGGCAAATCGTATGAGTCGCTCGAAAAACTGGTTCTTGATCCGAATATTGACGCGGTTGCCGTTTTCACGGGCGCGCCAGACCATCCTCGCCACACTATTGCTTGTTTTGAGGCGGGCAAGCACGTGATCAGCGCGTGTCCAGCGTGTCTGACGCTCAAAGATGCTGATCGTCTGAGGGACGTGAAAGAACGCACCGGTCTGAAGTACATGACGGCCGAGACGACTTATTTTCGGTGGGAGACAATGACCGCGCGGCGCATGTATGCGGCGGGAATGTTTGGGGACCTGGTTTATACGGAAGCCGAGTATTATCACCCCATGCGGCCTGAAGAGCGCGAGGCTCTTTGGTATCGGGACGGAAAACGCACCTGGCGGTACGGATACGCGCCGATGTTGTATCCGACCCATTCCACGGCATTCCTGGTGGGCGTCACGGGGGAACGGCTCGCGAAAGTTTCGTGCGTTGGATGGGGCGACGACGAGGCCGTTTTGAAAGACAACGCGTACAACAATCCCTATTTCAACGAGACCGGCATGTTCATAACCGATAGTGGCAAGCCTTTCAGGTGCAACGTCGGGTGGAAACTCCACGCGCACGGGGAGCGCGCGCAATGGTTCGGGACCCAGTCTGCGCTGTACATGGGCGGTTCAGGAGGCCAACCGTATTCGATGCAACTTCCGGACGAGCATATCACCGAGGTGCCGGATTATTTCCCCATGCTTCCCGAATCAATGCGTAAAGACACGGGCCACGGTTCTTCGCATCCGTTCATTACCCATGAATTTGTCACGGCGCTACTCGAAGATCGGGAGCCGGCCACGAACTTGTACGAAGCGCTTGCGTTTTGTGTGCCGGGGATCGTCGCCCACAAGTCCTCGCGCAAAGGCGGCGAACAACTCAACATACCAAGTTTCGACACCGGGAGGGCGCGCGTCCCCGCGCGCCTTTCGTAATCGAAGACCGCACCCGTAGACGCACGCAATCGGAACAGTGCGCGGGTACGCCAGTGTTTCCTCACGGGAGACTCTATCCGCAATCCGAATAGCGCGCGGGGGCGCGCGCCCTCCCGTTTATATCCTGAAGAGTCTTATTTCGTGCGTGTTATTTGGTGTTGCGACCTCGGCGTAGATATAGAATTGATCGTCTACGCGTACCCAACTCGAGTAGCGAAAGGTGCTGAAATGCTCGTTCGGAGTCGGGCTTACCGCGAGCGGGGCGTCCGTGGTGAGTTCGATTATGTGATGAAGGTCGAAAGTGTAAGCCAGGCCGGTGGAGATATTATACACCGGGTCATACCACGATGACTTGGAGCCTTCGTATACGAACAAGTACCCCGCGCCGGTCGGAACAACGCACGACGGCCGGACAAAAAAATCGTGCCAGCCGGACAGTTCCATGATGGGTTCATAAGGGTTGCCAACCGGCTCCCAGGTTTCGCCGTCCGTGCTGGTAAAATGAAAGATGCGCTCGTTCTTGCGGACATATCCGATCACGTAGCAATGGTACGCGCCTTCGGCATGGATGATGACCGGGTCTTTATATTCGACGGGAGGTTGGTCGCGTTCGTAAGTTTTTTCGCGCGGAGCGATAACAGGCCTGGCAGATTGGGCGATAAATTCGCACGGTGAGCCGGCATCGTCGAATTTAATGATGCTCCAGGGCCCTCCCTGCCAAGGCCCGCACGTGTACAGCTTGAATTTCTGAGTGGCCGGATCGATGAGTAGCGCGGGGCGTTCGAAACCGGGGATAGGAACGTCTTCACGCTTAATTGAGAAATCTTTGTGAAACGTTACGCCGTCTTCGCTTCGAAGCAGCCGTATCTCGTAGCCACGAAGTCCGCGTTCTCCCTCGCCCGAGCGCATGCGGCACGCCATCCAGAATATGCCGTCCTGATCGCGAACCGCCGAGGGTGCGCCAGCCCACCATTCCGGCATGTCCTTGTCGGGTTTGACGACCACATGGCCTGGCTGCGCGAGTTGCCGGGTCAATGCGCCATAGTTCATGCCGGCAACCGGACGGCTCAAACGCGGTTGTTCGCCGTGTGCTATGATCGTGACAAAGAATAGTATGATCGTGTGGAACAAAATGGTGTGGATAGCCAATCGAATACTCATGGTGTTCATCCCCTGGAATATGGCAATTCTATCATCTTCAAGTTTGCATCGAGGAAGAAAAGCATGTGGCCAATCGCTTTTCGGCTGAATCCTATTCTATTCCCCATCCTTTTTTTGGTTTTTGCGTCTTCGTCTGACGTACGAGCTTGGGAGGCCGCAATTGTCACCGATGATGCAAGCCGGCTCAACCAGACTCGCGTCCACGAAATATGGAACATTCCAACCGATCCCGTCAAAGCAGAGGCGCAGTTAAAACAACTATTGATTCGCGCAACAGCGGAAAACCTTCCAGTATCCATCGCGGGCGCACGGCACAGCATGGGTGGACATACCATTGCGCCCGATGGAATTGTTGTGAACATGCTCCCCTTCAACGCCATGGAACTGGATGACATGCAGAAAATTCTCCATGTGGGGTCTGGGGCGAGATGGTCTTCGGTCGTACCCTATCTCGACGCTCGTGGATATTCCGTTTGGGTGATGCAATCGAACAATGATTTTACGGTTGGAGGCTCCATTAGCGTCAACTGTCACGGCTGGCAACACAACAAACCGCCTATTGCGTCGACGGTGAAATCGTTCCGCATAATGCGCGCGGATGGTTCAATTGTTCGATGCAGCCGCGACGAGAATCAGGAACTATTTTCCCTTGCGCTTGGCGGATTCGGGTTGTTTGGCATCATTTTGGATGTCGAGCTCCGTGTTGTTCCGAATGAAGTGTATCAGCCCGTGGTGGAAATTCTGGACACTGATACCTACGTAGAGCGGTTTGAGGACAAAGTTACCACTACCGCGGACGTTGGGATGGTTTACGGGCGCCTATGCGTCGTTCCAGGAGAAGACACGTTCCTGCGGGAAGCAGTGCTTATGACTTTTATTCGAACGAAAGCCCAATCAACAGACATTCCTAAGATAGAGAAATTGGGACAGTCGAAGTTGAGGCGCGCGGTTTATCGCGCGCAGATTGGGCACAAGTCCGGCAAGGTTTTGCGCTGGAAAGCCGAAGTGTTCGCCAGCAAACGGCTGAATGACAAAGAGTTCACGCGCAATCAACTCATCAATGAAAGCGTAACGATTTTTCAAGAACGTGACGAAGACCGCACGGACATTCTGCACGAATATTTCGTGCCATATGACCATTTCGACAGTTTTATTTCACGGGCGCAAAAAATCATTCCAAAACATGACGTCGAACTGCTGAATGTTACCGTTAGAAATGTAAAAAAAGATTCCGATGTCTTCCTCCGGTATGCGGATCAGGATATGTTTGCGTTTGTCATGTTGTACAACATGAAGCGGACGGAACAGGCCGATGCTGCCATGCGAGGAATGACGAGTGAATTGATAGAGGCAGCCATTAGTTGCGAAGGAAGCTACTATCTGCCGTACCGGCTTCACGCCACAAAAGATCAGTTTGAATGGGCTTATCCGCGCTCCGGAGAGTTCTTTAATTTGAAACGTAAATTCGATCCAACGGAACGATTTCAAAATCAGTTCTATATCACATATGGAAAGGCAAAGCCCTGACCCGGTTGCGTCCTGTCTTTTGACAAGTTCTTCCGGCTGCTGTAGCCTGATGGGTAAGGTGCGGCGTTTGTTTTATTGGATTTATCCCGGCCCGACGCGCTTTTTCAGGAGGTATTGAAAAATGTCGGTTTCTTCGGATCGGTTGCCCGTTTTTTCGGTGGTGCAGCCGGACGTAATCTCTCGCGCTCCATTTCCAAAAAGCAAGAAGGTATATGTAGAAGGTGGAGATGGACGCGTTCGCGTACCGATGCGCGAAGTTGCACAAGCCTCCACAAAATCGCGCGGCGAGGGTACGGCCGAGCCAAACCCGGCAATCACGTTGTACGACACATCTGGACCCTACACGGACCCGGATATCGGCATCGACGTTCGCAAGGGGCTCGCTTCGCTTCGTCAGGACTGGATTCGCGATCGCGCGGACATCGAGACGCTCGACGACGTTACGTCTGAATACGGGCGCAAACGCGAGCATGATCCGGACCTGTTACCGGTCCGGTTCGTGCGCACGCGAAAGCCAGTTCGGGCTCAAACCGGCCGGCGCGTGACACAGATGCATTACGCAAAACGCGGCGAGGTTACGGCGGAGATGGAGTTTGTCGCCATCCGCGAAAATATGCGAATGGACCAGCAGCTCGACGAGTTGAAACGACAGCACCCTGGTAATCACTGGGGCGCGAACCTTCAAAAATCGATTACGCCCGAATTCGTGCGAGATGAAATCGCGCGTGGACGTGCCATTATCCCCGCGAACATCAATCATCCCGAACTCGAACCAATGGTCATTGGCCGGAATTTTCTCGTCAAGATCAATGCGAACATCGGCAATAGCGCGGTGACTAGTTCCATCGAAGAAGAAGTCGAGAAAATGGTATGGGCGATCCGCTGGGGCGCGGACACCGTAATGGATCTTTCCACCGGGCCGAACATTCACGAAACGCGCGAATGGATTGTTCGCAATTCGCCGGTGCCGATTGGCACCGTGCCGATTTATCAGGCACTGGAAAAAGTGGGGGGGAAGCCCGAGGACCTCACGTGGGACCTGTTCCGCGATACGCTCATCGAGCAGGCGGAGCAAGGCGTCGATTATTTCACGATCCACGCGGGCGTACTGTTGCGATTCATCCCGCTCACCGCGAAGCGCGTGACCGGAATCGTGAGCCGGGGCGGATCGATTATGGCGAAGTGGTGTCTTGCGCACCACAAGGAAAATTTTCTATACACGCGCTGGGATGAAATTTGCGAGATCATGGCGGCGTATGACGTGTCATTTTCCATAGGGGACGGCCTGCGACCAGGGTGTCTGGCGGATGCCAATGACGAAGCGCAGTTCGCTGAATTGAAAACGCAAGGCGAGCTGACGAAACGCGCGTGGGCTTTCGATGTGCAAGTCATGAACGAAGGTCCCGGCCATGTTCCCATGCACATGATTAAAGAAAATATGGAGAAGCAACTCGATTGGTGCGGTGAAGCGCCGTTTTATACTCTTGGCCCACTGACCACAGACGTCGCGCCGGGATATGACCACATTACCTCCGCAATAGGCGCGGCGATGATTGGATGGTACGGCACCGCGCTGCTCTGTTACGTCACGCCCAAGGAACACCTCGGTCTTCCGAATAAGAACGACGTGCGCGAAGGAGTCATTGCTTACAAGATAGCCGCGCATGCCGCCGATCTTGCCAAGGGGCATCCCGGCGCGCAGGTGTGGGACAACGCACTGAGCAGGGCGCGGTTTGAATTTCGTTGGGAAGACCAGTTTGCGCTTGCCATGGATCCCGAACGCGCGCGAGAATTTCACGACGAAACGCTTCCCGCCGAAGGCGCCAAGCTTGCCCATTTCTGTTCCATGTGCGGACCCAAATTCTGTTCGATGGAGATCACACAGCAAATTCGAGACTATGCGAAGGAGTTGGGCGTAGACACCGACATCGCTCAAGCCGAAGGAATGAACGAGATGGCCGGACGGTTTCGAGATGGAGGGGCGGAAATCTATCACGAGGCCACGAAGTGAGAACATGTTCGCCGCGCGAACTCAAGGAAAAACTGGAGCGCGCCGATGAGTTTCTGCTACTTGACGTGCGTAGCGACGAAGAACTTGCCCTTGCTCGCGTTGACGGATGCACGCATATCCCGATGCCCGACCTCGACGATCGCATGGCGGAACTCGAAATTTGGAAAACGAAAGAGATAGTCGTGATGTGCCATCACGGCATTCGCTCACTAATGGCGCAGGAATATCTCGAATCCGAAGGATTCAGGCGCGTCAGGAACCTCACGGGCGGAATCGACGCTTATGCGGTCCACGGAGACCCCAGCGTGGCACGTTATTAGATGCGATAGACGGGACGGGAAATCGCGCGCGATTTCCCTTTGCTGGAAAAGGCCGGAAACATGGGCATGTCAGCCAATAGCCCGCGAGAAGGAATTCTTCCGTTCTTCATGAGCGTGCGCGAACGGACTATCGAGTCCGAGCTTATGGATCGGCAGGACCTTGAACCCGGCTTGCGCGCGGGAGCGCTGAAAGGTCTGGAGCGCATCAACCTGCTAAGCCGCGCCGCCGGCAGTGTCTGGGGGCCTATCCGGGCATTCGCGCGCAAGCTGAATCGTCCAGTCCGAGTGCTGGACCTAGCTTGTGGCGGTGGGGACGTTGTCCTTGCGCTTTCACGCCGTGCGGCACGAAACAGATTGCCCGTCGAGATTCATGGATGCGACTTGTCCGCGGAAGCCGTCGCCTATGCAACCAAACGCTCGGGTGTTGAGCATCATCGCGTGCGATTTTTCCAATGCGACGTGCTGAACAATCCTCCGCCCGAGGGTTACGACGTAATCGTAAATACGCTGTTCATGCACCACCTCGAACATGGAGCGGCCTTGCGCGTTCTGTCGGCCTTGCGTAACGCGCGGCCGGGATTGATCGTGATCAGCGACCTGCGGCGAAGCACTGCTGGATATGCGCTCGCCCATGTCGCGTGCCGGGTGCTCACCCGAAACTACGTCGTCCATTACGACGGGCCGCGCTCGGTGGTGTCTGCCTTCACCCCGGCAGAATTTAGCGCGCTGGCAACTCAGGCGGGCATGGCCGGCCACCGCATTCAGTCAAGTTGGCCGTTCCGGTTTCTATTTACATGGTCGCCTGCATGAACACGATTTCATGGAACGAGGCCCGCCACTTCACCTGGGACGCCATCGTAATCGGCGCTGGCTGCGCAGGTGCAATCGTTGCCCGGCAACTGGCCAAAGGTGGCCGGCGTGCGTTGCTCGTTGACCGCGCGCAGTTCCCCCGATACAAGGTTTGCGGCTGCTGTCTTGGAACGGCGGCGCAGGAAACTTTGGCATCGATCGGTTTGGGTAACTTGCTAACAACGAGCGGGGCGGTAAAGACCAACGCCATGATCGCGGCGTCTGCCGGGCGTCGCGTGCGTATACCTCTGCCGGACTATGCAGTGTTATCGCGCGAGCGCCTGGATTTGGAACTCGTGCAATCTGCAATTGACGAAGGCGTTTCATTCCTGCCAGGCACGACGGCAAAACGCGAACAATCGCCGGTCGAGCATCAGGTGGTCTCACTTCGATGCGCTGATGAAAGCGTGAAAGCGACCGGAAAAATTATCATTGCCGCTGATGGACTCGGGGGCGGGCTAATGGAAGAACGCCATCAAGCACGTTTGCGAATGACGCGCTCCCGTGTGGGCGCGGGGGCAGTCAGCATCGCGGCGCCGCTTGCGTATGAACCGGGCGTTGTCTACATGGCGTGCGGTCGCGCGGGATATGTTGGCGTCTGCCGATTGGAAGATGGCCGCACAACGATAGCGGCGGCAATGGACGTTGCTTTTGTGAAAGATTCCCAGGGCCTTGCAAACGCGGCGCGGCGTCTCCTCAATGACGCGGGATTCTCCACGATCCCTGATATCAACGATATTGTTTGGAAAGGCACGCCGTTACTTACCCAACGTCCCGCGGCAGTCGCTGGTCACCGCACGTTTCTCGTGGGCGACTCCGCCGGTTACGTCGAACCGTTTACCGGAGAGGGAATGAAATGGGCGCTGACGTCCGCGGTGGCGCTTGCGCCGATTGCGTCCGCGGCCAGCGAGAACTATTCACGCGAACACGAACACGCATGGAGGATGGCGCACCGGAATGTTGTCTCCAGCCGGACGCGCACCTGCATCGCGCTTTCCGCGGCCCTGCGGCGCCCGTGGATCGTAAGCGCCGCGATCCGGGTCATCTCCATCAGGCCAGGAGTCGCCGGGCCGTTCGTACGCAAGATCAATGCACCCGTTTCGATACAGAAGGGAATTCACCCGTGAATCGATTTACAATTTTCGGACAAGGCATTGCTGTTCCGCGCTATTCGATTGGCATCGACGAAGCCGTCGCGTACGCAAAAAAAGGGTTTTGTGAAACCGAGGAACAAGGCCGGCAATTGACCCTGCTCTATCGAATGACCGGGGTGCAGCGGCGTCATACCGTGGTGCTTGATGGGCCGGAAGAAATGTCGGACCGCCATTCGTTTTTCCCGCCTCCAAACGGCGCGATGCAGCAGGGCCCGTCCATTCGCGCACGCATGGAAAAATACGAAAATGAATCGCTTCCGCTTGCAGTTACGGCCTCGCGCGCGGCGCTCGAAGAAGCGCGCATGAAGCCCGGACAAATTACGCACCTTGTGACGGTTTCATGCAGCGGATTCGCCGCGCCCGGCGTGGATATAGGCTTGATCAAACAGCTTGGCTTGCCTCTGACCTGCCAACGCACCCATGTTGGGTTTATGGGGTGTCACGGGGCACTGAACGCTCTGCGTGTCGCTCGAGGGTTTGTCGAGAGCGATCCGAACGCCCGCGTTCTGTTGTGCGCCGTCGAACTGTGCAGTCTGCATTATCACTATGGGTGGAACCCCGATCAGCTTGTTGCGAATGCATTATTTGCGGATGGCTCCGCCGCAATTGTTGGTGGCGCCTCAGAAGAAAACTCGGATGACTGGCAAATTCACGGCACCGGTTCCTGTTTGGTACCGGACTCGGAAGACGCTATGACGTGGCGCATCGGCAACAATGGTTTCATCATGTCGCTTTCATCGCGCGTGCCGGAACTGATTGGCAGCCATCTGCGCCCGTGGATGGAATCCTGGCTCGAACAACATGGCCTGACCATTGACGCGGTGAAATCGTGGGCGGTTCATCCCGGCGGACCGCGCATCCTCGGTTCAGTGGTGAAGGCACTCGGCCTGCCCAAGGACGCCGTGGATGTGTCGAAAGAAGTGCTCAAGAATCATGGCAATATGTCGTCACCGACCATTCTGTTTATTCTGAACCGCCTTCGCGAGGCTTGCGCGCCACGGCCATGCGTTGCGCTGGGCTTCGGACCCGGCTTAATGGCCGAAGCGACGTTGTTTGCGTAAATAGTTCTGCCAATTTTAACGAGTGTGACGAGGATAGGGAACGTTTAGTAGAATTAAACATGAACACGGAAAAATAGCATGGAACTTCCAACATTCGTACATGCGCTAATTGATCTTCACCTGAAAACCGGACGGTACTCGTCCGCAGAAGAAGTATTGAGACAAAGCTTTTGAAGCATTAGCGGAGCGGGAGTTGGATGACGACGAAATTCGAGCAGAATTACAGGTAAGCCTTGACGAATTGGATCGAGGAAAGGGCGTTCCCGCGGATGAAGTCTTCGCCTTCCTGCGGGATCGTCACGAAAAATTTACGAGTAACCGCCAACCCTGAAACGATGCGTACCCTCGCCGTTTACCGCGGGACGGCGATTGTCCCGAATTTATCAACATTGGAAACGACAAGAAATATGCGCATAGGCCCAATCGAAATTGACAAGCCGCTTGCTCTCGCGCCGATGGAAGACGTGACGGATATTCCGTTTCGTCTTATTTGCAAACGCCTGGGCGCGGATTTGCTGTACACGGAATTCACCAGCAGCGAGGCACTGATTCGCGATGCGCGCAAGGCTTTGGCCAAGATTCGCGTCGTCGAGGAAGAACGTCCCGTTGCCGTGCAGATTTTTGGCGGTGTTGAAACTTCGATGGAAGGCGCGGCGCAGGTAGCTGAACGCGCGAACCCCGATTTCATCGATATTAACTGCGGATGCTGGGTCAAGAAAGTCGCGCTTCGTGAATCCGGCGCTGGTCTATTGCGCGACCTGCATAAGTTCGAGGCCATCGTTAAGTCGGTGATCGCGGGAACCTCGCTTCCCGTCACCGTGAAAACGCGCCTGGGTTGGGACGAAAAAAGCATCGTCATACTCGAGGTCGCGCGCATGCTGGAACAACTCGGCGTGAAGGCGTTGGCTGTTCACTGCCGGACACGCGATCAGGGCCATCGCGGCAATGCGGATTGGTCGTGGCTGGAAAAACTGAAGGGAACTGTTTCGATTCCGATTATCGGCAACGGCGACATCCATACGCCGGAGGACGTTAAGCGCATGTTCGAGACCGGTTGCGACGGTGTGATGATTGGGCGCGGCGCGATTCAGAATCCGTGGATTTTTCAACAAACGAAACACTACCTGCGCACTGGGGACTTTGCGCCCGATCCCTCCGTCGAAGAACGCATAGACACGTGCCTTCATCACCTGCGCCTCGTTGTGCAGGAACGCGGCGAGCAGCGCGCGGTGGTCGAATTCCGCAAACACTACGCGGGTTACTTGCGGGGACTCCGGAATGCGGCGAAGGTGCGCGGCGAACTCATGCACTTTGTGGACTATGCGCCAGTTGAAGCGCGTCTGCTCGAATTTAGCGACGCCTGCCTGAGCGAAGCCGCCGCGTAAATGTTTGGCGATTTGCGAAAGGCCGTTTGCGAAGCGAATCTGGACTTGGCGTTTCGCGGCTTGGTCATGCTCACCTGGGGCAATGCCAGCGCGGTGGATCGCGAATCCGGTCACGTTGTAATCAAACCCAGCGGGCTGGTGTATGAAAAAATGAAACCTCGCGACATGGTCGTGGTGAATCTTTCGGGCGAAGTGGTGGAAGGCGAGCTGAAACCTTCGGTTGATCTTCCCATACACCTTGCACTGTACGCGGCGTTCACACAAATCGGCGGCATCGCCCATTCACATTCACACTACGCAACCTGCTGGGCGCAGGCATGCAATCCGATTCCATGCCTCGGCACGACTCACGCCGATTATTTTTGCGGTGATATTCCAGTTACGAATTCACTCAGGGACGGAGAGACCGGCGCATCGTATGAGCAGGCGGTTGGTCAGTCCATTGTTCGCTGCTTCGATGGTCGAGACCCTTTAACATGTCCCGCGGTCCTGGTGGCGAAGCATGCGCCGTTCACTTGGGGCGCTTCCGTATCCCAGGCTGTGGAGAACTCGATTGTCTTGGAAGAAGTCGCGCGCATGGCGTATCACAGTTACGGCCTGAATCCTTCTCTTTTGCCCATTCCGGAACATTTGCTCGATAAACATTTTCACCGGAAGCACGGAGACCGTGCATATTACGGGCAGCCCGGGCGGAAATAGAAAATCCAATGGGGGAGGGTCCTGCTTTTTTTGCTGAACCGGAGGATTTGTTATGCGGTTAAACGCTGCGCTTGTAGCAATTGTTTCGAGTATCGTGACCGCTCCGATCACTGTTGCAGCGGAGAGTCCGCCGGAAGTTCTGCGTGTGGCATCAGTCCAGATGGAAGTTACGGCCGACCTCGAGCGAAATCGGGACCGCATTTTCAAAGGCATCGAAAGCGCGGCATTGGACGGCGCGCGGATGGTTGTTTTTCCTGAAACGGTTTTGTCGGGATTCGACAGTGACACAGTCTCGAAGATTGACTGGGACAAACTCGAAGCGGGCATGGCGGAAATCGCGAAGCACGCGGCAGCGAACAAAGTTTACGTGCTCTACGGCACGGCGACGCGGTCCGGTCTTGAGAAACCGTTTAACTCAGCGGTGTTGATTGGGCCGAACGGTGAAGAAATCACGCGGTATCACAAGATGGCGCCGGAGGGCCACTTTCAACCCGGCGATCATCTGGCGCTATTCGAGATTGACGGGATTCCGGCGACGGTGATTATTTGCCATGACGAACGTTTTCCCGAACTGGTGCGTTTACCCGTCCTGGCTGGCGCGCAAATCTGCTTCTATATCAGTTACGAGATTAATTCCCTGCCGGACGCATTGCGAAAAATGGACGGATATCGCGCGCAATTGATCGCGCGCGCCGTCGAGAACGGCATCTGGGTTGTTCAAAGCAACGGCGTGGGCCCGCTCGAAGGGTCATCGTCTGTAAGCCTTGGCCAAAGCCGCATCATTGATCCGGGCGGAACGGTGGTTTCCGAACTCCCCGCGCTGAAAGACGACATGATGGCGCATGACATCCGGCCCGCCGCGGCGCATCGGCGGAACGGGCTGGAAAGCCTCGAATTGCATCCCCTTAAAGAGTGGTGGGAGGACGGCCTTAAAAAAGTCCAACGACCCTGAATTGTTCCTTTTACTTTGACCAAGTTGCGACCGTATTTTCGCGCAAGGCCCGGTTTGCCAGATGCGCCGCTCCCGCAGCATGCACTCCAGCTTCGACTGGCGCATTGGGAGTTTTGCGGGACCGGATGCATTCCAGCCAATTGTTCAGATGGAGAAGTTCGCCGTCGGGCGCATCGTAGAAGTCCTGGCCGCGGGCTCCCGTACCGAGCACTAGTTCCTTATAGGCGACCTTTTTCTCGTATTCCGGATGCACTTCGTATCGGCCGCGATCACAGTAGAGTGTGGCGTCCGATCCCATAAATTCGAGCATCGCGGCGTTGCGGGCGTTGTAGAACGTGCCCTCGAAATAGACCTGCATCTCCGGTTCCGCGTATTGCATCAGCGTTTGTACCGTGTCAGGCGTTTGCCACTCGTCTTTGGTCTTGGTAAACCAATTGCCGATGCTGGTTGCAGTAGCCGGCTGCTCCATGTTCATAAACCAATGCGCTACGTCTATGAAATGGACCATGAGGTCGGTGAAGACGCCACCACCGAAGTCCCAATAGAACCGCCAGTTCCTGAACCGGTATTCGTCAAATGGCTGGTCTGGCGCATCGCCGAGAAAGGCATTCCAATCGACGCTTTCCGGCGGGATGTTGTACTTGGCCCGCGCCGACCGGTCCATATTGCGGTTCCACGTTAGATGAATTTTTCGCACATCGCCCAACTGGCCGGATTGAATGATCTCCCTGGCTTCGATCAGTTGCGGCATGCTGCGCTGCTGCATCCCGACCTGGACAACGCGATTGGAACTTTTTTGCGCGTCGATCACCGCCTGGCCTTCCGCGAGGTCATGCGTCAATGGTTTTTCGACGTAGACGTCTTTGCCCGCGGCGCAGGCCGCAATGGTGATCGGCACATGCTGATGGTCTGGTGTCGCGATCAACACAGCATCGATATCGTCACGTGCCAAAACTTCTTCGTAATGCTTCGTAGCGAACGCATCCGGTTCGGCGAAAGCTTTGCCTCGTTCGAGGTTTGCATCCCATACATCACAGACAGCGGAAATCCGGACACCCGGTATAGACTTCAGCGGCTTGACAAGTTGGCCGCAACGTCCTCCCGTGCCAATGCAGCCTATGCGAATCGTCTCGTTCGCCGGCAAACCAGCGGCCGTCGCCTGGTACCCGCCGAGCAGCAAGCCTGCCGTGCCGATGCCGAGACGTTCGAGAAACTCTCGCCGCTCAAACTCATTCGTCATGAATTTCTCCCCGTAGTTGCTTTGCCGAGTTTCCCTGCATGCCTGACAAAGTAACGTTTGCAAAGTAGAGACAAAGGGCGAAGCGTGTCGGTTTTTATACTACACGGCGGACCGTACAGAATCCTACGGCTATGTGGGGATGCCGCCGACAGCAAAGAGCACGCACACCCGGTAGACTCCTAGTGTAAGCATTGTGTCGTGGGATAAGGGTTTTCCGGTCTCGCAATGCAGTTCGAACGACATGACCAACAAAGGAGATTAACCGATGATAAATCTTAAACGCCCAGCATACATGGGCATGGCAATGGCGCTTGCAGTGATGGGTGCGGTAACGGCATTAGCCCAAGATAATGCCAAAACCGCGGAGGATTTCGTTACTACCGCGCGCATTGAAACAATTTTTCTGATGAATGGTGATTTGAATCCTTTCAAGATCAACACCACTACTAAGGGCGGTGTCGTTATCATGACTGGTGTCGTCCGAGAGCAGGCCGATAAGGATTTGGCTGGTCGGCTGGCGAAATCGGTGAAGGGCGTGACTTCCGTCAACAATGAACTTACCGTGGATCGGTCGGCGCCGGTTGTGGAAGAAAACAGGGAATGGCGCACCCAGGTTGACGACGCCAATTTGAATGCGCGCATCCATCGCCGGCTCGCCTATAACGCGAGTCTCAAAGACACCATGGTGAATGTCGATGTCACTGGTAGCAAGGTTGTCGTAAGTGGCACAGTCGAATCGGAAGCAAAGAAAAACGAGATAGTGCGCATCATTGATGACACCTCTGGCGTCGCGGCGGTCGAATCCAATCTGGAAGTAAAAGCTCCCGGCGAGACAAAGCCTGTCAAAGAAACCACGGACGACGCGATCCAAACCGTTTCAGATGAATGGGTCGAGAAAATGGTCGAATCATCGATCATGTGGGATGACAACATCAGCATCCGGAATATCGACGTCGAAGTCGATGGCGGTGTGTGCAAGTTGAGCGGTTCCGTCATTTCCGAAGCCCAGAAAAGCGTGGCGGAAAACATCGCCAAGAACACCGACGGAGTGAAGTCGGTCACGAACAATATCGAAGTTGTATAAGAGCTATACGTTGCTTGGGCTTCCGGACTTTCTATGACACCCAAGTAACTGCGGATAGGGCCGTTCCTCGTAGAAAAGGAACGGCCCGAATTTTTGAATAAAGGGCCCGCACGCCAAGCGCGCATCTGGGCCTATTGTATTGGGTTTAGTTAACCACTATCTTCCGCGGCTTGACCAGCTCGGATTTGTGCAACGTCACCGTCAATACGCCGTCCTTCATCTCTGCTTCGACGCGGCTCGGGTCGATCGCATTGCTCAATGCGAACACCCGCCGGTAATCCGCGGGCGCGCGTTCGCGCATGATAAAGTGACCTTCACGGTGGCCGTTGCCCCGTTTACCGACCAGTGTGAGTTCGCCTTCCTTCACTTCGAGTGCAAGATTACCCTTGTCAACACCGGGAAGTTCCGCTTCGATAAGCACCCGATCAACGTCTTCTACAACGTTGACGCGAGGAACAATGTACCGGGAAGCAGTTTCTGGTGTGCTTGTCATTGTGGGGGGGGCTCCTATTTTTTGTGAGTGTGTCAGCCGTGCTGCTGCGCCTTCTGTTCCTGGTAGGCAACAACGAGGCGTAATTCTCCAAGAGCAACCCCGATGCCAATGGCGTGGATTTTCAAATAACCTATTGCAAATACTGCACTTGATTCGAACCGGCTCGAGGGGATTCGACTTTTATGATTTGCGATGCGTTCACTTTTCAGACCCCGTTGTTGCGAAACGAAACAGCGATTCTCAGCGGCGAATGCCGTTGACAGAATTCATATTGCGGTTTACGATTAACCTTTCTTCTGTGTGGCGTCCCGGTGCACCTGTCTATTTCGGAGGTCCTTGCCATGCGGTTCGAGCGTATCTCTCGGGTTGTACTATCGTTCTTCTGCGTTTCCGCTATTGCCGAGGCCGGCACGGTCTTCGACGGAGGGGCGCCAAAGATCATCGTCTTCACTTCCGGGGGCGTTCAATTGGGAACGGCTTCCATTGGTTTGCCCATCGAAGAGAATCTGGCCGGGCCCGCGGAATTTGACGTCTTTATTGACATCAATCGCGATGGCACATTCGCGGCCGATGAGCAGGCTGTTGTCAGTGAATTGTCATATTCCGAAGGGAGCGTCCTTACGGTGTTTCCCATTCAGTTTGAAAAGAAGCGCTTCTTGAAAAAGCTGTTGCGTGATGCGCGCAGCCGTATTCCAGTCCGAGTCATCGTTTCTGATTTTGCGGGCATGGAAGACGAGAACGACTTTCGCGGCAAGCGGGTGGAATGGGACATCGGCGAGGCTTTCAGCTACGAACCCGGATTCATCGGGGGAATTCCGTCTTCCATCGTCGCCGGTAACGCTTTACTTGCAGGCGGCAATCTAAAGGCCGACGAGAAGATTTTCAATGATAAAGTTCCGGACCTGCCTCCGCGCGCGGGAAAGAAAAATGAGTGCGTGCCTATCGCATCGGCAAATTCATTGTTGTGGTTGGCGGCTAAACATAACTTCATGGCGGACATGCCGGCAACGACGACGGATTTGCTAAACGAGCTGGATTCGGACATGCAACATTCGAATCAGGGTGTCGCTCCCGCAAATTTCCTGCCCGGAAAAATCGAGTTCACGAATCGCCACATGCTCTTTCTCGACAACAAGAAAATTGATGCGGTCGTCACCGATGGATTGAGCGACATGTGGGACAAGATTCTCGCGGAACTCAAGGCGGGTGAGGACGTCGAACTGGTCATTGATTTTAAGACAAGTCCGAGCGGCGCGGTAACGGCGAGCCATGCGGTCACCGTAGTCGGGGCGCACAGCGTGGGAAACAGGAAATGGATCACCATTCATGATCCGATTACGCCAAAGGGTAACGACACGTACAAGGTGGAGCGGAATGGGCAAATCACCGGTCATCCGCTCGGCAAGGGTTTCGGCACGTTCATCATTTCGGAATCCTACGTTCGCACAAAATTTCGGCGTTGATGATCCACCTTCTAAGTTTCGCCAGATAGGACCTTGCGCGCTTCGTCAAGTTCGGCGCGCTGTTCGTTCGTGATCGTTGGAAACGCAAGATCGAGTGACTCGAGCGCGTCTATGATGGCGTGAGAAACTACAAGCCGCGTGTACCATTTGTGATCAGCGGGAACGACAAGCCAGGGGGCATGATCGGTGGCGGTATGTTGAATCATGTCCTCGTATGCCTGCATGTATTCATCCCATCGCGCGCGCTCGTTCACATCACCCAATGAAAACTTCCAGTTCTTCGCGGGGTCGTCGAGCCGGGCCAGAAAACGCTCTTTTTGTTCTTTCTTCGAGACATGAAGGAAGAACTTGCGAATAATAACGCCGTTTCGGGCGAGATAGCGCTCCATTGCGTTGATGTCCTCGAAACGCTCCTTCCAAATGCGTTTCGTCACGAGTGTTTCCGGAATGCGTTGCGAAGCAAGTATTCCAGCGTTTACGCGGACCACCAACACTTCTTCGTAGTACGAGCGGTTAAAGATGCCGATCCGGCCACGTTCCGGCAGAGCTTTCGTGGTGCGCCAAAGGAAATCATGGTCCAGTTCTTCATGTGAAGGCGCCTTGAAGGCGCTGACCTGGCAACCTTGAGGGTTCACTCCGGACATTACGTGCTTAATGGTGCCATCTTTTCCCGCGGCGTCCATTGCCTGGAAAATGAGCAGCACGGACCACCGGTCCTGCGCATACAACTTTTCCTGGAGTTCTGACAAGGTCTTGGTCGAGTCCGCGAGCAGTTCCGCGGCCTCGCTTTTGTGTGAGGATTTGAAGGGTCCCGTATCGTCCGGATCGATATCCGAGAGTTGGAACTTTTCACCGTCGGAAATACAATACTTTTCGGTTACCTGCTTCTTCAGCAGTTTTCCATTGCCCATTGCTCGTCACCTCCCCGTCGTATGGCCGCGGAACACTGTACCAATCCGGTTGCTGGGGTTGACAACGGGCCGATAATCGACTATACTAATAGTCACAAGGTCAAGCTTATAGTCACTACGAGGAGTTGCGCGTGCGCCACGATATTCTCGACGACTTGTCGAAACTCGAACTCGATGTTATGGACACCGTATGGAGCCTTGGCGAGTGTTCCACCGCAGACGTCATTGGTGCATATCAAAGCAAACGCACGCTCGCGGACACCACCATAAAGACCGTACTGTCGAATATACGCAAGAAGGGTTACATAGAACTCGTTCCGACGACGGAACGGGGATATCGTTTCCGGGCAACGGTGAGTAGAGATTCGGTTGCGGGACGCTCGTTGCGCCAGGTGGTGTCGAAGCTGTTCGGTGGCTCACCGCGGCAGGCAATCCTCCACCTTTTGAACGAGGAACGGATCAGCAAGGACGACATGCGCGAAATTCAACGGATGCTTGATGAGCATAAGCAGGGAGGGCGAAAGCGATGATGGACGCCTGGTTGGACATGGACACGCTTTGGGAGAGACTAGTTTTCGCAAGCATCGAAGTCGCGGTATTCGCGGCGGTGGTCGCGGGAATTGCAAGGCTCGCCGGTCATCGAGTCCCCCGCGTGATAGCGATAATGTGGTTGCTCGTTCTGGTGAAACCATTGCTTACTTTGTGCGCCGGTTCACCGATGCCTGTCATACGTTTGGACCTCTCCCCGCCGGAGATAAGTGAAGCCACGCTTATTGATGACATTGGCAGGAGCTCAGCATTTTCGTCCGCTGGTTCCATCAACGGATTAGTTCACCCGCGCGCATCCGCTTTGAGGTTCGACAAACCGGCATGGCGTCCGGATGTTCAGGAATTCATCGTGTCCCTATGGCTGCTTGGTGTCTGCGCGGCGGTTTGGCGCATACAGGCGGACAGAAAAAGAGTCTATCGCATAACACATTCCGGATTCAGGCCAACGCATGTGATGCGCAGCGTGGTGTCCCGTCTCAGCCAAGACCTCGGAGTACGCCATGTACCGGAGGTCATCATGACGGACCAGCTCCAGACGCCGGCCATCGTGGGCTTCCTTTCCCCCGTAATTTTGGTGCCGCGCTGGATTGGAGGCGCCGAGCATGCGCGACTCATCGAGTGGTCGTTGCGCCACGAACTAATGCACTGGAAACTCGGCGACACCTTCGCGAACGGCATTCGGCGCATCGTGAGCGCAGCGTTCTTTTTCCATCCCGCGGTTTGGTATGCCGGGCGAAAGTGGGAGGAGTACGCGGAGCTGGCTTGCGACCGCGCGTTAATCGTGAATGTTGAAGAAGGGCGAGATTACGCGGAGGCACTGTTTAGTTTGTTGCGCGCGGCCCACGCCCCGGAGTCACGCGCGGCACGGTCTGGATTGTTCGCGGTCAGGACGCAAATTGGCAAACGAATCGCCGCGTTGCTCTCACCCCGGCTTTCGAGTTCGCTGCGAAGCCGGAAAGTGCTGGCCGCAACGCTGCTTGGTTTTGGCCTGGCGTTCAGCATGGCCGGTCTTGGCACTGATGAGACTTTCGCGGATGCATGGAAACACGCGGCCGGTGTAACCGTCTATCGTACGGATCTCGAACTGGACGAATCGCTCGATAACTCGGTCTATTACATTCGCGCGAAGGGCGATTTTCTGGTCAGAAACGGCATCCTCATAGGACTCACGCCGGGCACAACGGGACGCGTGGAGGAACGTCGCAATGGCGAGACAAGGCGATTCGATATTCACGGAACTGGCTCAGACGGATTCGAATTCACCGTTCGCCTGAATGGAGCGGAACACGAATTTGATGTAGACGCGCAACAATGGTTGAACCGAACCCTCACGCGGTTTCGGACAAAAAGCAAGGTCTTAGATGGTTTAAACCAGTTGCAATTGGAAGCGCCTCGATACTCGTCTTTTGAAAAAGGAAAAATACATGATGCGGTCGCGCGAATCATTGCGGATGAAGTGAATAGTGCGCGAATCATCACGAGCGAAGCCGACCGTCAGGTCGCCGAAAAGATTTCGGAACGGGTCGCCGATCATTTAACTGAATGGATTAACGCGCAAGAAGCGCAAGAAATTACCGGGTCATCGGTAGGTCAGATTGGGGAGGAGATACGCAAGTCTATACGAGAAGCTGAAATTGAGATCGTTATCGATCCAGCGTTGCGGGAGCGCGTCGAAGAGATTGTGCAGCGGGTTTCTAGGTCCGTGAGCAAAACAGAGTGGTAGTTAGATTGACGCAAATACAACGCATCGGCGCCCTCATCGTGTTTCTCGCCGCGCCAGTGCTCGCGGCTGGACAGGAATGGGTTTCTTCGCGCGGCGCATATCGCGACGCATTGGGCACGTCGCTTAATAACTACATGCTCGGTATCGAAAACGAAGGATTCTCGGGCGCGTTGTTGGTGGAACGCAATGGAGAGATCGTCATTGCAAGCGGATACGGCTGGTCACACCGCGAATCGCAACGGATGTTTACGCGGGACACGGTGTTCGACATCGGGTCGATTACCAAGCAATTTACGGCCGCCGGCATTATGAAGCTTCAGGAAGCCGGAAAACTGGACGCGCAAGACGCGTTGGGCAAATTCTTGCCAAACGTTCCGCCGGATAAGAGATCGATAACACTGCATCACCTGCTCACGCACAGTTCAGGAATGCGGGACATTTTTGGCGCCGACTATTCCGTTATCAGCCGGGACGACTTTTTGGCGCTCGCATTAGCATCTGAACTGAGATCGGAACCGGGCACGCGATACCGGTATTCTAACGCCGGATATAGCGTCCTTGGCGCGGTGATCGAAATCGTGTCCGGTGAGCCGTACGAACAGTTCCTATTCAAACAGCTCTTTGAACCTTCGGGCATGCTGGCGACCGGATACAAAATTCCTGCACGGGATCGAGAAAACATTGTGCATCTTTATGAAGACGGCAAGGACTGGGGCACGATGCTCGATCATGCGTGGTTGCCGGATGGCCCTGGCTGGCACCTACGCTGCAATGGCGGAATTCTGTCAACACTCGAAGACCTGCGGAAGTGGCACCATGCTCTCTTGGACAATTCCGTACTGACCGGGGCTTCGGCTGAATTGATGTTTGGGAATCATGTGCGCGAAATGCCGGACCGGGAGGTCTACTACGGATACGGCTGGTCAGTCCTGGACACGCCTCGGGGTACACGCCTCATTACCCACAATGGAGGGAACGGGCTTTTCACAACCGACTTTCGCCGCTACATGGACGAGAACACGCTAGTCCTTATGACATCAAGCGTGGCGGAACGGAATCTTGAAAAGTATGAAAAAAAGATGCTTGAAATCGTTTTCCCCCCGGCGAAGTGACACTCCTTGCAATACCCGCGCGTCCATGCGACCATAATGCTCCATCAACCTGTTGAGGAGGCTGGACCATGGAACGCTTTTCGGACATGCTAAACCGCCGCAATTTTCTCAAGACTGGAATAGGCGCCGCTGCGGTGACGGCGCTTACAAGCGAGATTGCGCAGGCAGCACCGGCTAAAAAAGCAATCACCTATTCGGGTGCGATCCCTGTCCGCAAATTTGGCAAGACCGGTTATTCATTCCCGATACTCGGCCACGGTGGTTCCGCGATGATGGAACGCGAGTACACGTATTACGGCCTCAACGATCCGCCGTCCCGCGAAGACCGCGTAAAGATGGTGCGCGACGCTTACGACAAGGGAATTCGCTACTACGATACCGCCCGCATCTACTTGGAAAGCGAAACCCTCATGGGCGAAGGGTTGAAGGACATTCGCGACAAGGTGTTCATCGCATCCAAGGTAATGGTGGACGATGCGGCGAAGGTGCGGCCGAGCGTCGAGAAGTCGTTGCAGGAATTGCAGACTGATCATATCGACCTCATGCAGATTCACGGCCCGATGATCGAGCAGCACGAAATTCCCGTGCTGATGAAACAGTACGAAGAACTCGTCAAACTGCGCGACGAAGGGCTGATTCACCACATCGGCATCACAGGACACAATGCGTTTCACAAGATGTACGAACTAATCGCCACCGAAGGTTTTGATTCGGTCCTCATCGAATACGGCTATTTCCGCAAAGGCTACAACACGCGGCATAGCGAGGTGCAAGTCGAATGGCGCGAGAACTGCGTCGCCAAGGCGCACGAACTGGAGATGGGCATCATTGCCATGAAAGTGCTCGGCGCGTGGGTATTCAATCACAACGCGAAGAATGTCTTACCCGACTACGACGCGCAAGCGGTGAAACGTCTTCCGGCCGCGGCGATCCGGTGGGTCTTGAACGATCCCCGCATCAGCGTGCTGAATATCGGCGTGTCTTATCCCAGCGACATTGATGAGAACCTGAAAATTGTCACGGGCGAGACTGCGCTGACGATGGCGGACCGGCAATTGCTCGCCGACTTTTCCGCCAAAGCCTATCAGACCGAACGCGTGCAAGGGCTGGAAGTCGTCTAGCTGCGCATGACAGTCCGCGCGAAGCGACTGGCTGGCGGTGTAATCGGAATAATCGCGGCCTACCTCATTATCCTGCCGTTTTTCTGGCCGGATCCGAGGGTTAGCGCGGTCGTGCCGGCCCAGTCGGGGATGCGCGACGTGCTGAAGTTCGAGGTGGCGATCCATGCCTGGCATCGCAACGTGGATATTACGCGCGTGCGCTTTTACGCCGATTACACAACCACCACCGCGAAGGGTCCGAAAGGGATTTTCTATCCCGAACTTGTAATCGACCGCCCCGGGAAAAATTATTGGGGACCACTCAAACGAAATTTGCTGTCGTGGCCTTACACACAGCGTATGCCCGCCGAATTTGACCTTTCCCGTTTCGCGGACAAAGGGCTCCTGGGACCCGGTGAACTAATCGGAAAACTGGATATTTCGTTTAACTACGCGCCGGCCAGACCGGGGAAGTCCTTCAGGCGGGACCCGACACGGACCGCGACTCAGAGTGTTCCTTTTCGCATCGTGATTCACGAGTAGTGGCCTGCTTGATCGCGGCAAGTTCCGCGCCTATGCTTTCGGCCATGCGTTTTCATTTCCGTTTTATTTCAGCCATCATCTGTTTATCGACCGGCATCATCCATGCGGACGAGCCTTATGCACAACGATATACCGAGCCGGTCGAGAAGTCGCACGCTAATCGTCAGACAGGTTTCACGCAGATTCACGGCTATATTCAGGAATTGCACGATCTCTCGCCCGCGGTTCGCGACGAATCCTTCAAACCTGACTATTCCAGCCTGCACGCTTACGCAATTTCCACAATTGCGTTGCGCGACCGCGTCCGGAAATCCATTGGATTCCCGCCGCCGCTCATCCGGCGCGCCGCACCCGCGCGCTGGGAACATGTCGCGGACGATCCCAGTGCGCAAATCTATCGGCTATGGATCGAAGTATTGGAAGGGGTGGACGCGTATGCCATTGTCAGTTTCCCAAGAGGTATCGAAAAACCTGCCCCGTTGATGATTTGCCAACACGGTGGCGGCGGCAATCCGGAACTGGTCCACGGCATGCTCGAAGGCGCCGGAACTGGCAATTACGGTTGGATGACGCAACGCGCGCTTGCGGAAGGTTATGTTACGCTCGAACCCGCTCTCATTTTCCCTTTTGGCGGGAAGGAGGCCATTGAAGGACCTGACCGCCGCACGATGGACGAACAACTTCAGAATCTTGGCACGTCAATCCTCGCGGTCGAGCTTTGGAAAATCTTTCGCCTGACAGACGCCGTGCTTCAGCGCCCGGAAGTGGATCGTGACAAAATTGGAATGATGGGCCTGTCCTACGGAGGCCTGTATACGCTGTACGCAGCGGCGTTGGATCCGCGGATTGATGCCGCGGTCAGTTCCTGCTTTTTCAATGAGCGGCGCAGGTATTCATGGCAGGACTGGTCATTCTTCAACTATATGAATACGTTTAACGACGCCGAAATTTGCGCGTTGATAAGTCCGCGCCCCTTGTTAATCGAAGTCGGGGATGCAGACACACTGTTCGCAATCGAGGGAGCAAGGGCGGAAGCCGGGCGCGCACGGCGACATTGGGACGGATTGGGAAAACCGGAAAACTTCGTGTTGGACGTTTTTCCGGGTGGACACGAGTTTAAGGGAAATATGGCGTATGCATTCATGCAAACGCATCTGAAGAAGGGAACCGAATGAGCACACCGATTCGTTGGGGGATTCTTGGGACAGGCGCAATCGCCAAAAAATTTGTGTGCGGTCTACAATCTGTTCCAGATGCGGAACTCGCCGCAGTCGGATCGCGCAAACAGGAGACGGCGGACGCGTTCGCACATGAGTTTGGGTTTGCCCGCGCGCATGCTTCGTATGAGGCGCTCGCCGCCGATCCGGACGTGGATGTTATCTATGTATCGACTCCGCACCAGTTGCATCGCGAAAATACTTTGCTGTGCCTCGAGCATCGCAAAGCGGTCCTGTGCGAAAAACCGTTCTCTATCAACGCGGTGGAAGCAAGAAAAATGGTTCAGCGCGCTCGAGAGCAAAACGTATTTCTGATGGAAGCCATGTGGACGCGCTACATTCCCGCAATCGTCCAAACCATGAAATGGATTCAAGAAGGCAAGATCGGACAGCCCAGGATGGTCCTGGCGGACTTTGGGTTCCGCGCGGAAGTAAAACCCGAATGGCGGCTGTTTAGTCCCGCGTACGGAGGTGGAAGTCTGCTTGACGTGGGGGTGTACCCGATATCATTTGCGTCGATGGTGTTTAGCGGTTCGCCTTCGACGGTTACGGGCGCGGCCAACCTTGGCGAAACCGGCGTAGATGAACAGGCGGGGATAGTGCTGATGTATCCTGGCGGAAAGCTGGCGGTGTTGGCAAGCGGTATTCGCACCGACACGCCGCACGATGCGCATGTTCTCGGAGAGACCGGATCGATTCGTGTCCACGCGCCATTCTGGTGCGCAACAACAGCAACCTTAACGCTGAAGGACGAGCAGCCGGTTGCATTCCAGCAGCCGCATCAAGCCAACGGGTACGAATATCAGGCCCTCGAAGTCATGCGCTGCCTGCGAGAAGGCAAGAAGGAAAGCGACGGAATGGCGCTTGCCGAAACCATCACCATCATGGAAACCATGGATCGGCTGCGCGCCCAGTGGGGACTGACCTACCCGATGGAAACCTCGACCCCGGTTTGTTGAAACGGCAAACCTTTGCTATCATTCTGCCTGTAATTGACCAACTAACACGTCACAGGCGGTAACCACCCCGTCCTTCGCAAATGAGGTACTCCCTTGTTAGACACGCTATTAAAATCACTTTTTGGCACCAATAAAGAACGCCAGGTCAAGCGGTTAAGCCCATTGCTTCACGCCGTGCGCATGCACGAGCGAACGTGCAGGCTGATGAGCAACGATACCCTTCGGGCGCAGACATCAGTATTGAAGGAAAAGCTCGGGCAAGGCGCGACGCTCGACGATATTTTGCCCGAGGCGTATGCCGTGTGCTGCGAGGCGGCAAAGCGTGTCACGGGCATGCGACTGTTTGACGTTCAGATTTTCGGCGGCGTCGTACTTCACCAGGGTTGCATCGCGGAAATGGTAACCGGTGAAGGCAAGACGCTTGTCGCTACATTGCCGTGTTACCTGAACGCTCTCGATGGCAAAGGCGTCCACCTTGTCACGGTCAACGACTACCTCGCGCGGCGCGACCGCGAGTGGATGGGCCCGATCTACGAATATCTTGGCCTTACCGTTGGCTTGATTCAACATGACATGGACAATGCGGAACGCCAAGTAGGCTACCGTGCTGACGTCACCTACGGCACGAACAACGAGTTTGGTTTTGACTACCTCCGCGACAACATGGCGCGCCGTCCCGAATATCGCGTGCAGCGACCGTTGAATTACGCCATCATCGACGAAATCGATTCGATCCTGATTGACGAGGCCCGGACACCCCTTATCATTTCAGGCCGCCCCGAAAAGAGCACCGACCTGTATTTTCGGGTCGATGAAGTCGTGAGGCAATTAAAAAAAGGCGACCACTACGAGGTGGACGAAAAGCACCGGCACGTCATCATTTCAGACGATGGCATGGCACTGATCGAACGGCTCATTGGGATAGAAGACCTATTCACGTCGGATTCACTCGGTATCATCCACATGATCGAGCAATCCATTCGCGCGCACAATTTGTACAAACGGGACGATGAATACGTGGTGCGCGACGGCGAAGTGTTGATCGTCGATGAATTCACCGGCCGCCTCATGGAAGGGCGGCGATATTCGGATGGGTTACATCAGGCGATTGAGGCCAAAGAGCGCGTCTCGGTGCAGTTTGAAACCCAGACCATTGCGACAATTACATACCAGAACCTCTTCCGGTTATACAAAAAGATTAGTGGCATGACCGGAACGGCGATGACCGAGGCCATGGAATTCGCATCCATTTACAACCTCGACGTGGTCCAGATTCCTACCAACCTGCCGCTCATCCGCGATGACATGACCGATCTCGTATTCGCGACGGAACTTGGCAAGTTCAAGGCGGTGACGCAGGAAATATCCTTTATTCACGATTCTGGACGTCCGGTCCTTGTGGGCACGGTATCGATTGAAAAATCCGAGTTGGTAGCCGATTTGCTGCGGCAACGGGGTATCACCGACTTTCAAGTCCTCAACGCCAAGCACCACGAACGCGAAGCGTCGATCATTTCCAACGCGGGCAAACAGGGCGCGATAACGATTGCGACGAACATGGCCGGTCGCGGTACCGACATTAAACTCGGCGAGGGGGTCCGTGAACTTGGTGGCCTAGCCATTGTTGGTACGGAGCGCCACGAATCGCGGCGTATTGACAATCAGTTGCGCGGCCGTTGCGGCCGTCAGGGCGACCCCGGAACGACCCGCTTTTTCCTGAGTCTTGAAGACGAGGTCGCCCGCTTATTTGGGGGGGACCGCCTGAAGAAAATGTTGCAGTGGATCGGCAGTCAGGAAGAAATGGATGACGAACCCCTGAGCCAACGGTCCGTGACGAAGGCAATCGAACGCGCGCAACGCAGCGTGGAAGAGTGGAACTTTGAAGCCCGAAAACATTTGAAGGAATACGATGACGTGATGAACTTGCAACGGCAGGTCATCTACGGCATGCGCCGCGAAGTCCTTGAAGACCGCGATGTCCGTGATCGCATCGTGAAAATGTTCGACAATAGCATCCGCGACATGATCGAGGAATATGCTCAACAGGATGAGCTGCCCGAAAATTGGGACCTGGACGGGTTGGCCGCGCGCTACAAGCAGATATACGGCTACGAGCCTGAACTCGATGTACCCGAGGACACTGAACCGCAACCCCTGGACATCGATCTGCTCAGCCAGGCGCGGCAACGCTATGCAACCAACGAAGAATCGATAGAGGAAGAGTATCGTCAAAGTTTCCGGGAGCAGATCGGCGGCGATGATTCCCGCGTCGATTTTAAGAAGCTCGCGCGAAAATACGTGCATGACATCGAGAAGATGGCGTTGCTCAGCGCGGTGGACGAGAAATGGATAGACCATCTGTATTCGATGGACTACCTTCGCGAATCTGTCAGGCTGCGCGCTTACGGCCAGAAGGACCCGCTTGTCGAATACAAGACCGAAGGCTACGAAATGTTTGACACCATGATGCGCGGAATCGAAGAGCGCGTCTTGCAGACCGTCTTCCGGCTCACCGATCCCGAAGTACGGAAAACGCGGCGAGTTGAAGCTCAGCGCGGCACACTCAACGCCAAAAACGATCCTTTTGCCACGATTTCAGACTACAACATGGTTGGCGCGGACAAGCAGCAGGACCGCAGCTTCGCGGCCTACGACACCAGCAAATTCAAGCTCGCGGGACAGGAAACTGCGGCCCAGGCACAAGCGCCCGCGCGGGAAGAAGGTCAAAAACGGCCGCGACAGGAACCTGTCCGCAAATTGACGCCCAGCGTTGGGCCAAACGATCCCTGTCCCTGCGGCAGCGGAAAGAAATATAAGAAGTGTTGCGGCGGCGTCTCATAATTGCAGCCGGAATCCTCATCCTGGGGTTCTGGTTGGTGATGATGACGCTGTTGCTCCGCCGCGAAGTATTCACGCCTCACTGGCAAGCCCCGCGCTCCGATATGCCGGCGGCGCCTACCGACATCTGGCTCGGGCTTTTCGTTAACGATGCCGGGCAGACCCCCATCGGTTTTGTGAATGTCCATACCGAACCGACACAACGCGCGGATCAATCAGGCATGATCGCCAGTGTGATGGGACAAATGCGCTTGAACCTCGGCAGTTTCAAAGGCGAGTTGCGCGTCAACGGCCATGCATGGGCAACGGAGCGCGATGGTTTCCGCGAATTCATGGTAACGATGCGCTCGGGTGAACATGAAACCACGGTGGACGGCACGGTGGAAGAAGGCAGGCTGTTGGGAACGATGACGACTGGAGGTGAACGCACGCCGTTCGATCTTCCTTTCACGGACAACCAAGTGTTGACAAATGCTCCAGGTTTGAATGCGCTTGGAATGCCCGATATCGAGGTCGGGGAAGAAATTGTCGTTGATGCCTTCGACCCTCTCACCATGTCCTCCGGCAATGCCCGTATTCGCTGCATTCGCGAAGAAGTAATCACAATTATGGATGAAGCGATTGAGACGAAGGTCCTCGTCACCGAATTATCGGGTATCACTTCGACGGCTTGGGTAGATGAAAGCGGCAATGTCGTGCGCGCGGAAACCCCTATCGGTATCGTCTTTCAGCGCATGGACGAATTGGAAGCTCGAAGGTCAATGCTTGCGAGCAACGCCCAGGGAGACGGATTGCTGAAGTTGGCGGCGGTTGCCGCAATAGGTCAAGCGCCTTTTCGCGGCGCCACCAGAATGGAAGTTGTGCTGTCCGGAATTGACGGGGCAATGGCAGTTCCCAGCGATGATGCACAGACCCTGCATGCGGATGGAAGACTCGTGATCACGCCCTTGGGGCCAGTCGAAATGGGCGCGCCCCTCGACGCGGATACGCGCGCGAAAGCATTGGCGAACGATATCTTCTTGCAGATTGATCATCCCCGAATCGTTCAGGCCGCAAATGAAATCGTTGCGGGCAAAGTGGACGACTGGGAGAAAAGCGTCCTTATTCACGAATGGGTCAGCAAGTCCGTGCGAAAGGGAATCGTGCCCAGCTTGCCCACCGCGCTGGATGTTTTGACCACGCTCGAGGGCGATTGCAATGAACACACCATGCTGTTTACGGCATTGGCGCGGGCCAGTGGAATCCCTACACGGATGGCGATCGGCATCGTATGGAGTGAGGAGTTCAACGCGTTTTACTATCATGCGTGGCCCGAGGTATACGCCGGGCGCTGGGTATGGATGGACCCGACCCTTGATCAAGTCGTGGCGGATGCAACTCATATCAAGCTTATTAGCGGCGATCTCTCGGAGTGGTGGAAGGTGGCGCCGTTCATGGGGAAAATCGAAGTGCGAATCGTGGACATCGAATGAAACCGCCCAAGTTTTCACAACCTTCTTCCGGTATTATATTCTTTGCGTGCGCTATGTCGCTTGAATCCATTGACACGCAGCAGGGGCATTTGGTGCGATGATGTACAGTCTCACGTCGCAAACCGGACCAAGCAAGGGACTCAGTTGGGGTATCGGACACGATAAACTCGTCATTGGCCGCGCCCACAATTGCGACATCTTCGTCGGCGACTCGCTTGTATCGCGCCACCACTGCGAAGTCCTCTCCAACGGCGAAACCATTTTCCTGAACGATTTGGGGAGTAGCAATTCCACGCTCGTGAACGGGCATCCCGCTTCGCAATGCACGTTGAGCCCTGGTGATGAAATTGCGGTGGGACGTTCGTTGTTCCTGGTCACCACGCATGAGCGGAAGGGAAACTTCTTCGCCGAAAATACACCTGCGGGAACCACCGTGAATCTTTCGGAAGACCAATCGCAGGTCTTGGGCGATGTGACTGCCGATTTGGTGGCGAAGGCATACCCGAACTCGGTAATCGAACTGGCTGCGCTTTTTGACGTCAGCCGGCGCTGCAGTCGCGCGTCCAACATTGTCGATGTAATGTCGGTGCTGTTTGAAGCAGTGGAAGGATATTTCCATCCCACGATGATTTGGGTGGCGATGTTGCAACCTTTGAGTGGCGAGTTGGTCTACTATTCTCCGCAATCGATTCTGATCGGGGACCCGGTGACGCCGCCCAATGAAGTCAAGCGAAAGGCGAAAAAAGCTCTGCTTCGGCGCGAGGGCCTAAACATTCCCATTATCAGCCGCGAAGGCGAAGTTGAACGCCTCGCAACCTTGCTCGCGGCGCCTATTGAACTCCAGGGCCATCAGGCGGGTTGCATCATGCTGCGGCTCGAGGCCGAACACCGTCTGCCAAGCGACAACGATCTCCGGT
Source organism: Candidatus Hydrogenedentota bacterium (assembly GCA_034408725.1). Classification (GTDB taxonomy): domain Bacteria; phylum Hydrogenedentota; class Hydrogenedentia; order Hydrogenedentales; family SLHB01; genus JABWCD01. Next base: position 91,279 of record JAWXCN010000182.1, read on the forward strand.
TCCTTATCGCGGTTGCGCAGACCAGCGCGCCGTACTTTCATTCGATGCGCCAAATGGAACGCTTGCGGCGCGACAACGAAACCCTGCGAGCGGTGACGCGTGTCTCGACGGTCATTGTCGGCGACAGCGCGCCGATCAAACAGTTGCGCGCGCTTATCGAAAAAGCGGCAATGACGAATCTAAACGTCCTCGTCGCCGGTGAAACGGGCACGGGCAAAGAACTGGTGTCTCACATCCTTCACGAGCAATCCGCGCGCGCGGGCGGCCCGTTGGTCATTGTGAATTGCGCGGCGATTCCAGCGCACCTGTTTGAAAGTGAACTCTTCGGATATGAGAAGGGTGCATTCACGGGCGCGGCGCAACGGCGAATAGGGCTTATCGAGCAGGCCAGCGGCGGCACACTGTTTTTAGATGAAGTGGGGGATTTGAGCCTCGACAACCAGGCCAAGTTACTCCGCGTGATCGAATCGGGCCGTTTCTTTCGCGTGGGAGGAGTCCGGGAAACGGAGGTTGACATTCGCGTTCTCGCCGCAACGAACAAGGACATCCCGGCGCAGGTCCGGCGTGGCGCATTCCGCGAAGACCTGTATCATCGGCTGAACGGATTCCGGATTACAATTCCCCCGTTACGCGAGCGGCCCGCGGATATCGCCCAGCTTGCGCACCATTTTTTCAATCTGAGCCTTGGCCGTGCAAAGCGGCCTGTCACCGGCATATCGGATGCGGCGATGGATTTTCTCGTTGCGCACCATTGGCCAGGAAATGTGCGACAGCTCCGCAACACCATCGAACGCGCGATAGCGCTGGCGCGATCAGAATTGATACAGGTTTATGACCTGGAATCTTCTTCAGGCGGTAGCAGCGAATCGAGTTCCGAACCGCCATTACTTGCACTCGCCGACGTTGAAAAACGCCATATCGAGAAAACATTGGAACAATGCGAAGGCCGGGTGAACGAGGCGGCGCGCATACTGGCTATCGGACGCAGCACACTCTACGCCAAAATTGCGGAGTACGGATTAAATATCGAACCGCACTGATTACACCCCTACGATTTGTGGGTAAGCGCCCCGCAATTGTCCGCGATGATATCGAACCTGGCCAGCCGCGATATCTTCTCGCAGTGTTCCCACATCGCCCCCATAAAGGGCGCCGTTCGAGTTAAGCAGGCATGTTCCCGATTGCTCTGGTGGGATTTCCGGAACAAGCTCTTGCGCTTCCTTGAGCATTTCGTGCCACGATTTCCCAAGCTCAACGGCATCGGGTGGAGTTGAGCCGAAATCCAGAGCGCTCACCTCTGTCCCGGAATAGCGGGCAGTCCGTGCCGCCTCGCAAAGTATGGCGGGCGCTGAAAACCCGGGGTCTTTCGCGCTTGCGGCCCAGGCTAGGTATCCGAATCGTTGAATCGTCGTATGGCAGTTGATTATGTCTATCCAATCACGCACCTCGACGCGCCCCACGAGCGCCAAAACCTTGTTGGTCGCCAGATCAAAAGGATGCAGCGTAAGCCCAAGTTCTTCATGTTCCATCAGTGGGAAAAATCGAAAAGCACTATCCGTCGCCCATTGTATAACGACGGAGTCATTCGACTTCGATATGACGGCTTCTACATAGCCTTCACGCTCGCGGATGACGCGAATTCCAAAATCGTTTTTTTCCAGAACAGTGCGGTCCGCAGCCCAACTTGATGACACCGCCACATTTGAATCATGAAAAATATCTATATCGCGAGATAGTCGAGGGCTTTGCGTGATGGTATTCAGCGCTGCCCCGCCCGCAACGTAACTTTCCCCGTTCGCGATTCGATTGCGTGAAATTAGACGGCAGAGATTTCGTTGGAATGCCGTGAGAGCCATTGTCGGAGTGGGGCTGCTTTCTGAAACGCGGCAACATCGCCGTGATTTTCGATTGACTGTAGAACGCGAATTGCGTCTTCAACGGATTCCGGATAATAGTCCTTGCGCAAAAACCACAAACAATGCACGCGGTATTCATCCACTAGCGCATTGACCGCGCGCATGACGGTTGACAGATCCGCGTACAATGCCAATCCAATTCACCGCGCTTGCGCGGTTATCGGCGTGGGTTCCTGCGTAGACTTGAGCGCAAGATACTTGTTGATGGCGCTCAGATATGCGTGGACCGCCGCCTCGACAATATCAGTGCTCGCGCCCGTGCCGTAGAACGACTTTCCATCCAGCAGCACGGCAACATGCGCTTCGCCCAGCGCCTCTTTGCCCGGAGAAGCCGCGCGGATTGAAAACTCCTGAAGACGGCCACTGACGCCTACGATCCGCTCGATTGCCGCGCACGCCGCATCGACCGGTCCGTCGCCTGTTGCGGTTTCGGTAAGCTCTTCCTTGCCGCGGCGGAGTTTCACGAGGGCAATTGTCGGCTCACCCGTGGCAGTTCGAAGTTGTTCGAGCGAATACGTTTCGAAACTTTCGTTTCGCATGGACGCGATGAGGACGCGCAAATCATCTTCGAAGACTTCCTTTTTCTTGTCCGCCAGCGCAATAAATTTTTCGTACAACTGTTGTACTTCGGCGTCGGTCAGTTGAAACCCGATGTCGGCGCAACGTTTGGTCAGACCGTGTTTACCCGAATGTTTCCCCAACACCAGATCGTTGCTCTTTCGTCCAACGGATTCCGGAGTCATTATTTCGTAGGTGATACGGCTCGCGATGACGCCATGTTGATGGATGCCGGCTTCGTGGGCGAAGGCATTGCGCCCCACAATGGGCTTGTTGTAGGAAATGGCCAAGCCGGTAATCGCGCCCAGCAGCCGGCTCGTATTGGTCAATTCGTCCGCGACAATATCCGTGTCGTAGGGGTAAACCTGGTGGCGCGTTTTCATGGCCATCACAACTTCTTCCAGCGCGGTATTCCCCGCGCGCTCTCCGATGCCGTTCACGCAACATTCTATCTGACGCGCGCCGCCCCGCACCGCGGCGAGAGCATTCGCGACAGCCAGGCCAAGATCATTGTGGTTGTGGCACGAGAAGACTACCGAATCCGGCGGATTGGTTTTCGCGATTACGTAGCGAAACATCTCTTCGATTTCCATCGGCGTGGTGTAGCCGACCGTGTCCGGCAGATTGATAACGTCCGCGCCCGCGGCGATTGCGGCGCCCGCGACCTGCGCGAGATATTCAAGGTCGGTGCGCGTGGCGTCCTCGGCGCTATACTCGACGCGGCCAATCAGACTTTTCGCGAGGCGAACCGATTCGGCAGCGCGATCAAGTACTTCCTGCCGCGACATTTTCAGCTTAAATTCGAGGTGAATGTCGGACGTGGCCAGGAATGTATGCAGCACTGGACGCTCGGCCTTTTCGATGGCCTTCGCCGCGCGCTCAATATCCAGCCGGCTTGCGCGAGCGAGCGCGGCAACCCGCGGCGTTTTGACGCTGGACGCGACCTTCTGGACGCCTTCGAATTCCTGTTCTGACGCGATGGGAAAACCGGCTTCTATAGTGTCGACATTGAGGCGTTCAAGTTGCAGGGCCATCTGGATTTTCTCTTGAACGTTCATGCTTGCGCCGGGCGATTGCTCACCGTCGCGAAGCGTGGTATCGAATATTTCGATTCTCGTCAACACGCGCCATACCTCCTGAGGCCCCGCGTCCGCGGGAAAAATGCCATGCAAAAGCCTATCAGAGAGGCTTTTACAGTTCAAAGACTATGCGCACTGTGAACAACGTCCTTGGATTTGGTTGCATTGGCCTCGGCCATCTCCCAAAATGCGTGGGGAAGAGGAAATTGATATTCATGGGATTCCTGATAGCCATTGCACTTACGTCCTTCGCCGCAGACCCGGTATACGCGCTCGAAAACGGCACTATTCGCATTGAGGTAGACCCGCGCTTGTTCGCGATCCGGTACATCGGATTCGAGGGAGGAGAGAATTTTGTTGCGCCATTGACTGTATCACCTGAAATCACTGCGGGCACTGAATGGGCGGACCCAGGCGGTCTTCACACCGATATACTGCCCTACACGGCCCAGGACGCCGCAGTCCGCCGAGGACCCGCGGAAGTGCTCGAGTACCGCTCCGACTATATTTCCATGCTGGGCCCGCCATCCAGCGTGAACGGTATGCGGCTGAAAAAGGAAATTCAGTTGCACAAGACAGGGCCCAGCGCGCGGTTCCGCGTGACTGCCCAACGCGCAGCCGCCGAACCAGCACGTGTTGCCTTACGGAATACAGCGCGGATCAAGCCGAATTGCACGCTTCGCATCGAACGCACCGATGGCGAAATTACTGTCATCGCGGGGCCTGATTCTATTTTCCCGGCGGTGGTGAAATCCCGCAGGTTTTGGCTGATACCGGTTCCGCCGACATCGGAAATGCGGGGAGTGGTGCTGGGCGCCGCAATCTCCCGCGTGACGACCGTGACTGACAGCGGCACATGGACGCGGCGGCTGGCCGATCCATCGACGAGCGAGTCCGAACTTCCGCACGGTGTGGCGTGGTTGTGTTTGCTCGACGATCCGACGAAGAGTTACGGCAGTGCGTTCCAAGGGATGTACGCGGAAGTAAACGAAGGCGGCCTAACGACCCTGGAGGAAGTGTGGGAATTCGATCGGCGCGGCCGATAGTGGATGAACTTGGTAGAACTCCAGCGGCTTTCAGGCGGCTGGGCCGCCCTTTTTTAACACTGATCTTCGTTATCGTGCTTGCAACCATCTTTTCTCCAACCCGCGACGGCTACCCTATTTTCTGGAATACCGGCAATCTTTTGAATATCGCCCGGCAAATTTCGGAGACAGGGATATTGGCCATCGCGATGACGCTTGTAATTATCGCCGGTGGAATTGACCTCTCCGTGGGTTCACTGTTGGCCCTTTCCGGAACTGCGTTTGCAGTGCTCTTTGTCCGGACATCAATCCCATTGCCTGTCGCTCTCACCGCAACACTCGCAATCACCACCGCGTTTGGCCTGATGAACGGCATGACCATTTCCAGGCTGCGAATGCAACCTTTTATCGTGACATTGGCGGCCATGATCGGTAGCCGGGGTTTGGCTCGTTGGTATGTTGACAACGCAACGTTACAGGTAGGGTTCGGCACGGACTATGTCGATCAGGTCATCGCTTTTGTCGCGCAGAAAAAGATTGTCGTGAGCGCGTTTATTGTGACAGCCGTTATGGGCCACGGCCTGTTGCGTCATACCCGATTCGGCCGCTACCTCGTCGCAGTCGGTGGAAGCGAGCCCGCTGCCCGCTTGTCCGGCATCAATGTTGGTTGGGTGCAAATGCGTGTGTACGCGCTGTCCGGTTTTCTTGCCGGTGTGGCAGGAATCCTCCATTGTTGTCAAAACCACCAGGGCAGTCCCAATGCCGGAGTGGGGTACGAACTGGATGCGATCGCCGCGGCGGTCATCGGCGGTACAAGCCTGGCTGGAGGCCGGGGAAGCGTGCTTGGAACAGTCGTAGGGACGCTCGCGCTTGGGGTGCTATCGAATCTTCTCGGCCTACGCAATGTCGACGAAAATATGCAATGGATGCTCAAAGCGGTCATTATCATCGCCGCGGTCTGGTTGCAGACTGCGGGGTCTCGGCGGCAAGCGCGGACTTGATCAAGCGACGCGAAGCCGCGATACGAGGAGGAATGATGAGGAACTTTAACCGATTCGGCTGCTTGCTGCTGGCGGCGTTCGCGCTGAGTGGTTGTGGGCCGGAACAACAAGCGACGCCTTCGGGACCGGCAACAGATTCAACGGTTGCCGCGAAATCGGAGGCCCAGCCAAAAACGTATAGAATCGCTTTTTCGCAATGTAACAGCGCCGAGCCGTACCGGACAGTCCAAAACGCCATCTTTAAGCGCAACGCTGCGCGTTTGGGCAATGAAATCAGTCTGGTTATTCATGATGCGCAACAAGACAATGCGAAGCAGGTGGCGCAAATTGAAAATATCATTCAGCAAGGTGTTGATCTATTGATCGTCGCGCCCAACGAGTCCGCCCCGCTAACCTCAGTCGTGAAGAAAGCGCACGATGCAGGCATCAAGGTAATTTGCCTTGAACGCGATTTGCTCGAACCGGTGTACGACCTGTTTGTAGGCGCCGACAACGTCAAGATTGGGGAGATGGCCGGCCAATTCGTTCAGGAATATCTCGCCGGGAAAAGTACCGATGCCCCTGTCGTAGTCGAGTTGAAAGGCTTGTTGGGATCAATGCCCCAGGAAGAGCGCCATACCGGTGCGAGGAAATACATCGACACAGTCCCCAACGTTTCCGTGCTTGATGAAGTCGGCAACTGGCTTCAGGATGAAGGGCGCAAACGCATGGAAACGCTTTTGCAGGCAAATCCGAAGATCGATGTCGTGTATGCGCACAACGATCCCATGGCCGCCGGCGCGTATCTCGCTGCACGAGACGCGCAACGGGACACCGAGATGATTTTTGTTGGGGTTGACGGGCTTGGCGGGCCTGATGGGGGCATCAAAAAGGTCATGGACGGCGTGCTTGCGTGTACCTTCATCTACCCCCCGTGCGCCGCGGAGGCGCTGGATTATTCAGTGAAAATGTTGCGCGGTGAAACTGTGCCGGAGCGCGTCATTTTGGAACCTTCCCGGGTTACGGTGGAGAATGCCGCGGAACTGTACCAAAACGCCACCGTGGAGTAAGTGTGTGAACCACGGTAAATGTCAGACCTCCGAAGGACGCCCACGCCGGATCGCGCACCTGCTGAAACTCGCGGGAATGCTTCTCGCCACAGTTCTCTTGTCCGGATGCGATGGCTCGCTCCACGATGCGGCGCTACGCGGAGACGTTACGCAGGCCCGAACACTTCTCGATCGCAACCCTGCCGCCATCAATGATCGAAATGAGTTGGGCAAAACGCCCCTTCACCAATCCTTGACCGGCGGTAACAACGAGACGATTCTTCTATTGATCGAACGTGGCGCGGACATTGCCGCAAAAGACGATACCGGATTGACGCCTTTGCACGTGGCCGCATGGTGGTCTATCACCGAGCGTGCAGGCCTCCTGATCGATTCTGGGGCTGATCTAAACGGCCAGGATAAATTTGGAGATACGCCACTCCACGTCGCGGCGATGCATGGCCGGGCGAAAATGTGCAAGGTGCTCATCGAGCGGGGCGCACTCATGGACGCCGTCAATCGTGATGGACGAACGCCACTGGACCTCGCGATACTGCACGGCCAGACCGAATCGGTACGGGTCATCGAATACTACAGAAGGAACGCGGTAAACACGGCCTTTGCAGGCCACTGATTCGCTCTCCCTGCCTTTCTCCACCGCTTCCTGATATGCTGCTATTCGTTACTACGAAGACCCGATACACAAATCAGAGGACTGTTTCCGAGTGAGGACGAAAGTTGATATTTTTACCGATGGCGGATGCCAACCGAATCCGGGGACAGGCGGTTGGGGTGTCATTTTGATGTACAAGGACAAACAGCTCGAGATGTCCGGCGCGGAACAAAATACAACGAATAACCGGATGGAACTTACCGCCGCGGTGCGCGCGCTCGAGGCGCTCAAGCGCCCCTGTGATGTTGTTTTGCATACGGATTCCGAATACCTTCGTAACGGAATTACTACCTGGCTGAAGGCCTGGAAACGCAACGGTTGGAAACGCAAAGAAGGCGCGCTGAAAAATATCGACCTTTGGCAACGCCTTGACGAATTGACCGGGGAGCATCATATCGAGTGGCGCTGGGTCCGCGGACATTCCGGCCATAATCTGAACGAGCGCTGCGACGAGCTGGCGACACAGGCAATTGTAAACCTGCGAGGATAACGACCTGTCATGGCCCCGCAACGAAGAAAGCCGAGCCTGCCGATCTATCTTGTGCCAATCGTGTTTGGCCTCTGCGGCATTCTGTTTGCCACCCAACTGCAAGACAGCCCACTCCTAAAGGTCCTTGTATTGCTCATATCGCTCGGCGGACCTCTGCTCGCCGTCGGCATGCTATTGGCCCGTTTGAGTGCGTCCCGGTTCGAGCGGTTCGCGATGGTTGTCGGCATCGTTTTACTCGCACTCGGGGCACTCGGATCAGTATCCGAATTTTGGTCGATGATGGTGCGGTTGTCCGATTTTTCACAGGTAACGCTGAACGCTTGGCGATGGGTGGGGCTTGCCAGTCTGGTGCTCGGCTTGTTCGCAATCGTGTTCATTCTCGTGAGGCGCGACGAACATATCGAGGAAGTGGCCGAACGCTTCCGTTATCTCGCGGACCACATGTCCGAAGGATTTATCCTCACCGGTCCGGACGGCTCGGTGACGCTCGTCAATGATGCCCTGCTTCAAATGACGGGCCTCACCGCCGATGCCCTGATCGGAAAAGATGGCCGCAACCTCGCGGAAATCTACGAGCTTGAACCCATGCTTAAACATATGGACATGCGGTCGCGCGGCGTTGCGTCAGAATACCGCTTGACATGGACGCGCATGGGGGTAGAACGCCAGCTATGGGTCAGCGGCACGCCTCTCTTTGATTCGCGGGGCGGCTTTACCGGCGCACTTGCGACCGTGCGCGACGTCACTGAACAGCACCTTATGTCGAAACGCCTCGAACGTTACGCGCAAGGTCTACAGGAGCTTGTCGAGGATCGAACGGAAAAACTTGAGCAATCCCGGCATCGCCTTCGAGACCTGCTCTTTCACATGAAAGAAGCATTCGTCACGGTGGACGAAGCCTACCGGATTACCTTTGCGAACGAACGCTTTCTGGAACTTATCCACGAAGAAACAGACGCGGTCGCGGGAAAAGACCTTTTCGACTACGTCGAAGTGGACGCACGTGGCCGGTTGCTCGACCTCTTTGCCAAGCCGACGCCTGCACAGGAATTGACATTGCAAAGCCGCAACGGATCCGAGGTGCAGGTCGTAGTCTCGATCACGACGGTCGAACCCTCCCCGGACTCGGAGGAACGTTATTCGTTGGTCATGACGGACATTCGCGAGCTGCTGCGCATGCAACAGCAGCTCGAAGGACGCGCGCGCGAACTTGAAGAAGCGAACGCGGAACTCCGCATGTTGGACCGCGCAAAGGACAATTTTCTTAGCACGGTTAGCCACGAGTTGCGCACGCCATTGAGTACGGTCCGAGGGTATACGGAAATGCTTGAGAGCGCGTCCCTCGGGCAATTGGCGCCGCCGCAGTCCAACGCACTGGCGGTGATGTCTCGAAACATAGAGCGTCTGGAAGCCCTCATCAACGAAATGCTCGAATTCAGCCGCATGGAAGTGCGGGGGATTGCCCTCCACCAAACGCTCTTCGCCGGTGCGGAAATGCTACAGGAAACCGCCGCGTCCATGGAACCACAAATGCGCGCGCGCGATATTCACATGACCATCAACGCCTCTCCCGACGCCTCCATCATCTGGGGAGATCGAAGGCGCTTGTTACAGGCCCTTTCTATATTTCTGGCGAATGCGGTGAAATTTTGCAGCCCGGGCGATATTATTACGCTTGGCGTCGAGCGCCGCGTGGGGGGGACGATCGCTATTTCCGTCGCCGATACCGGTATTGGAATTGATCCCATCATCCAGCGACGTGTGTTTGACAAGTTTTATCAGGCGGACAGCTCCCTGTCCCGGCGCTACGAAGGCGCTGGAATCGGCTTGTCCATCGCAAAAGCCATTGCCGAAGCGCATGGCGGCCATATCGATTTGCAAAGTGACCCGGGCAAAGGCAGCACCTTCACCATCATTTTGCCGCAATCCAGCTTTACCCCAGCCGACCCAGAAAGTGAGCACCCCATTCACGGTTCTCAATCGGTTTTACTTGCGATTGCGGAAATGGAATTCTCCGATATCCTAAAGGACGTATTGGAGGCCCGCGGGTTCTCAATCATTGTCGCCGCTTCAGGTATGGCCTGCTTGCGGGAAGCAAAACAGAAGTTGCCAGCGTTACTCATTGTCGATGATGTATTGCCCGATCTCGGTGGGCAGGCAACGATCAAGGGGTTGCAAAGCGATCTGGACGGGGTAGAAATCCCTACGTTGCTCATGGTCGGCGATGAGCAGGCGCGCCGTCCAGAAGAATCGGGGCAACGGGATACGCACTCGGTGTTGTATAAGCCATTCACCACCGATGAGTTCATGGAGCGCGTAGCGCAGGCTCTGTCCATTCTGCCCAACGACACTGGCGCCCTAGGCACGCGCCGCCGCGCGCGCAGAGGGTCGGATGCGAACGCCCTGGTCATTACCCAGGACGCAGACATTTTGGAATGGGTTTCGACGGCCTTGCGCAGCCGCAGGATGCGTTGCGCGACCGCGGAAAATCTGGACGTCGCGACTGCCGCTGCACAACTCCATACGCCGCGTATTGTCGTAATCGAAGCAGAAACCGCGGGCGATGACTCGGATATACTTATGGAGGGCGCCCGGAGTCTGGCAGGCGAATATGGCGCTCACTTTGTCGTGCTGACGACGGGACTCCTCGGTGATACAGGAGGTGGCGGGTGCAAAATCGTGCGAATTCCTTGTTCGACCCGAGAACTTCTAGAAGGGGTATCAATTGTACCCCCGGTTATGGCATAATGCTTGACGAGTTACACAACCAGTAGGGGGTAGGCCGTGAGAACAATACTAGCGGTTGTATTTTTCGCGGTATCCGTCGCCGCACAATCCGACAAACTCGTCGCTTGCTCGAACTATATTACCATCGTGGCCGAGAATGGACTGGTCGTATCAGAACTCAATCCCGATCAACCCCATGCTCCGGCCAGCATGATCAAAATGATTCTGACCCTCATGGTGGCCGAGGGCCTGGAAGCCGGGCTGTGGACCCCGGAAACGCCCGTTCCCGTTTCCAATGGCGCCCAATCCATGGGCGGAACACAGGTCGATCTGAAGGCAGGTGAAATCCACACGCTGGGTGCGATGATGCAGGCAGTGTGTGTTGCCTCCGCGAATGACGCCGCGTATGCCGTAGCCGAAACGCTTTGGGGTAGTGAATCCGGTTACTTGAAGGCCGCTAACGTGCGCGCAAAAGACTTGGGTATGTTGGACACGACAGTTCGCAGTGTACACGGGTTGCCACCCAGCGCCGGCGAGTTGCCTGACCAAACCACCGCGCGCGACATGGCGATACTCGCGTGCGCGTGCGTCAAGAATACGTTGGTTATGGGCTGGACCGGCCAACACGAATTGGTGTTTCGGGAGGGCGAGGCAGCGAAGCAAAACACTAACAAGCTCTTGTTGCGCCTGCCGGGGTGTGATGGTTTAAAAACAGGATACACCCGCGCCGCGGGATTCTGTCTGACGGCCACCGCCGTGCGTAATGATTTGAGGATCATCACGGTAGTCATGGGTTGTCCCAAACTTCGGGACCGATTTGACACAACCGAGCAATTGCTGGAAGAGGGCTTTGCGACTGTGCGACGGGTCAAGTTGCTGGCGACGGACACTTTGATGGACCCGGCAATTCCCGTTCGCAACGCCAAACAAAATACCCTGCGCCTCGCGCCCGAAAAGGACGTCTGGATCACCGCGAAATCCACGGACTTCCCTCAAATGACCTTTGAAACCACGACTCCCAGACTATTGCAGGCGCCCCTTGCCGAAGGAGCAACGGTGGGCACCGTTAAAGTGAAATTGGCTGGGCAGGTCATCGGAGAAGCCCCGTTACGGGTGCCGATTGATATCGAGGAGCCTACCCTGCATTGGAAGCTCACGCACCGCGTGATGCTCCGCACGGGAGAGAACCAAATTGAACAGGGTGGATGAGCAGGACGTATCCTATCCGGATGCCTTGCGCAGTTCGCTGATCGCATTCGCATAGGACGAGTTCCGGAAAATTGCCGACCCCGCCACCAGGATGTTCGCGCCTGCCTCGACGACCTGTTTTGCCGTCTTGCCATCAATGCCTCCATCCACTTCCACGTCCCGGTCTCCCATCATCGCGCGGACATACTGAATCTTCCGCAGCATTTCTGGAATAAACGTCTGCCCGCCGAACCCGGGATTCACCGTCATCACCAGCACCATGTCAACCGCGTTGATAACATACTCGATGTCGTCGTGCGAAGTGCCCGGATTCAAGACAATACCCGCGCGGCAACCCAGGTCTTTGATTTGGCTGATGATGCGGTGAGGATGCATGGCTGCCTCGATGTGAAACGAAATAATGTCGGCGCCTGCGTCCGCGAATGCCTGAATATAGTCCGAAGGCTCGGAAATCATCAGATGAACATCCATCGGCACGGAGCAGTGCTCGCGCAACGCGGCGACGATGGGAGGGCCAAGCGTGATGTTGGGCGTGAAATGGCCATCCATCACATCCACGTGTAACATGTCCGCGCCCGCGCTGATCACGTTCCGGACTTCATCGCCGAGCCGCGAGAAATCGGAAGCAAGTATCGACGGGGCGATTTTGATATCACTCAAGAAATAGTAGTCCCTTCTAATGAATTCATCGAATGTATGACATCTTGCCGATCAAAAATCTGTAACGCGGGGCGCAGATTTGCCATCTTCATAATAATACCGGCGGACGAGTTGGCCATCGAGGTACACCTCTACCGTCATTTGGTCCACGTACCGGATAAATACGGTCACGCGCGCCCCTGGCGGGATTTTTCCGGCGTCGCCGGGCTTCGGAAACGCCGTTTTCTTGGAGCCGTCCCGGCCGACGGTGAATATCTCGACGTGCCGATCAACAAATCCTTGCGGCACTAGATAGCGCAGTTCGACGCGATGCTCCACCTCGGCAACCTCGGCATCCGTCTTAACATCTACTACGACTTTTTCCCCCGGGACCAATTCACTGCCCGCGACGGGCAATTGCTTTAGCACCACATTGAGTTTGGCGCCCCGCGTCTCAACCTTGACTACGCTTAGCGTCATCCCGATCCCCGCAGCGAGCTTCCGCGCCTCCGCCAATCCGAGGCCCGCGAAGTCCGGCACAAGCTGGCGTGGACCGCGATTGATTCCTTCGCTAAGCAGCAACGAAACCGTGCTATTGGACGCGACTTCCATGGTTGCCGGTGGATACTGGGAGATAACGGTGCCTTCAGGAAGGTTACTCGGCACGCGCGCTGGTGATTGGCTAATCGCTAGCTGAGGCGTGAGCAGGTCTCGCGCCTCAGCTTCAGTCAACTTCACAACACTTGGCACGGTCACGTAAGCAGTTCCCTTGCTCACCGTTGGATACACCCGTCGGCCCGCGCGAACGACTTCTCCCGGTGCCGGACGCTGAAATATCACATAGTCTGGCGCAACCTTCGAACTTTGGATGAGCGAAGGCTCGCCCATCGAAAGTCCCATGTCCTGAAGCAACTTTTTTGCTTCATCTTTGTGTTTGCCCTGCACGTTTGGCACGGTGACGGTTTCCTTGCCCGCAACGGCGGCCGCATCATTCGCCACGGCTTCGTTGAATACGTAAAACCCCGCAACCGCCATCGCCAAAAGAAAAAAAACGGTCGCGAGACTCCACTTCAGACTCCACCACGCAAACCCAAATACAAAGGTTGTTACGCGGAGGACGCCTTCCGCAATCGCATCAAGAAGAACCCGTCCATACTGCCGCTTCCGGGCAGGGTCCGGTACGTTCCTGGAGCTATCTTCCACTCGTTGAGCCATGCTGGTCCATCTTCAAAATGAAACCCCGGCAGCGCGCCGGCATACGTCCGGACGCTCAGGGTCTCTTCCCGTGTGATCGTGCAAACCGAATAGACGATTCGTCCGCCATTCTCGCAAAGTTGCGCCGCGGCCCGCAATAAATCCCGTTGCAGGTTCGCAAGGCGCGCCGGTTCATCCGGCCTCACGCGCCATTTGATGTCTGGATGCCGCCGCAACGTCCCCAGACCTGAACACGGCGCATCCAAAAGGACCGCGTCAAATCGGGAGCCAAACGGCGCCGTCAGGCCGTCGCCGCAGACGGTGTGAACATTTGCCAAGCCCAGCCGGTGAACATTGTCGTCGATCTGTGCGATACGCCACTTTGAAATGTCCATACCGGCCACCATGCCGGTATCGTTCATCAACTGTGATAGGTGCGTCGTTTTCCCGCCGGGCGCCGCACACATATCTAATACCCGCGCGCCACGCTCGGGTTCCAGGAGATGTGGAGGAATCATCGAGGCCGGGTCCTGCAAAATGTAATGGCCTTGCTGGAACAGTTTTGCGCGAAGCGGCGAACCACCGAGAACGGTCAGTTCTTCGGGAATCGCTGTCGACTTCTCGA
>JAWXCN010000183.1:0-31218 GCA_034408725.1 Candidatus Hydrogenedentota bacterium
CCCCGCCTACTGGCTCCGCAACCGCTTTGGCTGTTTATGAGACAGGGCTTCGTGCGCGCACAGCAAGGGTAGACCAACTGCGATAAACAGCCAAAGCGGCGCCTTTGGGGGCCGCCGCAGTCCAAATAGGTTTTTTGTTAGAACGTGCTTTTCAGTGAAGGACTATTTGGACTGCGGTGGCGGAGCTGCGGTGGCGCAGACACCGCTTTGCCTGTATGGGCGATGACTTTGTGTGCGCACGGCAAGGGTAGACCAACTGCGATAAACAGCCAAAGCGGCGCCTTGGGGGCCGCCGCAGTCCAAATAGGCTTCCTCCTAAAACTTGGTGTTTGGAATGAGGATTATTTGGACTGCGGTGGCGGAGCGGGTAGCGCAGACACCGCTTTGGCTGTTTATGGGCGAGGGCTTTGTGTGCGCACGGCAAGGGTAGACCAACTGCGATAAACAGCCAAAGCGGCGTCTTGGGGGCCGCCGCAGTCCCAATAGCCAACCACCCAAAGATATAAATGTTCACAGAGGACAATTCCTTTCTTGATCCAGTACACTTCTTTTTCCTAACAAACAATGCAGGGTGATTGAATGCGGGTAGCGGTAATTGGGGCGGGGCCGGCCGGCATGACGGCTGCCTACGAACTTGCCAAGCGCGGAATCGCCGTCGACGTCTATGAAGCGAGCGATACCGTCGGCGGATTGGCGCGATCGTTCCGGCTCTGGAACCAGACCGTCGATCTTGGCCCGCACCGCTTCTTCAGCAGCGACAAGCGCGTGAACGCGCTGTGGCTCGAAGTCGTTGGCCGCGACTATCACATGGTTTCCCGCACGACCCGCATCTACTATCGCGGAAAGTTTTTTCATTACCCGCTCAAGCCAATGAACGCTTTTCTTCAGCTCGGCCCGTTTGAAGCGGTGCGCTGCGTCTCAAGCTATGCGCAACAGTGGGTTTCTCCCGAAAAGGAAGACGGCACCTTCGAGTCCTGGGTTGTGAGCAGGTTCGGAAAGCGGCTGTTCGAAATATTTTTCAAGACCTACAGTGAAAAGCTGTGGGGGATTTCGTGCCGGCAACTGGATTCCGATTTTGCAGCGCAACGCATCAAGAAGCTGAACCTGTTCGAGGCCATTCTTAATGCGATCTCGAGCGGCAAGAATTCGAAGCACAAGACGCTCGTGGACGAGTTCGCGTTTCCCACGGGCGGCACCGGCATGGTCTACCAGCGCATGGCCGCGTATGTCATTGAAAAAGGGGGGAGGGTGTTGCTGAAAACCCCCGTGCAACGTGTCGTTGCCGGCGAGGGCCGCGCCCGAGGTGTCGAACTCACTGACGGCGCTTTTCACGAATATGACCAGGTTGTTTCGTCCATGCCGATCTCCCTGCTCGTGTCGCGGCTCGACGATGTCCCCGAGGACGTTCGCGCGCGCGCGCTGTCGTTGTCGTTTCGCAACACGATTCTCGTGTACCTGAATGTCGACGCGGCTGATCTGTTTCCCGATCAATGGCTTTACGTTCACGCGCAGGAATTGAAGATGGGCCGCATCACCAATTTCCGCAACTGGATTCCTGAGCTTTACGGCAGCGAACGCAACAGCATCCTCGCCATCGAATACTGGGCGAACGACGATGACCCCATGTGGACGCAGGATGACGCGGCGTTGATCGCGCTTGCGAAAGAAGAAATGCGCGCGACTGGTTTGATCGGCGACGCGCGCATAATTGATGGGCACGTCCACAAGATTAAACGGTGTTACCCCGTCTACGAACGCGGATACAAGGACAAGCTGAAACCTGTCGAGGAATATCTCACTGGCGTCCAGGGGCTACACGCTATCGGCCGCTATGGATCGTTCAAATACAACAACCAGGACCACAGCATTCTCATGGGCTTGCTCGCGGCCCAAAACATCGCAGACGGAACCTCCCACAACCTTTGGGAAATCAACACCGACTACGAAAGCTACCAGGAAGAAGCGCGGATCACGGAATCGGGATTGGTCACGACGACACACACAGCATGAGCAACTCCCCGCGTAGCATGTTCGATGCTGGGGCGTTTTGGAAATTATAGCTAGTTTTCGCTGGCTGGACGCGAAGCCATGCATTCCAGGGCGGGAACTTTGGAATGAGAGGGATGCGCGAACGACAGGGGAAAACCAGGAGGTGCGGCTGATGAATCGAGTTCTTGGAGCAATGCTGATTTTCGTACTCGTGGGGTTAGTGTCGGCGGAGGCGGCGTCGCCGCGAACTCTTGCGCGGCAGGTCACCATTCACCGCGATGAATGGGGCGTGCCGCATATCGATGGCAAAACCGACGCGAGCGCGGTATTCGCCGTTGCATATGCGCAATGTGAAGACTATTTCTGGCAGGTGGAGGAGACGTACATCTACTGTCTCGGCCGGTACGCGGAAGTGTATGGCGAGTCGGGCCTTGATTCGGACATGTTGCACCGCGCTTTCAAGATCAACGAGCGAGCGAAAGAAGGCTACGAGGCGCTACCGAAAAGCTTGCGCGAAATTTGCGACGCTTATGCGGCAGGCTACAACTATTACCTGAAGACGCACCCCGACGTAAAACCCCGCCTCATCACCAAGTTCGAACCACACTACATGCTCAGTTTCGAGCGGTTCGTTTTGTTGAATTGGCTGACGGGGCGCGCCCACGCTCCCACCAAAGAGCTCAAGCCAATGCTGCTGGAATTGCAGGCGGCGACAGGGTCAAACGCGTGGGCGGTCGGGCCATCCAAGACTGTCAACGGTTCTGCGATGCTGTTTATCAATCCGCATCAGCCGTGGTATGGCATAGGCTCCTTCACGGAGATGCACGTGCGCAGCGGCGAGGGTTGGAATTTTACCGGCTCGACATTTCCCGGCGGGCCATTTCCCTCGATGGGACATAACGAATACCTCGGCTGGGCGCACACGGTCAACGCGCCGGACGTTGGCGACGTGTACCGTGTGACTTTTGATCATCCCACAGACCGGCTGAAATACCGATACGCCGACGGCTGGAAAGACGCAACGGAGTGGAAAGACACCATCAGCGTACTCGTGGGCGGCGCCATCGAGAATCGCGTGTTTACATTTCGCGAAACGCACTATGGCCCGGTATTGGCCAAAGAAGACAACACTCATTACCTTGCAGTGAAAATCGCGCGCCTTTTCGACGGCAGCCGGCTCGAACAAGGGGTTGCGATGACCAAGTCAAAGAATTTTTCCGAATGGAAAGCCGCAATTGGCATGTTGAACCTTCAAATGTTCAATACGGTATACGCAGACGTCGAGGGCAACATTTTTTACGTCTATAACGGCACGGTGCCGCGCCGGGATACTTCATTTGACTGGACCAAACCGGTGGACGGCAGTGATCCACGCACGGAGTGGAACGGGTTGCACCCGTTTGCAGAGTTGCCGCAGGTGCTAAACCCACTGTCAGGCTACGTGCAGAACTGCAATTCGACGCCGTTCACCACGACGGATGACGGCAATCCGTCTCTCGAAGATTTTCCTTCGTACATGGTGGAAGAGAAATACGACGATAAACGGCGCGCGAAAGTCAGCCGCTACCTCCTGCGCGCGGCCGATGATCTAACGTTCGAGCAGTGGGAAGATTTATGTTACGACACAACGCTGTATTGGCCGATGACGGAGTTGCCGCGGTATGCCGAGGCATTCGCAGATTTGGAAAAGCGCAAGCCCGAATTGGCGGCAAAGATAAAACCGTATCTGGACCATTTGCTCGATTGGGATTACAAGAGCACGGCGGAATCCACGCAAACGAGTTTGTGCGTTGCATGGTATGAAATGCTCTATGGCCGCGGATACCCGGTTGAAACGCTCAAGCCGGAGTTTATTGTCGATCCAGATAAACGGTTCGAGGCGCTCGGCCAGGCCGCGGCTATCCTCACCGCGCTTTACGGTTCATGGAAGGTGCCCTATGGCGACGTGAACCGGCTTCAGCGGTTTCCTGATCAGCGCGGGCCAGAGACGGTACCGTTCGATGACACCATGCCAAGCCTGCCCCAAGTGGGAGTACCGGGCCCTCTGGGTGTCGCGTTTACGGTGTATCACACGCCGCCTGACCCGTCGAAACCAAACCGAATGAAACAATACGCCGTCGTCGGTGCTTCGTACATGGGTGTGTTTGAGTTCAACAAGGGACGGGTCAACGGCGGCAGCTACCTGCACTATGGTCAGAGCGGCGATCCGTCATCGCCGCATTTCTTTGATCAGGCCACGCTGTTCTCGCAAAAAAAGTTCAAGCCGGCGTGGTTTTATTGGGACGATGTCACCGCGCATACAGTCGAGAAATACCATCCGGGGCGGAAAAAGTAAAAAAGGGACCGCCGCGAGGACCACTCCGAAGAGTGATCCGCGCGACGGCCCTATTGTTCACCATGCTTCGCAGCGGGTGCCCAATAACCTGTATTTGTTACGGATTGATCGCTTGCGCCGCCGCCAGCCGCCTGCAATTCCGCGCGCGACAGGCTGCCGTCCTGGTTCGTGTCCGCGGCGCCAAATTCGGTGCGTGTCACGTTGGGCGCGACGCGAGACATTTCGCGGAAGGAGATACGGCCATTGTTGTTCGTATCGGCGCGCGCCAACCGGCCATCGCTCAACACCGAGTTGGGCGCGGCCCCAGGAACGGCGAGCGACCATTCGTCAATGCCCAAAATACCGTCGCGGTTAGTGTCCATTTCCGTGAATTGTTCCTGCCGGAATTGTGGCGCGGATGCGGCCAATTCCGAGAACGTCACGCTGCCGTCGTTATTCGAGTCGACGCGGTTATACGATTCCACGTTTCCGCGCACAATCGTTGAATTGGCCCCGCCGGAGGCGCTCAATTCATCGCTCGATAAGTTACCGTCCTGGTTGGTGTCTACGCGCCCAAATTCTTCGTTGGTTACGTTCGGCATTAGCACGCCAAGTTCCCTTGCGCTGACGAACCCGTCTGCATCAGTATCTGCATTCATAACGGAAAGGTCCTGCATTCCCGCGACAACGCTTCCGCGCGACGCCGCGGTCCATTCATCCGAAGTGATGAAACCATCCTGATCCTGGTCCCACTGCCGGTAATTCTCGCGTGTAAACTGCGGCGCGATTCGCCGGAGTTCATCAGGTGTGAGGCGTTGGTCCGTATTGGTGTCCCCTCTGGAGAAAGCGTCCAGGGTCGACTGCATTACGGGCCGTCCAGCGATGGGTCCCGCGGCTTCGGCGGGCGTCAACACACCATCCGCGTTGGTGTCAAATTGATTGAACTGTTCATCATTGAAAAACGGAATGAACGTGCGCATTTCGTCCACCGAAAGCATGCCATCCTGATTTATATCCGCGCCCGTGAAAAACGGCGGACTTCCGGCTGGCGCCCCGCTCGTTGGCGCCTGCACCGGAATTTGCGCACTTGGCGATCCGACCGTACCTGGAGCGGGCTGCCCTGGCGCCGTTACGTTTGGAACGTTGGGCGATGCCGCGCCAGGCTGGTTCGTGCGCGGAACATTGACGCCTGGGATTTGGGGAGCCGGCGTTGCTGCCCGGCCTCCGTTGCCTGTCGTCACGCCCGGATTGGTTGACGGTGGTATCGCAGCGCCAGGCGAAGGTTGATCATTGGGTTGCGGTTGAACAGGTTGACGCGGGACTTGCTGCGGCCGCGCCTGTTCCGCCGAACCTGTCTGGCCCGGGGTAACCCCTGGCCGCCCTAACTCACGACTACCTGTTTGCGCCTGGACTCCGCCCGGCCTTGCTTGGGCCGCGGAGCCGGTTTGATTTTGCGCGATCGAGGGCCCCGCAACAAGTGCGAAGGCGACCAACGCGACTCGGACATACGGAGTATTCCGCATTTTACTGCCCTCCTTTGATACAAAGACGCACTTAGCGCGTCTGACGAGAAGAACAGACCCGAGTTCAACCTGGATTCCCCTGACCATCGAAATGCGTGATCGTCTTACGGGCACTGTAGGAAGGGGCAGCATACAGTGCTGTTTGAATTGAGAAATCAGCGGGAACAGTCAGCGGATTGGTAATCTACCGTACGTCTCGGTCATTTCGCGTAATTGGTTCGCGGCGTCCTCAACCAAGTGCGCACTCGTGTATCGCCACCGCCAGTTGGCGCCGCCAAAACTCCCTGGAAGGTTCATGCGCGCGCGGGTGTCGATTCCCAGCACATCCTGCAACGGGTAAACGGCCGTATCCGCGGCCGATGCCATCACCGTCCGGATGCACGTCCAGTGGATGTTTTTGGCCGCGGAGACGTTCAAGTATTTTGCGGCGTACTCCTTCTGACGCGCGTCTGACGGATTTCCCGCACCCGCCTTCCACCAACCCACCGTGGTATCGTTGTCCGCCGTGCCGGTATACGCCACCATGTCACGTTCCCATTTATACGGCAGGAGGCCGGAATGATCCGCATCCGTGCCAAAGGCAAAGTGCAATACGGCCATGCCGGGCAACCCATGCCGCTTTCGCAAGTCTTCCACTTCCGGAGTGATGACGCCGAGGTTTTCACCGACGATCGGCACATCACCCAACGCATCGCGCACGGCATGAAACAATCCGTCACCCGGCGCGCGCACCCATCGCCCATTAACCGCAGTTGGCTCTTTCGCAGGAACCTCCCAATACGCTTCGAAGCCGCGGAAATGGTCTATGCGGACGATGTCGACGAGGCGTAGCGTCGCGCGGATGCGTTCGATCCACCACCCAAATCCCTGCTCGGCATGGAGGTCCCAACGGTAGATCGGGTTACCCCAGAGTTGGCCGGTCGAACTGAAGTAATCTGGCGGAACGCCGGCCACTACCAGCGGGTTGCCACGCTCATCGAGTTGATACAAATTGGGGTGCGACCAGACGTCCGCGCTATCGTGCGCGACGTAAATTGGGATGTCCCCGAATACGCGGATTCCGCGGGCGTTCGCGTACTGCTTTAGCGCGCTCCATTGTTTCAAAAAGTGAAACTGCGCGAATTTCAGACGCCGGATTGGCTCATTGAGGCGCATGCCCCATTCGTGCAAAGCCGAATCATTGCGTTGCGCAAGCGGAGATTCCCACTGATTCCACGGCGAACCTCCATGCGCTTCTTTGGCGGCCATAAACAGGGTGTAGTCGCTGAGCCATCCGATATTTTCGGAACAGAACTGCTCGTACTCGCCATGCCGCGGATGCGCGCTATTCGAAAAAAAACGGTCTGCCGCCTTTTCCAACATGCCGCGTTTCCACGTGATCACCCAGCCAAAATCCACCATATCTTCCGGAAACGCCGGAGGCGATTCGATGTCTTTGGAATCCAGCAGGCCGTCATCCACCAACGCATCCAAACTGATAAGCAGCATGTTGCCCGCAAACGTGCTGAAACTCTGATACGGAGAATCTCCATAACCCGTCGGCCCGAGGGGCAATACCTGCCAGACGCTTTGGCCGGCGCGTTCCAGCCAATCGACGAAGCGGTAAGCCTCAGCTCCCAAATCACCGATTCCGAATCGGCCAGGGAATGAGGTGGGATGAAGAAGGATGCCGCTTGTGCGAGGAAAATTCACGCCGCATGGTACGCAAGGGTAGCAGGGCGGAACAAGTTTCGGATTTCGATAGAGCAATCTTTTGACTGTACATTTTCGTACAGGCAGGTGACAAATTTCGGTGCGAAATTGTCAGCCTGGTTCGCGTGATTTTTCACAGTTAAGACATATCGAAGTAAGGACTTGTGCGCGATATCCGTTCATCCGTAAATCTTGGCACGCCAGTTGCCCCTTCACGCTTCGGCGAACTTTTATAAGGGCGTAGGCGCCGAGTCAAGCCGAATAGAGCGGATGGGACAACTCGCGAGGCCCAGCACGGGCCACATGCGCGGATTCCTTGGGGACGATTGAAGGAGAACCTGGATGCCGACCTTTACCTATGTGGCCAAGACCCGTGAGGGTAAGAAACGATCGGGGACGCTGACCGCGGAAAACAAGTCCGCGTTGTTACGCAGTCTGCAGGCGCAGGGCCTCATCGCAGATACGGTGAAAGAGAAGGGCCGGGCCAAGGCCAAGCGGGGCCCTCGTGTGAAATCGACCGAGATTCTCGTATTCACCCGCCAGCTTTCCACTATTGTCAATGCTGGTCTGCCACTGTTGCAGGGCTTGGACATTCTCGCGGAACAAACCGAGGACGAGCGCTTTGCCGTCGTCCTGCGCGAAATAGGCGCGGCGGTCGAGGGCGGAGAATCGTTTTCAGAAGCGCTCAAACGGCATCCCCGAATTTTCTCTGATTTATACGTCAGCATGATTCGCGCTGGTGAAGCGAGCGGTAACCTGGATAACGTGCTGCTTCAGCTTGCCGACTACATGGAATCGATGGAAGAGCTGAAACGGCGTATTCGCTCGGCGATGACCTATCCCGTGGTGGCGTTTGCCATGATCGTGCTCATCGCGACCGGCTTGATCATCTGGGTGGTCCCGCAATTCGCCGAAATTTTCAAAAGCTTCGACAAAGCGCTGCCGGCTCCGACCCAGTTGTTGATCGACATCAGCGAAATTCTGCGCAGTTGGAAGATTTTCGTTGTGCTTGCCGCGGGCGTTGGCGCCCTGATCGGGTTCCGCGCGTACCGCGAAACGGACAATGGCCGCTACCAAACCGATGCCTTGATGCTAAAGTTGCCGGTATTTGGAAAGCTGCTTCGCAAGGTATCCATCAGCCGCTTTGCGCGCACGCTGAGCACTCTGACACGTAGCGGCGTATCCATCCTCGCGGCGCTTGAGATCGTCGAGCGCACCGCGGGCAATGAAGTGTTTGCCCGCGTCGTGCGTAAGGCCGGTGACAATGTTCGCGGGGGTGAAACCCTCGCCGAGCCGCTGGCGCGGAGTGGGCAGTTCCCCGCGATGGTCACGCGCATGATCGGCGTTGGTGAAAAGACCGGCGCACTGGAACAAATGCTCGCGAAGATTTCCGACTTCTACGATTCCGAGGTGAAGGCGGCGGTCGATGGCCTTACCAGCCTGATTGAACCGATCCTGATCTTGATGATGGGCATCGTGGTTGGTGGAATCGTGATCGCGCTGTTCATGCCGATACTTCAACTCTCCAGCCTCGTCGCGCAATAACACTGGCGGCGCAAGAAAATACGGCCCGCGGACCGACCTCGGTCCGCGGGCATTTTTTGTTGGCCCTTCGTTGTTCTGTTTCGGTAAGATAGCCAGATCCATTTGGTGCAACTGAAGGGAGTCATCATGGAAAGCTCGCGGAGATCATTTTTGAAATCGGCAGGTGGCGTCGCGGCGGCAGGCGCTGCTTTTGCCACGCCCAGCGTCGCCCTGGCGGCCGCGGAGGAAAAACCGGCAGCGGCCGGCGGCCTGACCGAACATAAATTACCCGACCTGCCGTATCCCTACGAGGCTTTAGAACCGCATATCGATGCGGAAACGATGAAGCTGCATCATGACAAGCACCATGCGGGGTACGTGACCAATCTGAATAAGGCGG
This sequence comes from Candidatus Hydrogenedentota bacterium, assembly GCA_034408725.1. Lineage (GTDB taxonomy): Bacteria > Hydrogenedentota > Hydrogenedentia > Hydrogenedentales > SLHB01 > JABWCD01. The sequence continues at coordinate 9,443 of JAWXCN010000183.1, forward strand.
AGAAGGCGCTCGCCGACGCGCGGGCCGCGAACGATTTCGCGCTGATACAGCATTGGTCCAAATCGGCTGCGTTTAACGGCGGCGGCCATGCGTTGCACTCCCTGTTCTGGACGATCATGGCGCCGGCGGGCAAAGGCGGCGGCGGTGAACCGGCAGGCGCGCTCGCCGATAAAATCAAAGAGGACTTTGGAAGTTTCGCTGCCTTCAAAGGCCAGTTCGGCGCGGCGGCGAAAGCAGTCGAGGGATCAGGATGGGCGCTGCTGCACCACCGGATTACCGATGGCCGGCTCATCGTGTTGCAAGCGGAGAACCAGCACAAGCTCAGTTCGTGGGACAGCGTGCCCATCCTGGGCATTGATGTGTGGGAACACGCCTATTATGTAACCTACCGGAACGATCGCGGGAAATACGTCGATGCCTGGTGGAACGTCGTAAACTGGGAACAGGTCGCGAAGAATCTCGCCGCGCACAGCCACAAGCCCGCATAAGCGGACTCAAAAAAACTCGGGCGCCCTCGACCAACGGTCAAGGGCGCCCTTTCAATTTCCTACGATGCGCTACGACTTTTTTGCCGGACGCGTAAACGTAAAGTCCTGTGCGGCGTCGCCCTCGGCGACTTTCACCGTGGCGACCTGTTTGCCAAGCCGTTCGTGATATGCGGTAAGTTCATATTCGCCGGGTTCGAGGCCTTCAATCTTGTATGCGCCGTCTTCCTTCGTTATCGAGAAGAATGGGTGCGTCACGACCGCGCAATACGCAAACATCCAGGGGTGTATGTCGCACTTGAATTGGAACGGCGCTTCCGGCTTGTCGAAGGTGATCTCTTTTTCCTTCATCGATGCCGGCATCGCCGTATTGTTCGGCTTGTTCACCTTTGGCAGATAATTCACATTGTGCAGCATGCTATCGGGATTCAGCACCTTCAATGGCTGGCCCACGCGCACCGCGACCATGCGCGGCGAATATTGGCAACCCTCCTGTGTGAGCACGACGGGCTCTGCCGGCACGGGATACTCTTTCGCCGGCACGCCCTTTGTCACCTCGACGTAAATGTTTGCGATCTCGCGGTTCGGGCCAAGCACCAATACTTCGTTTAACACTGGTTTGTCTTTGTGCATCGCGTGGCACTCCGGCACGGCGCTCATGTCCACCGGCTTCATCGGCGGCGCTTCGCCCTCGAACTTTACCGTGCCGGTGATAGAACCAGCCTGCGCTGACACCGCTAGAGCGGCGGCAACAAGCGCGGCCGCGATTGCGTGTTGAATACGGTTCATGGATGGGGTACTCCTGCAAAAAGAATTTGCCGTCTGTAATCGAGGCATTTGAGACTATGTTAGCAAATTGCGGGCCAACGGGGCAATTTGCAAAGCGTGCTGAATTAAGACGACATGGCATTCACACTATTCATAATTGATCTCCACGCGCGTGCGCCTGTTTACGATGGCTTGTCGGCGAAAAAACCGTGGGAATTATGAGATGAATGGGACTGATGGGAAGAATGAAATGCCCGCGAAAGGCCAGAAGCAAAATCAGCCGCCAGCCAATGACGATCTTACAAAGTCAACTTCGGAGAAGGAAACTTCGCCCAGCTCCCGTAATTCCCATACCTCTCATACGTCCCATTCCTCCCATCGCCTTCTTCCGCCACGAGGCGATTATCGAACTCTGATTACATATCAAAAAGCTGAAACGCTCCATGACATGACATTTCGATTCTGTCGCAGATTCTTAGCCCGTGGAGATCGCACTATCGATCAGATGGTGCAGGCTGCGCGATCGGGAAAGCAAAACATTGTCGAGGGCAGCCAAGCCGCGACTACATCAAAGGAATCCGAAATAAGATTAACCAACGTTGCGCGGGCGAGTCTGGAAGAACTTCTTCAAGACTTCCGCGATTTTTTGCGCGTTCGGGAACTTCCGGTATGGGAAAAAGACAGCAGGTAAGCAAGATACGCCCGAAAACTCGGAACGCAGTCTCCGCTCACGTATGAAACATTCCGGGAAATTGTCCAGACACGTCCTGCCGAAGTCGTGGCCAATATTGCAATCTGCTTGATTCATTAAACCAACTATCTGCTTGACCGGCAACTTCAAAGCCTCGAAAAAGCATTCCTAAAAGAAGGCGGTCTCCGCGAGCGCATGACCCGTGCCCGGCTCCACGCACGTGATGAACAAAGAAACCGTGACCGGAATCACGGCGAAAATATGTCAAGTTGAAAACGCATTCCATTCTATCCCAGATGTTCCCATATCTCCCATAATTCCCATCCCACGCGAACGGCTCTGGAATGATTGCGCCGGAAATTAAGTTGAAATTGAAATCGCAGCCTATCGGCGCAATACTGTTCCCTTCAAAACAAAATCGAGCCGAAAGGAAATCCCTGTGCGTTTAACATTTACCGCGCCGCGCCGCGTGTTGCTTGCCCTATTGTTGTTCCACCTCGTACCCGTTGCGTTTTCGCAGGATGCCGGCGAACAGGACAGCATCGATCGCGATTACAGTTCTGAACTTCCGCGGATTGCTCCTACAGAGCCGGCGGACGTGCAGAACACTTTCGAGGTGAAGCCGGGGTTTCGCATGGAGCTGATCGCGGCGGAACCATTGGTGCTCGATCCGGTGGCCATTGCGTATGACGAAGATGGTCGCGCCTATGTCGTGGACATGTGCGGGTACTCGGAAGAACGCGACGAAAACCTCAGCGTAATCGGGCTTCTCGAAGACACCGATGGCGACGGCAAATTTGATAAGCGCAGCGATTTCTTGCCGGGATTGCAATGGCCGACCGCGGTAGCGTGTTATGACGGCGGCGTGTTCATCGGAATGCCACCCGACATTATCTATGCGAAAGATACGGATGGTGATGGTATCGCGGATGTTAAAGAGACCGTCTACACCGGCTTCAACTGGAACAATGTCCAGGGAATGATGAACACCTTTCTCTGGGGGCCGGATGGCCGCATTCACGCATCGGCAAGCAGCACGGGCGCCGAGGCGCGGCTTGCGAATGATCCGAATGCGCCCGTGATGTCGTTGCGCGGACGTGATTTTGCATGGGAGCCGAAGACGCGCGCCTTGTTTGCCGAAAGTGGCGGCGCGCAGCATGGCATGAGCTACGACGACTTTGGGAGGAAGTACGTCTGCCACAACAGTTCCCACATCGAGCTTGTCCTATACGAAGACCGGTACACGGCGCGCAACCCGTATTTGTCCGCGCCGAATTCGCGGGAAATCATCGCCGTGGACGGCGCCGCGGCGGATGTGTTTCGCATCAGCCCCGTTGAGCCCTGGCGGATTGTGCGCACGCGGTTGCGGGTGAAGGGCATTACGCCCGGCATTATCGAAGGCGGCGGTACGGCGGCGGGATATTTCACCAGCGCGACGGGCGTGACGATTTATCGCGGTGATGCGTGGCCAGAGGAATACCGCAACAACGCGTTCATCGGCGATGTTGGCAGCAATCTTGTACACCGCAAAATCCTTGATCCCGCTGGCGTGACACTCAAGGCGCATCGCGCCGAGGGCGAGGGGAAAACCGAGTTCGTGCGGTCGAAGGACATCTGGTTCCGGCCCGTGCAATTCTCGAACTCGCCGGATGGCAACCTCGTCGTGATCGACATGTACCGCGAATATATCGAGCATCCCGCGAGCTTGCCGCCGGTGATAAAGAAGCACATGGATCTTACCAGTGGCCGCGATCGCGGCCGTCTGTATCGCATCGTGCCGGAAGATTTTAAGCAGCCGGAAATTCCGCAATTGAGCAAGGCGTCAACGGCGGAACTTGTGACTTTGCTAGATCATAGAAATTCATGGCACAGCGAAACCGCCGCGCGGCTCATCTATGAACGCCAAGATAAAAGTATTGTACCGGCCCTCGGCGCGATGATCGTTGCATCCACGTCGGAGTTGGGGCGAAAGAATGCGCTGTACGCGTTGCAGACACTGGACTCGCTTACGCCGGAAACACTGGTCAAAGGGATGAACGATTCGTCTCCGCTCGTGCGCGCAAACGCGGCGCGGATTGCGGAAACTCAAATAGACAATCAGGAAGTGCTCGCGAAGATGGCGTCACTTTCAGGCGATGAAGATATTCGCGTGCGGTATCAGGTCACGTATTCGCTGGGAGAAACGCAGGACCCGGTTGCATATGCCGCCCTTACGCGCATTGCCGAGAGTGACGGAGCCGACCCGTGGTTTCAGTTCGCGATCAAGACCGCCTCATTCGCTGGGTCGGCGGAAATCTATGCGGCGCTCGTGGGCAATGAGACGTTCCGCGCGAAACCGGAGAACAGCGCGCTGTTGGTCTCGCTCGCGGAACAGGTGGGCGCGCGCGGTATCGCGGAAGAACTGACGAGGACGCTCGTCGGCATTGACGCGCTACCGGAGCCGAAAGCATCGCTCGCGCAGTCACAGGTGCGCGCGCTGATGCAGGGGTTGACGATTGGCGGAAAGAGCGCGGAAGCGAAAGAAATCCTTGCGCAATCTCCGAAGGCGGAGGCACTGCTCGCGCAATCACTCGAACAGGCGCGCGCGGTAGCGCCGGACGCGAAGGCCGAAGCTGGGGCGCGCGTGGACGCGATCAAGACGTTGGGATTCGATTCCTTCGAGAACGGCAAAACAATTCTGCCGCCGTTGTTGAACGTTGCGCAACCGGTTGAAGTTCAATTGGCCGCGCTGACGGGCCTTCGCAAATACGATGATCCCGCGATCGCCACGATCCTGTTGGAAGGTTGGGGCGATTTTAGTCCGCAGGTGCGCGCGCAGAGTATCGAGGCGCTGTTCTCTCGTAAAGCATGGACGCTCGCGCTGCTTGACGCAATTGAACAGGGAGCGTTCAAGGCGGGCCAGCTTGATTCCACGCGCATTCGCGCGTTGCAGACGAACCAGGATGCGGAGATAAAATCGCGCGCGGAATCGTTGCTCGCGCAGTTCAACTACGGAACGCGGCAGCCGGTCGTCGATTCGTATCAGGAGGTGTTGGCGATGCAGGGCGACATCGCGCGCGGCAAGGCATCGTTCGTGGAAAACTGCTCGAAATGCCACATGCTCCAGGGGGTAGGATTTTCGGTGGGGCCGGACCTGTCCGCGGTGGCAAACTTCGGGCCGGACAAAATTCTGATCAACGTTCTCGATCCGAACCGCGAAGTGAATCCGCAGTTTATGAACTACACCATCGACACAGACGATCTCGAAACGCACAGCGGCGTCATCACGTCGGAGTCGGCGACGAGCATTACGCTGAAACGCGCCAGCGGCGAGACAGACACGATCCTTCGCGTCAACATCGAGGACATCCGCAGCGACAACATCTCGATCATGCCCGAAGGATGGGAAGAAGCAATAGACAAACAGGCAATGGCGGATTTGATTGCATATCTGATGTCCATCAAATAGCGCCAGCGGGAACATCCCCCTAAATCCCCCTTCAAAGGGGGAATTTAAGAGGGGTACTTCACGGGCTAAGAAATGAACAGCGTTTTTGTGTCAACCGCCTTCAAATTGCGCCTCTTAAAAGTCCCCCTTTGAAGGGGGATTTAGGGGGATGTCAACTCCAGCGTATCTCGATCTGCAGGTACTTCCGATCTGTCACATCAATTGGAGTTGGGAAATTTATCGCGCACTGACCGTTGGCGTATTTGGCAGACACTCGAACTTTCTTGTGCGCAACGTCTACCGTAACGCGCGCGGGTTTTCCGAGATCGCGCGGTGTTGCGACAAGGATTTCTCTCAGCGTGAGTGTGCCATAGCGGATATCGAGTGCGTTGCGTTGCGCGCGCGCGTCCCGATGTTGCGACAGCGACCCCCACCCTTGCGCCGAAGTAAAGAACGATTTGAGATTTTCCGGCGTGACGCGAGGGGCGATGGTCAGGCTGGCCGCGCCGGCGTCATACACGAATCCAGCGGCGGCGTGCAGCAATGAATACGATGACATCGCGCGCGCATAATGGCCGCCGCATTCGATCTCTGACCAGGGGTTGCGCTGGTTGCCGGTATATCGTTCCCGTGCGCCGCGGACAATTTGCATGCCTTCCTTGATCATACCTTCATAGAACATGGTTGCCGCGACGTGGTATTCGATACCGGTCCATACTTCGTCGCAATAGAGGATTGGGCGTTCAGGGCGTCCACCTTTGGGCCACGAGCCCACGAGCAAGCCCTTCTCGTTCCCGCGCGCGAACACGCGTTGGGTGTGATGATGGTCCGTGAGATCGGCGCGCCAGTTGTATTGGTAAATCGCTTGAAGCGCCGCCTTCACGCGCGCTTCCGGCAGCACATACCCCAACCCGAGTATGTGCGCCCACCACTGTCCCAGCAACTGATCCGAAAAACAGCCCGGACCGAAGCAATTGTTGTTGTTGTAGGTGATCGCATCGGCATTCGGAGCATCGAACACGTTGTAATAGTATTCGCCGTTCCAGCAGGTCTTGTCGTAACCCTCGCGGCCAAGCTCGAATCGGTCGCGAAATGTTTTAGCGGATTCCGTGTCACCCATGAGTTTCGCCATTTCTTCCGCGGCGCGCAGCGCAGCAAGGTATAGCGTGCCGATAAACGTGTTGCTTCCAAAGAGGTGTGTGTCATACGTGTTGGGTTGTTCGCCCTTGATCACGCCGTCGCCATCGATATCGTGTTCGCGCATGATATAGAGCATCAATGCGTGGGCGCGGTCCCACATTTTTTCCAACCAAGCGCGATCCCCGTGCATGCACCACTCGCGATAGGTCTTGAGGATTGTGCCGAGCTCGCCGTCCAATGCCGGATGCTCAGGTCCGCCAATTTGCTTGCCAAGACGCGGAAGTGAAAGCGGCAAAACGGTGCGATGCGGAATGTAATGTTCAGTGGGATGCATCTGGACCAGCAAGTCAGTTTCGCGCACGTTGCGTTCGAGCGCCGGAAACAGGTACGCGGCGGACATTGCGTAATTGTAGACGTGCGTGCAGTTCATCGGGCAGCACCGGTCTGATCCCTCAAACCCGCCAATCGTGCCATCTTCCAGCCAGATATAGATTGGAGAACGTATGATCGACGCATTCGCTGAAACCGCGTCGAGACAATACTGCGGCAAGGTGCTGTTGTGGAATGTGGTGTGAAACCGCTGGGTTTCTTCGAGCAACCGCTTTTCGTTTTCGGCGATATAGGCAATGACCTCGGCGGCGTTGTTGAACCAGGTCGAATACTGGTTGCCCAATCGATGATCGTATTGGTAGTGTGGCGGGCCCCAGCCATACGTGTCGTCCCGCGTGCGGTTCGGCAGATGCCATGACAAGACAAACGACAAAGTTCGTTCTTCATTTGGCGCCAGTGTCACCGAACCTGAAAGCGCACCGACCCAAGACGATCCCTGAGCGCTCGGCGCGCTATGCCCGGCCGTCAGCGCATCCTGCGTGAACTGCGACCAGAGGTCATTGAAATTGGCGGATTGCGCGCATGCTTTCGCACTAATCCCTCGCTCGGGAAGGAGGCCGAGCGCCATCGATCCCGCGAGTGGAGAGGACGGCGCCAATCCCGTTTGCGGCGTGTACGCAATGCCGGTTGCCGCGGCAATCAAGGCGCCGATGATCGCCTTGCGATCATTGCCTGTTGCAATCCGGTCAAGCGGACCGTTGCACACGATGATACGTCCTTCACCGTACTTTCCGGCGATAACGAGTGGCACACCTTTATTTGTTTGCAGAAGCACGTTCGCGCCGGCTTTTAGTTTGAACCCGCGCGCTGTCCATGCGGGTTTCAATGCAATGTGGATATTCACGGCTGCAAAGAAGTCATCTTCCTCCGACAGCGGTTGTTCATCCGCGCTGTACGCATGTGTAGATCGCGCGCGAAACGGGAGCGCCTCGCGCAGGCTCTCCTCCAGCGCGGGGTCCGCGAGTGCAGCGCGCGGCGAATTGCTGAACTGAAAGTTGTCCGCGAGGATATGGCCCCAGCCGCCGGTGTTACTGTCCACGATTTCGATAGTCGCGGTTTTGCCGTGGTGCGCGCTAACGTCCCATCGAACGGGTCGTAGCTGTTCGGTGTTCTGTCCGCGTTCCGTGGCGATGACCGCGCCATCAATCACCAGATTTACACAGGTTTCGTTTACGTGATTACCACCGCCAACCAGGAAATGTATGAAGCGATGTTCGATGGTGAACGCGCGCGACTTCATGGCGCCGGTGGGACCATCGCCTTTTGCCCACGAATTCAGGTAATGCGTGCCCTTCCAACCGGAAACTTTTTGTTGTCCGTGATACGTGCCGGTAGCAGGTGTGTCGCCGAATGCGTCGCCTTCGATTTGCCAATTGCCGTATGTCCCTGACTCGAAGTCCTCGAACACATGCATCGGTTCCTGTTTCGATGGTTTGTTCAGCGCATCGTGGATTAATGAAAAAGCGTCGCAGGTGAAGATTGTGTTCGCGCCCGCGTGCGTTTTACGCAGGAGCATTGCAAGCTCGTCCCCGGATAGCCGTCCGAGTTCATCAGTGGCCCAATGCGCTTCTCCGGACGGCACGTCGCCGTTCACGGCAAAAGGGTGGCTGTGAAAAACAGTCACGTTTTCGCAATGCCGCATGTGATAGGCGACGTCGGAGTCGTTTGTGTGCAAGCGTAACGGGGTAGCGAGCGCGTGGGCAACGCCGGTCGCGCTTGCACAGGTGAGAATAGTTGCGCCTGCGCGTTGTTCCAGCGCATTCGTGTTGCCGCCGAACTCGCTGTGCCGCGGTCCCTCCTCCGGTCGCGCATAGCCGTCCCAGCCGATAAGGTTTGGGACCGCGCCGAGAACCGTGGCATCGACCGCGCCAGCCGAATTGTTGCGAATACGAAAGCGGAAGATGATCGCAGGGAGGCCCGAGTCTTTAGAATTTAGCGGAATGAACGGCGAGAACGCTTCGAGTTGGACCTGCACCGGGAGTGCGTCATCAGCGTAGCGTATCCATGCGAAGGGGTATTCGCCGGAGAATTCGATTGATTGAACGGCGGGAGCATCGCCTCGTGGTTGGAGTTGGAGCAGGCGCGCAACAGGACTTCCGTCCACGGGCTTCGCTCGGATTGCGAAGAACGAATCCGGCGCCATTGCGTTGCTGTTGAAGTTATTGAAATTTTGCCAGGGGTTCAGCGTGCCGTCGCCGCGCAGATACACCTGGCCAGCGCCGATACCGCCCAGCGGCATCGCAATGTGTTTGAGTTCTGCGCCGCGATACACCCGTGTCTGGCCGCGTTCCAAAAGTGATGCGTTCCAGGTATCGAGATCGATGGCCGCCGCGGCCGCGGTTTGCGCTTCGAGCAAACCGGCAACGCTGAATCCGGCAGCCGCGGTTTTGATAAAGTCTCGACGGTCCAATTCATCGGCGCTGTTTTCGCAGCACGATTTCCCGCCGCAACACGAAAATTCTGATGCCGGCATGACTGCATCTCCTATTACCGCAAAAGGACACACACAGCACGAAAAGTTACGCGGAGACGCCTCGTTTACTGTTTGCGGCGTTGTCGCAAAGGCCAAGGCCCGCGTAGATTTGTTTCGTGGCGTCTGATTTATTGAGGGTATAGAAGTGGACGCCGCGCGCGCCGTGATCGAGCAGGTCGCGGCACTGTTCGGTTGCCCATTCGACGCCGGCGCGTTTTACGGATTCGGCGTCATCTCCGCAGAGGTTAACTGCGCGCAAGAGCTTTGCTGGAAAACGCGCGCCCGCGGCGAGTTCCGCCATGCGTTTCAATCCGCTTGCTGATGTTACCGGCATGATGCCGGCTATGATGGGAACGTGAATCCCCGCGAGTTCGCAGCGTTCGCGGAAATCAAAAAAGTCGCGGTTGTCGAAGAAGAGTTGGGTAACGATGTAGTCGGCGCCGGCATCGACCTTGGATTTGAGGTGGTCCATTTCGAGCAGTCGATTGGGCGTAACGGGATGGCCTTCTGGAAAACCTGCCACGCCGATTCCGAATCCGCGCTTGTCGCCGTGAACGCCGGTATCATTAATTTTGCGGATGAACTTGACCAAATCGGCCGCGTGCTTGAATGAGTCCTTGTCGCGGTCGTAGCGATCCATGCCGCGCGGGGGATCACCGCCAAGCGCGAGAATGTTGCTCACGCCCGCGCGCGCATACCGCTCGACAATTTCCCGGACGTCATCTTCGCAGTGGCACACGCAGGTGAGGTGCGGGATTGGGTCCAGTCCCGTTGTCTGGTGAATGCGCATTACGAGGTCGTGCGTCAATTCGCGCGTGGAACCACCGGCGCCGTAGGTGACGGACACGAACGAGGGTTTCAGTTCCTCAAATTCGGAGATGTTCCGATACAGGTCGTCCGCACTTTCTTCCGTTTTAGGCGGAAAAAACTCGAACGACAGTGTGGTCGTGTTGCGGTCAAATATGTCTTGTATATGCATGGGACCTCGTAAGCGCAACACTAGATTATCGGGAATGGAAGAAAGATGCTATCAACCGCTGGTTGCGGGATTTCTTGAAGAAATCGCCTGTTGAACTTTAAGTACGCGGGGAGATTTCTATCAAGGGTTGAACGATTCCGAAGAATCGGCATATTTCAGGCATGGATGTGAGCGCGCTTCGAGGACGGAAACAGGTCGGCAACCGCTTTGCCGCTAAAATCAAGGTATAGCGTATCTGGACATAAATCGATATCAGTGCCCCAAGTGACCTCTCCTGACGGAGCTATCCTCACATCCTCAAACGCCCCCGGTTCAAGCCATCGAGCGAACACTCCCTGTCCAGCGAGGTGCGACAAATCAACAATTCCGCTTACGCCGTCATCAAACGTCAAATCCAATCGATAACGATCAAGCACGGTTGCTTTTATAATTCGCGGCATTATTGAGCTACCTGTAGCGAATAACTTCTTCTCTTGCCACTGTATCACCTCAAAATCGAGCGTTCAAAATACGATGGGTAAGGTTAGCAAATGTTTTGGACAACCGCAGGTTGTGGTTGTCCAACCATTAGCCGATCACCAGTACTTGCTCATTATTTCGTCCGCCCATGCTGGCTGTCTGATTTCGCCTTGTGGAAGAAATTCTTTCAGAACAGGTTTGATATCCAGCACGGGTGTTTCGTCGATGGCGTCGAGGTGGTCAACAACCAATACGCGACCTTCGCAGCGGACCAGGCGGACGATGGTGCAGCCGATGAAATTGGGGCGGCGGTACCGTCGCTGCGCGAATATGCCAACTTTGGGGAACGCCGGGTTATTGCGCGGGTGTCGCGCGCCAAGGACCGGTTCGGTGCCAGCGACCTTATGGAAGTAGAACACAATTTCGAGATGGGAATGTGTGTCAATGCCGTCGAGACTGTCTGTCGGCATATGTTCTTCGAGGTGAATTTCGGATTGGATTGTGCCCCAATCGTCGTCAACAGGTTCTTGCCGGGAATTGCGGATAACTGCGACGGGTCTCATAATTATGTTCACGGATGAAGCCTTTACTAATTGGTTTTAGTACGCGCCGCGCAAATGGCAGCGAGGTAATCTGGGCGTGATTCGTCACGAACGAGTTCGAGATATCGAGCGCCGTCTTTGTAGTCGAGCGTCACGGTGCGGTAGGCGTCGCCATCGAGCACGAGCAATTCTATGTTCTCATTCGTGAGGCTGTCCTTGATCGCGTCCTTGATGCGTTGTGTTGAAAACTTGCGGCCATTGACGCCGATGATGGACGTGCCGGGTCCAAGCTTCGCAGTGTCCACCGGTGATCCAGGGATAACCGTCGAGCGGATTTTTCCGTCCTCGCCGATGTCCGCGCCCAACGCATCGAGCGTGGCAACATATTTGCGCTCGCCCTCGCGTTTCTTGATGAATTCCGGTGCTTCGTTCGCAAATTGCAGGCGATACCCGAGTTTGCCGACGACATCGAGCGGCATGGCCTCTTGCGTCGTGGCGACCCGCGCTCCGATAAAGCCTTTCCAGCCGAAGGGGTGTACCGCGTTGAGCCCGGCGCAGACATCGTCGAAAGTAAAGGGTGATACTGGCAATTTTGATTTATCCACGACAAAAAACGCGCGGCAAAAATCATCCAGCGATTTTGCCCCGCTGGTCGCGTCGCGCAGCATCGCGTCTATTTCGAGCCAAAGGAGTTTTCCCTCGACATAATAATCCTGGCTCCGGCGCAGGCCAGACCAGTGCGCGCTGCGGTCGCGCAGTTGCCCCGATGCGACTGCCGTGTCCTCAAGCGTGCGCCATTGCCTGCCAGTCTGGCTTTTGAGAAAGCTTACGTCGTTGGCAAGCATTCGTTTGTAGTGGTCGAGTTCCCAAACCCCGGCGCGGACATTCAGAATTTCGCCGATGTATTGGGCCAGGCCTTCGTATACCCACAACAATTCCGTCTGCTGTGGCGAGTGGAAATCACCGGTGATCATTTCGGCGGGCCGCCGGTATTTGCCGCACCAGGCGTGCACGAACTCGTGCGGCAACAGGTAGCCGACCCAGCCTTGGATCGGGTCGTCTTCGACGAGGTCTCGTTCTCCAACGCCGTTAAAACTCGAACGGCGATGTTCGAGCCCGTTCAATGGGAGGTCGTCGCTGCACGTGACCAGGAAATGATATGCGTCGTACGGGGCAGGGCCAAACAGATCACCGCCTTCCGCGACGACTTTCGCGTATTTCGCGATGAGTTCCGGTTTGAGGTTGGTTGCGCTCGGCGATTCGGATACGAGATGGATGAACGCGGGCGCGAAATCCTGTTCGAGCGGAATGGTGCGGAGATGTTCACCGCAGATCAGGGGCGCGTCGATCACCTCGTCGAACCGGTCACTGGTGAACGTGATAACTCCGCCTTTTTCCGAATCCATATTCAGCGAGGTCGCATATTTCCACCCATCCGGCAGGCGGACCGACACGGTCGCAATGACTTCGGCGGATTTCCATTCAATTGGATAGACGACACAGGTATTCCAGTTGATGACACCGATAAGCGCATTACCGAAACTGTCAATGCCCATGCTGTTGGCGTCGGGTTGGCTGCAAATGTAGTCGATCACCACGACGATTTCCGTTGCGCCGTCCGGCGCGCTGCACAAAAATTCCCACATGGCGACATCGTCGCGCTTCCAAGGAATGGGTGTGCCATCCGGTAGTTCGATACGCAAGCCGCCGATGTTTTCTACAGGGCCGGATGCCGAATGGGTCCCGGGTAGCCACTTGGGATAAGCGAGGCGAAGTTCACCTGGCGAGACCGGAATCGTGATTCGGGCGTGCAGCAGTTTGCGCGGAAGGTCGCGCGCGTCAACGTCGATGGCGAGCGTGGACGCAATTGTGGTGGCCGCCGTGGCGTTCGCAAGGAACATCAACAGCCCCAGCTTCATCAAGAATAGTTTCCGGGCAATCATGCGGTCCCTCTCCCAAAACGGTTTTTTCAATGCGGCAGCCTGGCGCATATAATGCCTTCATCGCTGTCGCAATTGAAATTCAGGCCGAATTCAGGATCATCATGCCGAAGATACTCGTTCAGACACTATGCGCATTGTTCGCCTCGGTCCCGTGTCTCGCCGAGGGACAGGTTGTCTATAACCAGGACATCCTTCCAATTTTTGTAAAAAACTGTTTCGGTTGCCACGGCCATGACGGCGCAAAGCGCAAGGCAGGACTTCGGCTCGACGATGATTCGGCGCTGTTTACGGAACTGAAATCGGGCAATGTTCCCGTGGTTCCAAACATGCGGGACGCCAGCGAGCTGTGGTTGCGCGTTTCGACTACCGTTGCGGATGACCTTATGCCGCCTTCGGATTCGGGCAAGTCCCTTCTGCCGGAAGAGATCGCGCTGATTGGTAAATGGATTGAGCAGGGTGCGGTATACGAAGACCATTGGGCGTTCCAGCCGTTGAAGAAGACCGGCGTGCCCAAGGTAAGGAATGATGCGTGGCCACGAAACGATCTCGATCGGTTCATACTTGTTCACCTGGACGAAGCAGGACTGCAACCGTCTATCGAAGCAGATCGGCGCACGCTAATCCGGCGATTGTCGTTTGACCTGCTCGGCCTTCCTCCCACGCCGGAGGAGATCGAAGCGTTTGTGAACGAGGCCGCTCCGGACGCTTACGAAAAACTTGTCGACCGCATGCTGGCGTCGCCGCGCTATGGGGAGCGGTGGGGACGCCATTGGCTCGACGTGGCGCACTACGGCGACACGCATGGTTACGACAAGGACAAGCGCAGGCCGAATGCCTGGCCATATCGCGATTATGTGATTCAATCGTTCAACTCCGACAAGCCGTACGGACAATTCTTGCGCGAACAACTTGCGGGCGACGTGCTGTACCCCGAAGACCCTAACGGCGTCATCGCGACGGGGTTTATCGCGGCGGGCCCGTGGGACTATGTCGGGCACGCGGAACTCCGGGAAGGCACGACGGACAAAAAGATCACGCGCATGCTGGACCGGGACGACATGGTGGTGAACACCATGACGACTTTCGCGAGCATGACGGTACACTGCGCGCGTTGTCATGATCATAAATTCGATCCTATCTCTCAACGCGAATACTTCGGATTGCAGGCAGTGTTCGCGGGTGTGGACCGCGCGGAACGGCCCGTGGACATGGACCCCGCTATATATGCGCAGCGCGCCGCACACATGAATGAACGCCGGGTATTCGCGTCGCGCGAGAAGGAAATCGCCACGGTTTACGCAAAAATTTCCGATCCAGTGTTAGCCGCCATGGATGAAACGTTGGCGAAACTTCGAGAGGAACTGAAGGCGCAGTCCCAAAGCCCGAGTAATGGATACCACAGCGCAATCGAGCCCACGCGCGATGTGACGAAGTGGGTTCAGGTGGACCTGGGCGAATCAAAGGCAATCGGTTCGGTTCATCTGATCCCTGCCATGCCGACGGATTTTCCCGATACGCCCGGTTTTGGATTCCCCGTGCGGTTCAAGATCGAAGTTTCCGATGACGCCGAGTTTGGCATTGCGACACTCCTTGTCGATGAAACTGAATCCGATTTTCCCAATGCCGCGGACACGCCGTATCGCGTGGATAATACCGGCGCGACCGCGCGCTATGTGCGTGTGACCGCGACGCGACTGTGGGAGCGCTCGTCCGATTTCGCGTTTGCGCTGGCCGAGCTTCGCGTCACGAATGACGGAAATGAACTTGCGCTGGGCGGGACTGTGAGCGCGCTGGACTCGATAGAAGACGGGCGCTGGTCGGCGAAATATCTGGTGGATGGATTCAGCAGCCGGCGCGGAATTATCAAGAGCGCGGGTTCGACGAAAGAAATGCAGGCGTTGGAATCGCGTGTGAAGGATGCGGAAGCGCAACGCGCGGCGCGGTTGGATACGCTGGCCGATCCGGCATTGCGCGAGGAGCGCGATCGTGTATTTGCGCGATTGAAAGAAATCGACGATGCGTTGAATGCGTTACCCCCGGCGCAGATGACCTATGCCGCCGCAAGCGAGTTCCGCGGAGAAGGTTCGTTTACACCCGCGGGTGGGCCGCGCAGGATTCATGTTCTGATTCGCGGCGACGTGAATCAGGAAGGGGACGAGGCGATTCCAGGCGCGCTCGCAGTCCGCGGCGGATCGGGGTCTGCGTTCGCGCTGGACGAGCCGGACGATGAAGGGGGGCGTCGCGCAGCCCTCGCCGAATGGCTTGCGAACGAAGATAATCCGCTGACGTGGCGCAGCATTGTCAATCGCGTGTGGCACTATCATTTTGGCCGAGGCATTGTGGATACGCCGGGTGATTTCGGACACATGGGCGCGTATCCCACGCACCCCGAACTGCTCGACTGGCTGGCGAATGAATTTTTGGAACACGGCCAGTCCATAAAATGGTTGCACAAATTGATCGTAACCAGCGCGGCGTATCGACAGGTTTCGACGGACAATGAAGCGGGCGCGCAGCGTGACGCGGGCAATTTGTTGTTGTGGCGAATGAATCGTCGTCAGCTTGACGCTGAGTCGCTGCGCGACGCAGTGCTCGCAGTCAGCGGCAAACTTGATCTTACGATGGGCGGACCGGGCTACGATTTGTTTGTGTTCAAAGATGACCATTCTCCCGGCTACTACTATGATCAGTTTGACGTGAGCGATCCGAAATCATTCCGGCGCTCCGTGTATCGGTTCGTTGTGCGCAGCGTGCCGGACCCGTTCATGGACACGCTCGATTGCGCCGATCCATCGCAAAATGTTCCCGCGCGCAACGCGACCATCACCGCGTTGCAGGCATTGGCGGTGTTCAATAATCCGTTTGTAGTGAAGCAGTCGGAGTATTTTGCGGAGCGGGCGCAGGCTCCGGCGCCGAATCTAACGGACCAGCTTGTTGCGGCGTGCCGGCTGGCGTGGGGGCGCGAATCGACGCCGCCGGAGTTCGAACTGCTGGCTCCATTGGCGCAAAAGAGCGGCCTTGCCAGCGCGTGCCGCGTCATATTGAACAGCAACGAATTTACGTTCGTGGACTAGCGGGAGGGCGCGCGTCCCGCGCGCGCTAAAACCTGGACACACCAATAGCGCGCGTGGATGCGCGCCCTCCCGGAACGGAATTTGTGACGAAAAGGGGACGAACACATGCAATGTTCATCGCGACGTGATTTTCTTCAAGTGGCTGCGCGCGCGGCTGCGGCGTTGGCCCTCCCCTCGGCGTTAGAACTACCCGCGGCCAGCGCGGACGCGAAGAAGCGTCCGCCCAACGTCGTCTTCATTCTCGCGGACGATTTGGGATGGGGAGATTTGGGGTGTTACGGAAGCAAGGTTGCGAAGACGCCGAACCTCGATCGGCTCGCGTCTGAAGGCACACGATTTCTGAATTTCTATGTGAATTCGCCGGTGTGTTCGCCCACGCGCACGGGGTTCATGACCGGCCGGTTTCCTTCGTCGCTTCGTATTCATGCCCATTTCGCGACGCCGGAACAGAACGACAAACGCGGGTTGCCGCAGGCGCTTGATCCCAATACCTCTACGCTGGCCGATTGCATGCGCAATGCGGATTACACCACCGGCCATTTCGGCAAATGGCATTTGGGCGACGTGGCGCCGACGGAGTACGGATTCGACGAGCGCCGGGTGTACAGCATGGGCGGAGAATCGGAATGGGAAGGTACGGAACTGTTCTGGCGGCGTTCGAGCGAATTGATCGCCGACGAAACGATAGCGTTCATCAAGGCGAATCGCGACAAGCCCTTTTATGTAAACATGTGGACGCACGCCACGCACGCGCCGCTCGATCCCTCGGACGAGCAGATGAAACCGTTCAGTGATTTCAGGACGAACCGGGTATCCGGAACTTTTACCACGCCGCATGCGGTATACCACGGCGCGTTATCAGAAATGGACCGCAATGTTGGGCGCGTGCTTGCGCAGTTGGATGAATCGGGATTGCGCGAAAACACCATCGTCGTTTTCTCAAGTGACAATGGCCCCGAGGACATCCACATATCAGAAACCGCTCACAGCGGCGCGGGCAGTTCAGGTCCGTTCCGGGGAAGAAAACGCAGCCTCTACGAAGGCGGCGTGCGAACTCCGTTCATTGCACGCTGGCCGGGACACATACCCGCTGGCGTGGTGGACGCGCAGACTGTGCTCAGCGGCGTTGATTTTTTGCAGAGCGTGACGGCGTTGTGCGGTGTGAATGTGCCAAAAGACCTGGCATTGGACGGCGAAGATATGTCCGCGGCGTGGAAGGGAACGCAGCGCGCGCGGACAAAACCGTTATTTTGGGAACGGCGCTTCACCGTCATTGGCGATACGATCCACATGTCGCCGATGATGGCCATGCGCGAGGGCAAGTGGAAGCTGTTGATGAATCCCGACCGGTCGCGCATCGAGTTGTACGATATCCCGGCCGATCCGATGGAAGTAGACAACCTTGCGGATGCGAACCAAGGCATCGTGATAAAGATGTCGGAACACTTGCTCGCGTGGCATGCCGCGCTGCCGAAAAGTCCCATCGCCCCCAACGCGGGCGCGATCGCGTACCCGTGGCCGGAAGCCAGTGGCGGTTAATGAGGAGCAGTCACTACTGCTTTGCTTCGTTCAAAAGGCGTTTCAAATCAGTTCCAAGATCGAGTACGCGCGCCAACTTTTCGAGTAGATCGAAACGCAAATCGCGCCGCTGCACGATCCCCACCGCATCCGTCCACGATTTGCTGCTTCCCATGCCCGCCCACAACAACTTTGAAATGACGCTGTCTTCCGCGCAAGCAATTGGTACGGAGACCCCGGGAAAAAGTTCCGTAATCATGGATCGGGTAAGTTCATCGGGTACGCGTTCGCCCGCATGAAAATCAACTTTATGAAGCGTTTCTTTATCCAAGGCTTGAAACATGCCATGCGATCTAAGCGAGTTTTTCGCAGACTCGATATCGATTTCAAAAGAATTTTCTAATGATGAGACAATCGAGGGAATTTGACGATGACCGCTCACCAGCACAACGACAAAATCAATGTCCATCGTGAATCGGGGAATGCCGTGGTATGACGAGACGATTTCGCCGGTAACATGGAATGGTATTTCAAGAGCTGTGAGCGCGGCAGCTACCTTAACGATCGTCGTCCCGACGCTAACGTCAAGCATCGGCAGCTTCAACTCGATCGAGCAATTGAAGGGTAGCGGGATCGGAACTATAGATACGGCGCGCAACCGCAATTTCTAATGCACGGCCTTCGAGTCCGGGGGTTTCCCCTCGAAGCTGCGCGCGGTACATCTCCTTGACGGAATCAATCATGCCCTGGCATTGCCGCATGGCAAACATTGGCCCGCGCTCTTCGAGCTTTTGAAGGTACAGCTTATCAATATAGGACATCATTTTTGGACCTTAATGCCTTTCCTGTCCAGTATAGAAAAATCCGTTGGAGAACTATAGAGACCGGACAGGCAAGCCGGTTATCAGCACGTGACTGCTTTGCGCGATCCGCTCATTTCCCCGGACTGGCCGTTGCAATTGGGACCCCGGCAATATCAATTTCGAGGATGTATTTCAAGATAAACGCGAGACCATCCTTATAAGCGCTGACCGATATCTTGTCGAGTGTGTCATCGTCGCTGTGGATAAGAGGGAAATCTTTTGGCTTGAGGGAGTCAAACGTAATCGTAGGAATTCCCTGCTTGGAAAACGGAATTGAATCTGAGATGACTCCTTCCGGCAGGTCGCGGCTTATCAGTTTTACGCCATTCAGTTTCGCGAGCTTTTCCGCCAGATCGATTAACCTTGGCGTCGAACCGTTTCTCCAGATGTGCAAATGCGACACTCCAAGGCATTCCAGATTGACCATCGCCTTGATGCGCGCAACAGCGTCCGGGGAAAGCGAGTTCACGTAGGACTTAGATCCCCAAAGTCCATCTTCTTCATATGCGAAAGCGACAAATACGAACGTGAACTTCCGCACCGGTTGTTTACGGAGTTCTCGAAAAAGTCCGGCCATTGCGGCAACGCCAGACCAGTCATCCACAGCGCCTTCGCCTTTTCCGTTGTAGTGTTTGTCCAGATGCGCGCCGATAACGATGATGTCTTTTGTGCTGCCTTCGAGTTCTACAACTACGTTGGATACCGGTAATGTTGGTCCTGGAGTGCCATCGCGCCAAACCGGCTGCTCGGAGACCGCCGTTGCGCCGGACTGTTTGAAAAGCGCAGCTGCCTTGTTTTGCCGCCACTTGTTTACTTTTTCCACCGGCAAGTTCCTGGGTTGCTGCTTGAGGACTTCCAAATCCCAAATTACAGGTGTTCTCGCCAATGCGCCGGTGATTAGGACAAGCGCGATTGGCAAAAGTCTAAGGTTTCGCAGCATCGAAATTCCCCCCAAGTGATGGTGAAGGTGGGCCTGTCCGTTCCAATTTTCTAAAAGTATATTGGGGGCACGCGTTGCCCTGCGACTTTTCCTGCGATGTATTTTCAGACGGGTGATAGGGCGGCGCGTGGGTATTTAGAAGACAAATTCTAATATTAGTGAATTCCTTGGTCCGGTTCAGCTATACCCAAAAATATCAGTGAATACCCCGATGCTTTTGGCGTCACTCCTGTCATCAGGGTTTGCAAACCGTAGGAGATAGGCGCCGTGAATACTCGAACACATTTAACGATTGTATCCCTCGCAATTTTTACCGCTGCAATGATTGCGCAACCGGCATATGCTGATGGGCGTGGACGTTCCGCGCGATCTGTGGGCAAAGGCGTGCGGGCCGCCGGGGCCATCGCGAGACCCGACCGCGGCCGGTCGCCGGGCATTAGGGTCCCGAATCTGGGCGGAGTGGGCGACCGCGGTGGCAGGGGTGGAAGCCCGTTCCCGCTGCTTGATGCGCTGGGCCGATCGGGTGGTGGAGGCGGACGCGGAGGAAGCCCGTTTCCGTTGCTGGATGTGCTGGGCCGTGCGGGTGGTGGAGGCGGACGCGGCGGAAGCCCGTTTCCATTGCTGGATGCACTGGGCGGGGCATCGAGCGGCCGGGGTGGAAACAATGATTTTCCGATCTTGCGCGAGCTCGAGCGACAGAGCCGGGGCAACGACCGCGGCAATAAACATTCCGGAAACGACGCGCTTGATCTGTTGTACGGGCTTCAACAATTTGGCGGGTATGGCGGTTACCCCGGACAGGGATACGGTTACGACAACGGCGCGTATCCATACTACGATTCGCACAACCGGTACAGGGCCGACGAGCAATACTCCGACGCGATCCGCGATGCCGCAATTGCCAACGCGGTCGGCAATGTGGTGAGTGCAATCGTGCAGACACAGAGCGTGCGCACGCAGCCCCCGGCGTATGTTCAGCAGGCCCCGGTGTACGCGCAGCCCGCGCCGGCTTATTCACAACCCTCGAGAACGTATGTTGCGCCAAGCCCGCAGGGGTACTACGAAACGCGCCGCGAAATCGTTGGCGGCGGCCACTACGAGCGCGAACAAATCTGGGTGCCGGAGTCCCGCGACCCACGCACCGGCCATTTCGTCGAAGGCCATAACGAAACAGTGCGCCGTTGGGTGCCGGAAGTGATTCAGGAATCACGCGTATGGGTCGCACCGTAACGCGCGCTTGATTTCTGCTGCGCGCCGGCTGGGAATCCCGATGCCCAAACAAGTTGTCCGGCGCATGTTGCACCGCCGCGGCTGAACGCCGCGGCGGTGTTCTTTTTGGCCGCTCAATCAATCCGATTGTGTGGTATGCTCTGCATTAGAATGGAGGGGATTTCCGATGTCGTACTCCACGAATTTTGATCCTCTTCCCGAGTCAAAAGTTCGATCCCGTTTTGCATGGGGAGAGGTTCCCTGGCAAATATGGGTGGTATCCGTGCTGCTCGCATTGGAAGGATTCGGCAACCTTGTCGCAATCCTCGCAATGCCGATTGCCGCGTTATGGTTTTCGATGAAATGCCTTTTCATCGCGGGCTTCTTTCTGCGGTGGAGACCGGTGTACGTGCTTTTCCTGGTGGCCGGTATGCTGCACGTGCTCGCGTTCAGCATGGCGAGTCCTGGAGTTGCACTGCTTAACCTCGCTATGGTGATACTCATTGCATCTACGAAAAGTTATTTCTTTGGCGACCGGTGAGTAACAGTATCAATAGCAAAATACTGTCGGGGTTATACCCACGCGGTTTTGTGCGTGCTGGCCTCAAGTGAAATCCCGGAATCCTGGTAGCTGGCTTTTAGTTAATATGATTGATGCGAGCTTTAGCGTGGTAACATGGCTTTATGAATCGACGCGACTTTCTTTGGAAATTGGGCGGTGGCCTCGGTGGCGTTGCGTTGGCTTCGATGCTGGCGCGGGACGGAATGCTGCCGCGCGCGCATGCCGCGGGCTTCGGGCCGGGATTGCGCAGCGGCGGTCTGCACCATGCGCCGCGCGCGACGCGTGTGGTGCAATTGTTCATGTCGGGCGCGGC